>JAZQZL010000060.1:0-6571 GCA_045634005.1 Candidatus Flemingiibacterium sp. | reverse complement strand
GGAGAACGCAAGGGGATGGACAACCAGCTCATCGCCGCTGGTTTTCCACCCCCTTGTACCCCCCTTTTCCGTGGCTGAAATATATGCAATAGGTAGCCTTATCACCTCGCCCCAGCTCGGAACAACGTACTTCCGTAAGCTTCGTACCACAGAGTGTTCGTAGGGTGGCACTCATTTTCTCGCTTCGCTTCATGAAAATGAGTGCGTATAGTGCGGACAGTCGGGTACGCCTGTCCCTACAGCTATTTTACCGCTTGGCTAACTTTCGCGCACAGCGAAGCGTCTGCGCGCCACCCACCTGCTTCTAACGAGAGTTTGCCATCGTGCGGTACCGCTAAATGGTCGTTGGGGTGTCGGCACGGGTGCCGACGAGGTCCCCAACTGCCCGTGGCGCGGTGCACGAAGCCTCTGTGAAAAAACGAAGGGCTCGATACCGAGAGCGATACCGAACCCCTTTTTATATTCCGTTAAGATGTTATGGCGAAACCAATATAAAGTTTTTGCGGAGCTTTTTTCAAAAAGCGACCGTTCCCCCTCACGTTCTCCTTGCGCTTCCCTTCGTTATCCCTCGCGCCACTTGAACGCGCCTGCGAGGAGAGTAACGTTGTTTTCGGAAACGGAGAGTAGCCCGCCCTCACAAGCACCGACGCGCTCGTTTGCATCAGGCAGAAGTATGCGGCAGTCGCAGGGCTTCAGCGCCGTCATAAACGGCACGTGACCTGCCATCACCGCGAGCTCGCCCTCGAGTCCGCGCACATCGAGCTTTGCCGCCTCACCGACGAACATATCGCCGTCGGGAGTGGATATCTTTAAATTAAAGACGTTCATCTTGCGTCACCGTTAAGCGTTCGCGATTTTCTTCGCCTTTTCGACAGCCTCGTCGATAGTACCGACGTAGAGGAATGCCGACTCGGGAAGATCGTCGTGCTTGCCGTCGATTATCTCCGCGAATCCGCGTACCGTTTCAGCAAGCGGCACGTACTTGCCCTCGAAGCCGTTGAACTTCTCTGCAACGGAGAAAGGCTGCGAGAGGAATCTCTGAATCTTTCTCGCTCTTGCAACAAGAAGCTTATCATCGTCCGAAAGCTCGTCCATACCCATAATCGCGATGATGTCCATAAGCTCGTTGTAACGCTGAAGGATACGCTGAACCTCACGCGCAACGCGGTAGTGCTCCTCGCCGAGAATGTCCGCCGAAAGAATGCGGCTGGTTGACTCGAGCGGGTCAACTGCGGGGTAAATACCCTGAGATGCTACCGAACGCGAAAGAACCGTCGTCGCGTCAAGATGCGCGAACGTGGTTGCAGGTGCAGGGTCGGTAAGGTCGTCCGCAGGGACGTAAACTGCCTGAATAGAGGTAATGGAGCCCTTCTTCGTTGAGGTGATACGCTCCTGAAGCGCGCCCATTTCGGTCGCAAGAGTCGGCTGATATCCAACCGCGGACGGCATACGTCCGAGAAGCGCCGAAACCTCACTACCTGCCTGAGTGAAACGGAAGATGTTGTCGATAAAGAGAAGCACGTCCTGACCCTCGGTGTCGCGGAAATATTCCGCCATCGTAAGACCGGAGAGCGCGACTCTCATTCTCGCTCCGGGCGGCTCGTTCATCTGACCGTACACGAGTGCGGTCTTGTCAATAACGCCCGACTGTATCATTTCGTTGTAAAGGTCGTTACCCTCACGGGTACGCTCGCCAACGCCCGTGAACACGGAAAGACCGCCGTGCTCCTTGGCGATGTTGTTAATAAGCTCCATTATAAGAACCGTCTTGCCAACGCCCGCGCCGCCGAAAAGACCGATCTTACCGCCCTTAGAGAAGGGGCAGATGAGGTCGACGACCTTGATGCCCGTTTCGAGCACCTCGGTTGCGGTGGAAAGCTCGTCGTATTCGGGAGCCGCGCGATGGATGTTCCATCTTTCAGATCCCTCTGGAGCGGGCTTGTTGTCAACTGCGTCGCCGAGGACGTTGAATATACGTCCGAGCGTTACGTCGCCTACGGGAACGCTTATCGCGTGGCCCGTGTCGGTGACGGTCGTACCGCGCTGAAGTCCGTCTGTAGATGCCATCGCAATGCAGCGCGCAGTGTTGTCACCGATGTGCTGTGCGACCTCGACGGTGAGCGTACGCTCGCCGATCGGCATGGTCAGCGCGTTGTATATAGCCGGCAGTCCGCCCTCGTCAAATCGCACGTCGACTACAGGTCCCATGACCTGCGCGACAATGCCGTTATGTGTTGTAGCCAAAGCTATCACTTCCTTCTTTTGTATTGCATACTTATATGCTCTCGAATTTACTCGCCTGCGCCTGCGACGATCTCGGTGATCTCCTGCGTGATCGCGCCCTGACGTGCGCGGTTGTACTTAAGCTGCAGGTCGTCTATCATCGCCGTCGCGTTCTTTCCGGCAGAATCCATCGCCATACGTCTTGCCGCGACCTCCGAGGCAAAGCTCTCGCGAATCGCGCCCACGATCATTCCCGAAACGTATTCGGGCATAACCGCGTTAAGCACCGTAAGCTCGTTCGGCTCGAACACCATTCCCGTCGATGTCGCTTCTTCTGCGCGAGTCAGCGGTAATATCCACGTAACCGTTGCCGTCTGCGTCATCATCGATTCGTACTTGGTCGAGATTATACCGAGTCTGTCGTACTCGCCCTTTGCAAAATCCGCACACAGCACCTTCGCAAGCTCGTACGCCTCGTCTGCGCCAAAACGCTCCGAGGAGTTGATCGCCTTGCGATAACGCTCGCACGCACGCTTGCCTATCGGGATAAATTCAGCACCCTTATACTGTGCTGCAAGACGGAAGATATTCGCGTTGTATCCGCCCGCAAGACCGCGGTCACCCGCGATGATAACGAAGCGTGTACGCGCGATGTCCTCCGAGCGAATACGCATAAACGGGCTCTTTTGGCACTCGCTCGACGCGGTAAGCGCCGATATGAACGAGCCGAGCGCACTCTCGTACTCTCTTCCCTTTTTCATCGCCTCGTTAGCGCGGCGAATCTTCGACGATGCGACAAGTCCCATCGCTTTTGTAAGGTGGAGTGTCGAGTCAACGCTCTTTATTCTGACGCGGAGTGCTTTAATATCAGCTCCCACGGTTAGTTACCTCTTACTTCGTGAAGGTCGGTGCGAAGTCTGTTAAGCTCGTTGTATGCTGCCTCAAGCTCGTCGATCTCCGCCTGCTCCCAAGAGCCGCCCTCGACACGCGAAAGAAGCGCGTCGTACTTCGATTCAAGAAGCTCGTAGAGCGCCGATTCCCAAGCGCTTACGTTCTTAACCGCAACCTTGTCGAGGAAGCCGTGCGTTACCGCGTAAACTATAGCAACCTGGCATCCTACGCGAACGGGCGAATTTCTGCCCTGCTTTAACACCTCAACGATACGCTCACCGAGTGCAAGTCTTGCCTTGGTGTCCGTATCGAGGTCACTTCCAAACTGTGCGAATGCCGCAAGCTCTCGGTACTGCGAGTACAGAAGCTTGAGTTCACCGGAAACCTTCTTCATAGGCTTAAGCTGTGCCGAACCGCCGACTCGGCTTACTGAGATACCGGGGTTGATAGCGGGCATAATACCCGAGTGGAACAGCTCTGTTTCAAGGAATATCTGACCGTCGGTAATGGAAATTACGTTGGTCGGAATGTACGCCGAAACGTCACCTGCCTGTGTTTCGATAAGCGGCAGAGCGGTTATCGAGCCTCCGCCGTACTCGGGAGCAACGCAAGCCGCGCGCTCAAGCAGACGGGAGTGCAGGTAGAATACGTCACCGGGGTATGCCTCACGGCCCGGCGGACGTCTGATAAGAAGCGACAGTGCGCGGTATGCGACTGCGTGCTTCGATAAGTCATCGTAAACGATAAGCACGTCCCTACCTTGCTCGCGGAAGTATTCCGCCATCGCACAGCCTGCATAGGGTGCGATATACTGAAGCGGTGCGCTCTCAGACGCAGATGCCGCAACGATAATGGTATAGTCCATCGCGCCGCATCTCTGAAGCTCGTTTGCTATCTGAACGACGGATGTGTTCTTCTGGCCGATAGCAACGTAGATACAAAGGACGTTCTGTCCCTTCTGATTGATTATCGTGTCGATAGCGATCTCGGTCTTACCGGTCTGACGGTCACCGATGATAAGCTCACGCTGACCGCGGCCGATCGGGATCATCGAGTCGATAGCCTTGATGCCCGTCTGAAGCGGCACGGATACGCTCTTTCGCTCGATAATACCGGGAGCCTCCGATTCAACGGGGCGTGTTTCGCTGTATTCGATCGGACCCTTGCCGTCGATAGGCTGTCCGAGAGCGTCAACTACGCGTCCGAGCATAGCCTCGCCTACGGGAACGGAGAGTACCTTACCGGTACGCTTTACGGTAGAGCCCTCACGAATGGAGTTCTCGTTCGAGAGAAGCGCAACGGAAACGGTTTCGTTCTCGAGGTTCTGCGCCATACCGAAGCTTCCGTCGTCAAACTCAAGAAGCTCGTTTGCCATACAGTTTTTAAGTCCGTAAACTCGCGCGATACCGTCACCCACAAGCACTACGCTGCCGGTTTCGGTCATCTCGATGCGCGATTTATAGTTTTTGATCTGATCTTTAATTATATTTCCGATCTCATCGGGTCGAAGATTCATTTTCGCAATGTTCCTTTCTTCGATTTTCAGCCTGCGATTATCTGACTTACGTCTGCAAGCTTCGTCTTAAGACTGCCGTCCATTATAGCTCCGTCAACCTTTATTATAGCGCCGCCGAGTATAGTCGCGTCAACGTCGCACACAAGCTCAACCTTGCGCATAAGCTTCTTTTCAAGCTTCGCTATGAGTGCTGCGCGCTCATTTTCGTCAAGCTCTGCCGCACTTGTGACGTATGCCGTTGCAATACCGTCCGCCGCATCGTAGAGGTTCAGGTATTCTTTGATGCACTCGTCAAGCTCGCGAACGTGTCCGCGCTCGCAAAGAAGCTTTACGAACGACACCGCGTACTCGTGCATATACTCGCCAAACGCCTTGTCGATAAGTGTAAGACGCTCGTCAAGCGGGATGCTCGGCGCACAGAGAAGCTCCACGTACTCGCCGTTTTCGGCGATAATATCTCGGAGAGCTTCAAGCGACTTTGCTACGTCGCCCTTTTGGTTTTCCTCTGCAGCAAGCGTAAACAGGGCTGCTGCATACTCTTCAGCTATACTTACCATAATTATTCACCAATTTCCTTGGTAAACGAGTCGATAAGCTCACGGTGAGTATCCGCATCAAGCTCGCGCTCGATGATCTTTTCGGCGAGTTTTACCGAAACGTCCGCGATCTCTCGCTTCATTTCGGCTCTTGCCTTCTTCTTATCAAGCTCGATCTCTGCCTCTGCGGCGGCGATGATACCGTCCGCCTTTTCTCGTGCCTCGGCAACAAGCTTGTCACCGTGACGCTTCGCGTCGTCAGATGCCGCTTTACGCATAGCATCGGCGTCCGCCTCGGCGTGCGAGAGCTTTTCTTCATATTCCGTCTTTGACTCAAGTGCAGCACGCTTTGCCTCGTCTGCGGCGGCATAGTCGCCCTCGATCTTGGCACGGCGTCCGTCGATCACCTTCATTACCGGCTTATAAAGGAATTTCTTAAGCATAAGAAACAGTATAAGCAGGTTAGCAAGGCTTACGAGTATCTGCCAGAGGTTAACGGAAATTACTTCCATATTGCCCATTAAGCTTCACCCGTGAAATTAACCGATGTTGGAGAGAAGTATATCAACAAATCTGCCGGGAGCAAGGAATATAAGAAGGATCGCGATAACGAGCGCGTAAAGACCGGTGGTCTCCGCGATCGCACAACCCATAAGCATCGTGGTGGTTACAGCACCCTTCGACTCAGGCTGACGTCCGATAGCTTCGCAGGCCTTTGCAACTGCGTTACCTTCACCGATACCGGGGCCGATACCTGCGATCATTGCCATACCTGCACCAAGTGCGCAAGCTCCAAGAATAATACCGATTGCGAGTTCTAACATAGTTTTGTCCTCCGTAAAATTTATAAAAATTTATTTTTAACTTAATTATCCGCCCCAATCCACGGGGCTTTTGGCAACTTCCTTTTGGCATAGCGCCAAAGATGTGAAGCTGTTTGATTTATAGTTTTTTGCCGGGCTTTTTTCAAAAAGCGACCGCGTCCCTTCAAAAAGCAACCGCGTCCCTTCAAAAAGCGACCGCGTCCCTTTACTGTGCCTTTCCGGCCTTCTTTGCCGCCTTTTTAGCCTTAAGCGCTTCCCAATCGTCCACCGCGAATGCGCCCGATACGTAGAGCATCGTCAGCATCGCGAAGATAAACGCCTGAAGGCATCCGCTGAACACGTCGAAGTATATCGACAGCACCGCCGGTAAGCCCACCTGCAAAAGCGGTATATCCGCGAGAAATCCGGGGAGCCATCCGAGAACCATCTTCGAAAGTCCTCCGAGTGCCGCTGCGATGAGCACCGAGATTACGCTACCCGAGATGATGTTACCGTAATGACGGAACGCCATCGAAACGGGGGTTGCAACCTCGCTTATCACGTTAAGCGGAGCAAGCGCGACAGGCTCGCAGAAGCTCTTG
>JAZQZL010000059.1:0-3654 GCA_045634005.1 Candidatus Flemingiibacterium sp. | reverse complement strand
GGAAGATCGTTTATACCGTTGAAATACTTACCGAAATCGGTGTTCGCAAGCACGAGTGCACACTCATCGTACGCGTCCTCGGGAACGCTTTCAAGCACCTCGCTAAGCGGCAGGAATCCGTCCGCATCGTGCACGATGTCGTACATATACGGCGAAAGAAGGCAAACGACTGCGTCACCGCCGACTATCTGCTGATAATACTGCGTCATCGACTGCTGTACGAAATCCGGCTTAAAGACCGCACCGTCCGCGTTGGCAGCCTCCTGCTCCTCGGGTGACAGAATTACGATATCGTCGAAGGTTACTACAACATCGCCGTTTCCGTCAAAATCCGAGCCAAGCTGCTCGAACGCGTCCTTCATATACGTGACGTCCTGCACAGCCAAAACAGCGGGACCTGCGTAAAGTATGCAGTAATCGTACTCATCACGGCGGACAAGCTGTGTTGTGCATATAACGAGCGTTATGATAAGCACAAGCGCGATTATCGTCTGTATTTTGTAATGGTACCAGAAGTTCTCGAACTTTTTTCCGAGGTCGCCGAAGCTCATACCTTCTGAATTAAGCTTTTCCTTTTCCATCCGTTCCTCCGTTAACCTATCACGTCAGAAACACATTTCTTTATAATTTCAACCTGCTCTGCCGTAATCTCTTCGTCAAAATCGGAGAAGGTATTGTTTTTAACGTCTTTACCCGTCAAAACAGAGTACCAAAGCAGTCCGAGTGCATAACGTCCGGCGCCGAGAGTTGCGTGAAAAGTATCTCTGTGTATCTTTCCGATGCCCAAATCACAGAGAAGCCCGAAAAGCTCGCCTGACGGAATAACAAAATCTACGTCTGACTCCTCTGCGGCCTTTTGATACGCAGCTTTTATATCACGAAGCATATCTGCGTGATGCTCATATCCCTTCTCTACTGTAAGGCGGTGGCTGTTTTCCTCATACGCCCACGTCTGCTGGAGCGCTATTTTTGCCTTGGGAACACAAAGTCTGATATACTCAATCAGCTTATTGAGATAAGGCTGATAAGTATTGTAATTCGTCGACTGTCCGCTTACCTGCTGAATCGTGACAACATCCCAATTTCGGTTAAGAAGTGCCTCTTTGAGGGAAACGAAAAATCCCGTGCTCTGTCCGTTCATTTCAAGCTCATAAAGCTTTGCATCGTTTAACATGTTTCTGAAATGTTCTGAAAGAGAGCAAGCGCCTATGTAAAGATTAAAGGTAGTAACAGTAACGCCATCCGCCTTTCCGATTCTGTATATGTAACGCTGTGCATCGGTTGAAAAGCTATTTCCTATGGATAAAACATTCACAGTAATCACCTCATAAAATCAAATATAATATTGTAGATATTCTACCACAAAAAAACCGTCGGTGCAAGAGCACCGACGGTATGTTTACAGAAAATTTTACTTTATCTGAAGCCAAATTACTTAAGCTTGATTGCTTCCTTTGCCTTTGCCGCGATATTAGCCGCAGTAAGACCGTACATCTCAAGCAGCGGAGGAACCTTACCGGAGCGACCGAACTGATCCTCAACGCCAACGCGGAGTACCGGTACGGGCTTAACAGCCGCAACGCACTCGCAAACTGCCGAGCCAAGACCGCCGATGATGTTGTGCTCCTCTGCGGTAACGATAGCGCCGGTGTCTGCTGCGCACTTGTTGATAAGTTCAGCATCGAGAGGCTTAATGGTGTGGATGTTAACAACGCGAGCGCTGATGCCCTCTGCAGCGAGAAGATCGCGAGCGATGAGAGCCTGCTCAACCATAAGACCGGTTGCAACGAGGGTTACGTCCTTACCGTCTGCCATTACAACGCCCTTGCCAAGCTCGAACTTGTAGTCGTCGCCGAAAAGGGTGGGAACAGCATAGCGGCCAAAGCGCATATAGCAAGGACCGTTGTGCTTGATAGCAGCCTCAACCATAGCGCGTGCTTCAACAGCATCTGCGGGCTGCATAACAACCATACCGGGGATGGTACGCATAGTACCGAAGTCCTCGAGGCACTGGTGGGTAGCGCCGTCCTCACCAACGGAGATACCGCCGTGAGTTGCGCCGATCTTTACGTTAAGGTGCGGGTAGCCGATAGCGTTACGAACCTGCTCGAACGCTCTGCCTGCTGCGAACATTGCGAAGGTACTTGCAAACGGAATGAAGCCGGCGGTGGAAAGACCTGCCGCAACAACCATCATATTGCCCTCTGCGATACCGCAGTCAAAAAATCTGTCCGGGAACGCCTTCTTGAAAACGCCCGTCTTGGTAGCTGCCGCAAGGTCTGCGTCGAGAACTACAAGATTTTCGTATTTTGCGCCGAACTCTGCAAGAGCCGCGCCGTATGCTTCACGAGTAGCTATTTTATCTGCCATTTTCATCTACCTCCATTAGTTCAAGGATGCAATAACAGCGTCAAGCTCGGCTGCGCCCTGCTCGTACTGTTCCTGCTTCGGCGCTGCGCCGTGCCATGCAACGTTGTTTTCCATGTAGGAAACGCCCTTACCCTTGGTAGACTTTGCGATAATTGCGGTAGGCTTACCCTTGCATGCCTTTGCAGCGTTTACAGCCGCCTCGATCTCGTCGAGATTGTGAGCGTCGATGGAAATTACGTTCCAGCCGAACGCCTCGAACTTGGATTCAAACGGAGCGGGGCTGATAACCTCGTCGATAGGACCGTCGATCTGAAGACCGTTCCAGTCAACGAATGCACAGAGGTTGTCAAGCTTATAGTGAGCGGCAAACATAGCTGCCTCCCAAACCTGACCTTCCTCGCACTCACCGTCGCCGAGTACAGTCCATACACGGTTGTTAATACCGTTAAGCTTTGCACCGAGAGCCATACCGCAAGCGGCAGAGATACCAAGACCGAGAGAACCGGTGGTCATATCAACGCCGGGGATATGCTTCATATCGGGATGTCCCTGAAGCACGCTGTCGTGCTGACGGAACGTCTTAAGATCTTCAACGGGGAAAAATCCGCGGTGAGCGAGAGTCGAGTATATGCCGGGAGAAGCGTGACCCTTCGAAAGCACAAAGCGATCGCGGTCAGCCTTCTGGGGATCCTTGGGATCCACGTTCATTTCCTCAAAGTAGAGATAAGTAAGAATTTCCGCGATAGAAAGCGATCCACCCGGATGTCCGCTTGCTGCAGAATAAACAGCATCAAGAGCACCGCGGCGAATCTGATAAGCTATACGCGAAAGCTCTTTTTTGCGAGATTCAACCATTGTTAGTTCCTCCTAAGAGTTATATTTTTACGCGATATGCGTTATATTACATACCTAAATTATATTATACACCGAGAGGGGCTGTTTGTCAAGGGGGATTTTAGTCAAATCCGCGTTTATCTGCGCATTTCTAAAATTATGACCACCGGCTAAGCCGGTGGTTTGCTCCGCCCTGTAAAGGCGTGGTGCTGGCAGGGCTAACGCCCTCTGAATTGTCTGACACACGCAAATCTGCCCTACTGCCGCAAATGCGGCGACTAACTTTAACCTCCCTTGTGTAAAGGGAGGTGGCACGGCGTATGCCGTGACGGAGGGATTGTAAACTTTGAGTTTCGACAAAACAATCCCTCAGTCACCTTCGGTGACAGCTCCCTTTGCACAAGGGACCCTTCAGCGGCACGCGGGATTTCCCAACGGCAAAAGCCTCTA
>JAZQZL010000058.1:0-76638 GCA_045634005.1 Candidatus Flemingiibacterium sp. | reverse complement strand
TGCTTTTTGTTTTTTCTCGGGCAAATGAAGCAATATCTCACTAAATAGGGCGATATCTCACTTGAAAAGCAGGTGAGCTTATGTTATAATAAGCACAGAAAGGCGGTGGCTATATGGACAAGAAGATTTACGGTATTCGGTTTACTCCGTCAGACTCAGCGCCGAATGTGACACGCATATGCGATGCGGCACATCTTGAATACAGACAACAGGTCGGCGATGACGTCGCGTTTTCCGACTTTGACAGTTGCTACCCGTGGTCGGAAATAAAAGAGTGCAATATCCTATCGGACGGCAGCGTTGTTTACTCGGACGATAACGGCTTTTCTCGCGATAAAAATACATTTATAGAAATTCCGCCGTTTTATTTTAAAAGAACGGTGAGTGGTGACACGGAAGAGTGGATGATCTCCGGCTACAAGCACGATGGCTTTGAAATAGAGCCGTGGTTCGTGGGCGAAAAGGGAGAAGTGTTAAGTCACCGCTACATAGCAAAATATGAAGGCTGCGACTGGAAAAGCGGTCTGGTTTCCGCGACCGGTCAGATCCCTTGCAGAAATCATTCTATTGATGAATTTAAGGACGGCTGCGATTCTGTCGGCTTCAGCCTATGCTCGATATACACATACCTTGCACTTCAGCATCTTTTCGTTGTTGAATGTGCCACTCTCGATTCGCAAAGCGTAAACAGCGGCGTAAGCTACGTTCCCTACGCAAGCCACGTTGAGTGCATTTGCGCGGAGTCGGGTGTGTCCAACACGGCCACGGTTCCGTACCATTGGCGATGGGAAACGGTGGAGATCGGAAGCGTGATCTATGCCGATGATCATACAGCCTCAGAGTGGGTTATCAGTGATCCGCGTACGCTTGTTTCTATGGAGCGCGACGGCGATCTTCTGAAGCTTACCTTGAGCGGTGAGCCGATCAGATTCGAAGAAGGCAAGACGCGTGTGTACTCCTCGGCTCAAGCTTCCGGCAGATGCGATTCTATGCGCTATATAAACGGAAGACCGTCGGCAAACGCTCATACCTCTTCGTTCATTTACCGCGGAATCGAAAATATTTTCGGAAACACGTGGGAGTTTATGGACGGAATCGTATTTTCAGAGGAGCATAGCCGCTTTGAGGTTTTCGGCAATATGCTCGCGTATGAAACGCCGTCGAATCATAGCTACGGTCAAAGCGGAAAGGGCTTCGTCGCAAAGCTTGGATACGATATAAAGAATCCGTGGGCGACCTTGCCGTGTGAGCTCGGCGCATCGTATGACTCTCATTACTGTGCGGAATGGAGCTGCTTCGGCGAGGGAAGAAGCGCGGTCGTGTATGGCGGCGGATGGGACCATTTTTACTGCAACGGAATATTCTGTATGCGTGCGGTATTTCACGATGGCGGCGAGTGGCTGTACGGCTACAGAGCCATGAAGTAACAAGCGGTTTGCATAATGTATGTGTTTAAAAAGCACTTGCGGGAGCAAGTGCTTTTTGTTTTTTCTGAAAAAATTGCTCACTTCTTGAAAAATAAGTGCGTGTGTGCTATAATGAACGTGAAACAGGGGTCGGGAGGATAACGCTATGTCAAATGAGAAAAATATTACCCGTCGCGAAAGGGCTGTTATCGGAGCTATTCGCTGGGATGCGTGGACTACTCACGACGGAGTTCCAAACAGTGTGGTTTCTCAGGTCGAGCGATCACTCTCGCCTGCACGCTTCCACTCCAGAGCTCCGTTTTTCGCGGATGTGAGCGCGGACGGTAAGATAATAATTCCCGAATATAATATGGAGATATTCGAGAGGGAAATGGAGTATGCGATAGAGGCGGGAATAGAATATTTTGCATACGTATGGTATAAAGATGCGATGAAGACCGCGTGAATTCCACACCCAAAGTCGCTATAAAAATGATGTTAAAATGTGCGCGTGTATGGACGGCAATGCTATTGGCAAGGAGTTTGCCCATTCGGAGATGGAGCGCCTGTTTAGGGAAGATTATTATATGACGGTGCTTGGCGGAAGACCGCTGATGTATTATATTGTCTATCCGCAAACGCTTGAGCTGATTGGCGAGGATATTCGCTTTTACCGCGAGCTTGCACATACGATCGGTGTTCCGGAGCCGTACACGGTGGTTATGAATGCATCCGCCGAAACAGCGGGCGATATCGGCGCCGATGCCATATCCGCCTATGCGATTCCGGGCGCGGATGACGCCCCATTTACGACGGTTATGGATGCTGCTTACACCAAGTGGAAAGAGTGGAATGACAGCGGAGCGCAGTACGTGCCGGTGGTGTCGCTTGGTTGGAATCCCGAGCCGCGGTACGTTAATCCGGTTTCGTGGACCTCGATAAAGAATAACGCTTGGGCGCAGCTGCCGAGTGCGACGAATATCGAGGAGCATCTTATAGATGCGCTAACGTATATGGAGCAGCCTAAGGTAATCGAAAAAACCGAGGTTAACACGCTGTTGGTTTATGCGTGGAACGAGCACGATGAGGGAGGATGGCTCTGTCCTACTGTCGCTACAGACGAAAACGGTCATCTTATGTATGACAGTGACGGAATAAAAAAGATCAATGCCGAGCGCGTTGCTGCTGTTAAAAAGGCTTTGCTTCAGTTTGAGGGCGGCAGACGCTCCGAAGGCGAATTTTGATTATCGATGAAAAGGAGATGCTTATGAGATACGTATTTATGAGATACCCAGAGGGCAAGGGCAAGGCGGTCACCTTCAGCTATGACGACGGCGTTATTCAGGATAAGCGACTTGCCGAAATCTTCGACCGTTACGGCATAAAAGCGACGTTTAACCACAACTGTGAGGCAGGCAGAAAGTTTAACTTTACCAAAGAAGAAATAAACGAATATTTTCTCTCAAAGGGACACGAGATAGCTATTCACGGTCAGTTTCACCGCGCAAACGGCACCTTGCGCCCGATCGAGGGAATACGCGAGGCGCTCGAGTGCAGACTCGAGCTTGAGGAAAAGTGCGGACGTATCATTCGCGGAATGGCATATCCCGACACGGGAATAAGATACATGATGCCGCAGACGAGTTACGCACAGATAAAGCAGTATCTGACCGAGCTCGACGTCGTTTACGCGAGAACGCTTGCGGGCGACAATGATTCCTTTATGCTTCCCGAGGATTTCCACGCGTGGACGCCGAGTGCGCACCATGATAATCCGAGTATTATGGAGTATATTGAAAAGTTCTTAAATGCGGACATATCTTCGAAGGTGTATGTTGCAAGCAGACGTCCCCGGCTTCTCTATATCTGGGGACACAGCTACGAGTTTGACCGAAACGATAACTGGGAGCATATCGAGGCTATATGCGGAAAGCTCGCATCGGGCGAGGATATTTGGTTTGCGACAAATATGGAGATATACGAGTACGTCGAGGCTTATAAGCGCCTCGTATACAGCGCCGACGGCAAGACCGTTTACAACCCCACGCTCTACACGCTTTATTTTGACGTTGACGGTGTACCGTACAGCATTGCACCGGGACAAACGCTTAAGATAAGCGGCTGATCTACACATTATTTTAATATATTGCAGAAAATATACTTTACTATTTCCGTATAGCGTGATACACTGTAGTTAAGGCGATTGGCGGGTTGCCGATCACCTGAAAATTTTGTTATGTTAAAAGGAGATTTAACATTATGCTGTACGGTTTTCTATGATGCCGCTCGTCGAAAACGAGTTTGAGGCAAGGGTAGCCGACATCGTTGATCAGGTCAAGCGTCAAGTGGTGCAAATGCCGCTTTTCATAATGACGCTTACGCCCGAGGGTAATCCCGTTTGGGATAAAGCCGGCAAGATGGCAAAGCTTTATGCACGCTACCGCGACGCACTCGCAAAAAAGGGTGTTCAGAGCGGTATACTCATTCAGGCATCTATCGGTCACGGATATCCGATCACGGATAACCCTTTCCAGAAGCTTATCGACTTTAACGACGGTGAAGCGAAGCACACCTGCTGTCCTATGGACAAGGATTTCCTCGCTCATTTTTCGGACGTCCTTCGCACGCTTGCCAAGGAAAAGCCGGCGGTTATGATGCTTGATGACGACTTCAGACTTATGCTTCGTCCCGGTCGCGGCTGTGCTTGTCCCTTACATATGGCGGAGTTCAACCGCCGTGCTGGTACGTCTATGACACGCGAGGAGCTTTGGAAGCACGTTACCACACACGATAAGAGCGATGAGCTCACAAGAATTTTTGTTAGCACACAGATAGACGCGCTCGTTAACGCTGCAAAGGTGTTCAGAGCGGCTATTGATGAGATAGACCCCTCGATTCAGGGCGCAAATTGCACTTCCGGCCACATTTGCGAGGCTGTTGACCTCACGAGCAAGGAGTTTGCCGGCAAGGGTAACCCGACGATCGTTCGCGTTCCTAACGGTAAGTACACGCCCGTATCCGCAAAAGAGTTCAGCAACCAAATGCGCAATATGGCAATCTGCGGTACAAGGCTTAAAAAGCGCGGCGTTGACGTAATTCTTGCCGAAACCGACACCGTTCCGTTCAACAGATATGCAAAGAGCGCACGCTATCTTAACGCTCACTATATAGCATCCATTATGGAGGGAGCAAGCGGTGCCAAGCATTGGCTCACCAGAACCTCGACCTTTGAGCCGGCGTCGGGTAAGGCATACCGCGATATTCTCGCGCGCCACGGCGGACTCTACGAAAAGCTTCACGAGCTCTCGAAAAATATCCGCTGGGTAGGTCTTAACGCGTATTTCCTTGAGCAGATCGATTTTGACTTCACCGCGCAGAAGGCTGTAAACTACCACAACAGCGACTGGGTAACGCTCAACCTTGGAGAATGGGACTTCCGTTCTACTTCTCTGAAAACAGCGAAAAGGCGAACATCATCGAGGACAACATGGTCGGCGATATGACCGATGATCAGATAAAGGCGCTTTTCGAAAACACCGTTATCGTGGACGGCGCATCCGCAAAGGCTCTTTGCGAGCGCGGATACGGCGAATATCTCGGCGTCGATGCGACTGAATGGGACCTCGGAATGTGTCACGCTGAAAGCTTTGACGTTGAACGCCATCTGAACTGCACAAAGCAGAAAAATCACAAGAAGCTTACCCTTACAAACGAGCGCACAGAGGTTCTTTCAAATAACGTAAGACGCGCTGACGGCTATCAGCAGGTGCTCGCACCTGCGACGACTGTGCTTAAACGTGATAACGGTGCGCTTTCCGTAGTATTCTGTGGCTCGCCCACGGCTACGTTCAATTACGTTGAGGGATTTGCGTTCCTTAACGAGTCGAGAAAGAAGCAGTTCGTGGACATTCTCTCGCGTGCCGGTGCACTTCCGATATACGCACTCGGCGACGAGGAGATATGCCTGCGTGCCGGATATGTTGAGGACGGCAGACTTCTCGCGGCGATCTATTCGCTTGGAATGGACCCGATCGAGAAGGCTACGCTTTATCTCGAAAAGGCGCCCACCGAAATCAAGGCGCTTACGCCCGACGGTGACGAGGTGCCCGTAGCGTTTGAGGCGCTCGGCGACGGCGTATACGCTATCGACAAGCGAGTCGAGATACTCGATCCCGTGTTGCTTCTTATTAAATAAGCAAAATCCCCCGCGCTCGTAATGAGCACGGGGTTGATTTTTTACCCGATTTATGCTATAATCGGAATAGAGGGGTGATGCTAAAGTGGAAAACATCCAAAATTTATTGTATACGTTTATTGAACGTTTAACCACAACTGAAAAAGAATATAAAAAATCAAAAGATATATCACAGCTAAAAACACAACTTGCATCATTAGCTAACGATTATAGGGAATATTTCGGTATTGGCGATTTGTTCGTTGCTCACGGAGCGCAGTTTGTGGATAACGGTGATTATGAGGCGGGAATTGTTTTTATGACAACTGCACATACCGCCTTTTCTCAAATTGCTAATACTACCACCTTGTATCTGCGTTTGGCGGAAAACGAATTTATGAGCGGAAACGTTGAGCAAGGAAAAGAATACCTGATTCGCTTTTGCACTGCCAAGGATAACTATGAAGAATCTGCAAAAATAAATGGTTTGACAGATGTTTGGGAAAAATACAGGCATTACGTTCAAAACGATGTTCCCGCATCGATGAGCTTCAATGCTAATCAGAATCTGCTTTCGCCTGAATCTTGCAGTATGAATATTAATGATATTTTAAAATTACCAAAAGACGATTTGTTGCCGGCTATTTCTGAGCATTTAAATGAGCTTTGCGGTAATGGAAATTTTTTGAACGTTCTTACAGCTTCGGAGCGAACCGTATATCTTATCGATCAGCTTATTACCGACGTTAATTCCGACGGTATAGAGCATTATCTAACGTACAACGGACTTAATTTTGCTCAAACGCAAGCAGCTTTTCGTGAGATTGCCGATACTGAGGCGTTGGTTCTAATGGAGAAAATACAAAGAAAATTTCCGCGTTCAAAAGTACCTACAAAGGATTCGTCTCTCCAAGCTGTACTTGAAAAAATGGAGAATAAGGGAATAGATTTCGAGCAGGAAGAGGAGTTTTATTATCAGCACGTTGAAAATCCAACGTTGGAGCTACTGTATAATTATATTTTGGAGAACGCAGATGACTTTCGATGATATTCGCCGTTCATTTATTAATTACCGCTATTGCACCTTGTTGAAATTGAAGCGATTTATAGCGCAAAAAAGCTGAAAGAGTGTGGAGCTGTGAAAAAAGATTACGATAAATACGTTTCGCCACAAAATAATCCTAACATTAAGCTGAAGCGTTTTTTGCACCTGTTGTCAAACGGTTGGTTAGTAATCAATCTGCTTGTTTTCGCTGTTTTATTGCCTGATATAAGAGTATGGACGCTTTGCCTTGCCGCCGTCTTTGCAGGCTATGCTATTATTCTATTGTTTGACAAAAGAAAAAGCGAGTGGGCTTGGTGGTCAATCGTTACAGGAACGATTATTTCTATTGCCGTTTCTGCAGGTTACGTAATTGTGTTTGAGCTTTATTTTTACCTTGCGGTAATATGCGCGCAAATTGTGGTTTCGGCTGTATTATTGCATATTTTCAATAGAAAATAATTTTATTTGCCTATTTTCTAAAGCCCAAGATAAAAAAGCCTATCACGGCAGTGTGATAGGCTTTCTGTTTTATTTTACCTTGGGAAGGCTTGCTGCTGCGATGGACTGACCAACGCGGCGGCTGCTTTCATCGGGAAGGTGAATGGTGATCTTCTTTGCAAGCTCGGGGAATTCCTCGACAAGTACCTTTTCGGCGGTCTTATGAAGAATGTTTCCGCCCTCACCGGAGGAAACGCGACCCATAAGGAGAACGTGCTTGATATCGTAGAAGAGAGCATAGTAAGCAACTGCGTAGCCGAAGTACGAGCCGATGGTTTCGTAGATCTTCGCCGCACGCTCGTCGCCATTTGCCATAAGTCCCTGAACTACCTTGAGCTTTTCTGCGGGAGATGCGTTTTCGTCAAGCTCGATGCCCGCTGCCGGAGCAAGCTTGATAACTGCATCCTGCGAGAAGTACTTAACACCGCAGCCGTAGTCACCGGACCACTCGTCAACCATAGCGTCCTTGTTGAAGTCAGCGGGAACGAATGCAAGCTCGTTGAGCCAGCCGGTGATGTTGCCGTTTCCGTCAACGTAGCCGCCTGCCTCACTCGTACCCATGGCAACGCCGAGTACGTTATTGTCATTGAGGTCCATAGCGCCTGCGAGCGCGGTAACGTCGCCGTCGTTTGCAACCTCGATCGGTACGTTGCCAAGCTCCTTCGCTATGTCGGTGTAGATATTCTTAACGACCTTCTCGAATGCCTCGGGATTTTCGTTCTTTACCTTAAGGAAGAGGGAGGAGATCATGATGCGGTTGCCTACAACAACGCCTGCGGTGGAAACGCCGATAGCATCAACGCGCGGCATCTTGGATGCTGCGGTCTTCATCGCGTCCATAATTCCCTCGTAGTGATAGGAAGGATCGTTCTGGAGCTTCGGGAACCAAACAACCTCCTCGGAATAAGTAGCCTCGCCTTCGACAACTGCGCTTACCTTGAGGTCGCTTCCGCCTGCATCAAAGCCGATGCGGCATCCGTCGAGATGACGGCCTACGGGAGATGCGGCTTCCTTTGCCTCGGGAGCCTTATCGAAGGGAACGTGTACCACCTCAAACTCGGATTCGTAAACGCCCGCCATAAAGTCGCGGTCGAAATCGCGTGCGCCGCCTACGGAGTAGTCAGCCGCAAGTCTGTCTGCGATAAGCTTTGAGCCTGCAACGGTAACCTTGAAGCCGCCGCGAGCCCAAAGAAGCGTCTTGACGATTCTCTCGATGAACGCATAGTTTTCCTCGTCGTGACCGGTACCGTCCTTGTATACCTCAACGGTGAAGGTAGAGATAAGACCGCCGTTTCTTTCAAGCGCGATAGTAAGCGGCTCGCCGCCTGCCGCCTTAACTGCGGCCTCGAAATCGCGGTATACTACGGACATCGGCATAAAGCCGGGATCGAGCGGTGCATTAACCTTGAGTAGCATAAATGGTTCTTCCTTTCTTAATAGTTCTTACGATATTGATATTTTCATCGGTGATGATAACGTCAGCGTCCTTGCCTGCCTCGAGCGAGCCGATACGATCCTCGCAGTGAATAGCTGTGGCAGGATTGAGCGATGCCATCTTAAAGACTTCATTTACGGGAAGGGGGGTGTTGTTAAGCACGTTTCTTACCGCATCATTGAGCTTAAGCACGCTTCCTGCGATGGTGCCGTCTGCAAGGCGGCATTCGATACCCTTTAAGAATATCGGCTGTCCGCCGAGAGTGTATTCGCCGTCGGGCATACCGCCGGCTCTGGTGCAGTCGGTGATGAGAACGGTCTTGTCGCCCTTTAATTTTGCAACGAGCGAGTAAAGTCCGGGATTTATGTGGAATGTGTCCGCGATGATCTCGACGGAAACGTTTTCAGATGCGAGAGCCGCGCCGACTACTCCGGGATTGCGGTGAGCGAGGGCTGACATAGCGTTGAATAGATGCGTTGCGTGGTTTACGCCATCCTTCGCTGCGGACATTGCCTCCTCGAATTTCGCGTCGGTATGTCCCATCGAAACGAGTATGTTCGATTCTGCCGCGAGCTTTTTGATACACCTGTGGTCCACGTCCATTTCGGGAGCGAGAGTAACAGAGGTGATAATGTCAGAGTTTTCGATCAAGAAATCGGCGTCGGGGGTGAGAATGTTCTCCTCTGCCTGCGCGCCCTTTTTAGAGGGGTTGATAAACGGACCCTCGGCGTGAACGCCGATGATCTCGGCGCCGTCCCAGGCTTTGCTCTCCTCTTTGAGCGAGCGAACCGCGTTGAGCGCGGCGATTATCTCGTCCTTTGCCACGGTCATTGTCGTGGGAAGGAAGGACGTAACGCCGTTTTTTGCAATGCCGTAAGCCATCTTTCTGATGCCATCGGGCTTTGCGTCGCAGGTGTCCTCACCGAGATAGCCGTGGATGTGAATATCCACGAGTCCGGGCGCAATATATCCGCCGTTTGCGTCGATCACGTCTGCACCTGCGGGCGCGGTGTCAACGATACCGACGATCTTGCCGCTGTCGCTGTCGATGGCAAGCGCCTTGCCGGTGACAAGCGAGTCGGGAAGAACGATCTTGCCGTTTGTTATGTACGTGAGTGTCATAGATTTTGCCTCCTTGGGATAAAAGCTTCCTATGGTGGATTATAGCATATTTTTGAAAGTTTTTCGTGTATTTGGCTTAATTCGGGCAATATTGTTTAATATTTGAGCAATATTGTTCTAATTGCGATGCTTTTGCCATACGCTGGGCGCCTGCCCGACGCTTTCCTTGAAACTTCGGGAAAAATACTCCACGCTCGAAAATCCGCACGTTTCGGATATCTCTCGTATTGAAAGGCTGCTGTTTTGAAGCAGCTGCTTTGCTTTTTGTATCCTTTTTTGATTTACGTATTCTACAATGGTTATACCGAATTCCCTTTTAAAATGCTCGGTGAGAGTAACCGTGCTGCAATGCATTTTCAGCGCAAGCTCGTTCAGCGTTATTTTCGTTGAAATATTATCCTTTATATATCTCTTGACGAGTTGCCCGAGTGTCATATCGCTCTCTGCAATAAGGTCGTTTATCTCCAGATGCTCGGCGATTATAGGCAGCAGAGAAGCGTACGCCTCGAGCTTTTTCTTAGAAAAGCGCGGTATCGCTTCGATTCCTGCGACCAACGACTCACGGTTAAGATTCGGAGCCACGTCGAGTGCGCTCAAAAGTGGCTCGCTGATGCCGGATTCGCTGTCCTCAAGACCGAGTCCAACGAAAAGATAGGCGATGATGTCGTTTGCCTTTTTTATAGGAACTATTGCTTCGTATATTCCGAAAGGGCATTTGTAAAACACCATTTTTTCCTCGCTGTGAGCCTCACAGAGCTTACATTTGTCAGACGCTGTGCACATATCAAGACATTTTTGAGATTTGTGTATGCTTTTACAGTAGAGCGCACCCGAGTATCTGCGCGCGAGTATTCTGTTTTTTGCGTTGACCACCGCAACGTCCATACCCGATATTTCAAATAAGCTTTGTAATATCGCTTCAACCTTTTGTGTGTTCATATGCTCGCCTCCGAATTATGTCGTCACCCATAATGATATCACAAGATTTGAAGTTTTGCAAGAAAAGTTATAAAAAAGCGGCGAATTTTATTGATTTTTCAAATTATCTTATCTATTTGCTATTATAGAGGACGGATTGGGGAACGTCAGAGGCGCGGCTGCCTTATCGGGCGGTGCGATTTTTTAGAAAATACTGTACTTTCTGTGGAAAATGTGATATAATTACCGTATAACGATTTTTTTCGGAGGTGCGCCGTGGCACAGATACTGCAAATATTCGTCGGGGATATTCTCGAAATGAAAAAGCCGCACCCTTGTGCGAGGACGAGCGTACGCTTTCGCGTGCTACGTGTCGGAAGCGATATTCGCATCGTGTGCGAAGCATGCGGACGCGATTTGACGCTGCCGAGAATCAAGCTTGAAAAAAATATAAAAAGGATAATTCGCGACGGGGGAGAGCCCTCGTCTGACTGATGGCATTTTTGAAAGGAACGGTTTCTTATGGACGAGAATATGATGATCGGTGCAGAGGCGGAAGCTTCCCCGGCTGCCAAGCGAAGATTTACAGCTCCGCTGTGGCTCGCCCGATTTTTAGCACCGCTTGACGGTATGCACCACATCGGGCTTGCTTTTATACTGCCCGTAATTATAATGGCACTTATCTACGTTGCTATGAGGGTTTTCCCGTTTGGTGAAAACTCAGTGCTCGTGCTTGACTTAAACGGACAGTACGTTTACTATTTTGAGGCGATGCGCGATATTCTTCGCGGCGAGCAGGGAATACTCTACTCCTTCGAGCGTGCGCTTGGCGGAGAGTTCCTCGGAATTGTCGCGTACTATCTTGCGAGCCCGTTTACCGTGCTCGTTGCGCTCTTTCCCGAGGGCATGATAACCGAGTCGCTTCTGACGATACTTCTCCTCAAATGCGGACTTTCGGGTATGAATATGTGTGTTTATCTGCACAAATCCCGCCCGACGAAGCCTACAAGCGAGGTTATCTTCTCCGTTCTCTACGCGCTCACCTCGTACGCAGTCGTAATGCAACACAATACGATGTGGATCGACTGTCTTTTGTTCATCCCACTCATTATGCTTGGAGTGGAGGAGCTGATAAAGCACGGCAAATATAAGCTTTTTACTCTGACGCTTGCCGTTGCGGTGTTTTCCAACTTCTATATCGGATATATGGTTTGCATCGCGGTCGCAATATATTTCTTCGTTTATTATCTTATGTGCACACCGCAAGAACGTAATCCGCGTGGCGAGAGGGCGCATTTTGCAAAGAGTCTTGGAAGAATAGCGCTGTTCTCGGTGATAGCCGTAGGACTTGCGGCAATCATTATTCTGCCTGCGTATTATTCGCTCACGTTCGGCAAGACCACATTCTCTGAACCGAACTATGCCTTCAAGCAAAAGTTCGATTTCCTCGATCTTATCACCAAGATGCTTCCGGGCTCATACGATACCGTACGCCCTGAGGGCTTGCCGTTCGTCTATTCGGGCACGCTGACGCTTATCCTGCTTGTTGTGTTTTTCTTTGCAAAGCAGATAAGTGCGCGTCAAAAAATCGCGTACGGCGCATTGATGGGCATATATGCGTTCAGCTTTATCTCCTCAACTGTGGATATGGCGTGGCACGGTTTTCAGAACCCCAATTGGCTCAATTACCGCTACAGCTTTATATTTTGCTTCGTTATAATCGTAATGGCATATAGAGCCTTTGAGCATATTGAGGCTATTAACATTAATATTGTGCTTTCTGTCGGCGCGGTGCTCGGACTTCTCGTTATACTGATGCAGAAGCTTGAATATGAGCATCTTCCCGATTTTATCTGCATATGGTTTACGGTCGCATTTATTGCAGCGTATATGATAATCCTGTCGGGCTGCAATAAGCGGTGGCTTGACGGAACGGTGTCGACGATACTTTGCATATTCGTTTTGCTTGAGCTTTTCTGTAACGGACTTTACTGCGTGACCGCGCTTGGCGATGACGTGGTATACAGCTCGCGCACGTCTTACGTCAGCTTTATGGAGCGCTGGGAGAGTGCGGCTGATTGGGTGAATGAAAACGACACCTCATTCTACCGCGCGGAGAAGACCGAGCATCGCAAAACCAACGATAACTTTACGCTCAACATTCGCGGCCTTACACATTCCACATCTACGCTCGATTCCGATCAAATTGAATTTTTGCGCCGTATGGGATATTCCTCGAAAGCGCACTGGTCAAAATATCTTGGCGGCACTCCCGTGGCGGACAGCTTGCTTGGCGTGAAATATCTTATTACAACGGAAAACAAAACGCTTAACTCGCTTTGGGGCGAGGCTGTGTTCCACGATGATGACAGCGATACGAAGGTTTACCGAAACGACTATGCTTTGTCGCTCGGATATATGGTGCCGTCGGACGTTGCGGCGCTTGAATACAACAAAAACGAGTCGCCGCTTAGCTATATGAACAGGCTTGTCAGCGCGATGCTCGGCGAGGGTGTAACGGCAGACGCCGGCGAGTCGGCCGATTTTGTCGAAACGGAGGCGCCGGTCGAGATATTCAAACCGTACAGCGGTATCGAAGCGACCACGGACAATCTTAATCTTGCGTACGTAACGGGACACAAGCGCTACACCAAGGTAACTGATGCACACGACGGAAGAATAACGTGGAGCTTCACGCCGTCGAACGAATACGAGATATTCGTCTATTTCCCGTCGGAGTACAAGCGCGACACGACGCTATACCTTAACGGCGAGGAGATATCGGAGTATTTTACGAATGAAACGTGGAGAATAGTGTCCGTTGGCGCGCAGACGCCGGGTGAGGAGATAAGCCTTTCGATGGAGCTTGACGGCGATAGGGTATATCTTGCCAACGGCGTTGAATATATTTACTATCTCGATGAGGCGCTTTACAAAGAAGTGATGCCACAGCTCAAAGCACAGGAGTACAATATCGAGAGCTTCACGGACGATCATTTTATCGGCACGGTTACGGCAAGCGAGGAGCGCTCGATGCTTTTCCTGACTATCCCGTACGATGAGGGGTGGAAGGTGTACGTTGACGGTGAAGAAACAGAAACCGTGGAGGTGCTTGAGGCTCTGACGGCTGTAGAGCTTACTCCGGGTGAACATACGGTCGAGCTTAAGTATTCGCCGAGGTGTGTGAGATACGGTGCGCTTATTTCGGCGTCGTCGCTGCTTGCGTTCAGCGTGATACTGTTCCTTGAGCAGCTAAAGTGCCGCAAATGTGAAGCGCTTGCGTCGCAGGAATAATAAGAGCGAATTCAAACAAAAATAACTGCCGATGAGCATTACGCTCATCGGCAGTTTTATTTATAAATTCAGTTCATTTCGGATATTTTTTCTATGCGCTCATAGCAGGTTGCGAGGAACTGCTCCGCATTAAGATTGGCGTAGTCGCCAATGCTCTGTGACACCTCGAGGGTGAGTCTGCCGCTGTAAGCGTATTTGTCGAGGTCGCGCATCATCATAGCATAGTCGCACGTGCCGTCGAACGGGAGCAGGTGCCAGTCAAAGTCGTTTACCTTGTCTTCAGTAGGACGGCCGGGGTTGTCATGAATGTGGGTGCAAAAGAGGCGCGTGGTGAAGATGTTCATCCAGCGTACCGTTTTGGTATAGCAGTGCTCGTGACCGCAGTCGTAGCAGAACATAACGTGAGGCTGATGCTCATATCTGTCAACAAGATAAGCGAGATTGCCTGTGATGCGAAGATTTTCAAATACGAGCTTAACGCCCTTTTCTCTTGCATAAAGCACGAGCTCATCATAGCGTGCAAGTCCGAGGTCGTTAACGGCAGGTGCTTTCCAGCCGCTCGACACGTGAACGACTACGCCTTCAATTCCGTTATTTGAAGCGCTGTCGATGCTTTCCTTCATCTTCTCGAAAATATCAAGATAGTCAAGTCCCGAAAGCCACATATTATTTATGCCGCTAAACGGAGCGTGTATGAATTCAACCGTGAGACCGAGCTCGTCGGCTTTGGTTTTTATGGCTGCAACGTCGTCATTCTTGTAGGATATGAGGAAAACGGAGTTAAACCCTGCATTTTTGATAGGCTCAAGGGCATCAAGCTCGCTAATGCCGTTTAGGCAGTCCGCATTTATGCCGAATTCTCTTTTGATGGTGCTCATAATAAAACTCCTTACTTTAATTCCATTTGTACTGTGTAAGCTCGCCATCTGGGCGAAGACCGTCGAAGCTTCGCTGGCGAAGCACCTCGTAAACCGCAATCGCCGCGGAATTGGAAAGGTTTAGCGAGCGAAGCGTGTCGCGCATCGGAATGCGTACGCAGCGCTCGGGGTTATTGTAAAGAAGCTCCTCGGGGAGTCCCTTTGTTTCCTTGCCAAACATTAAGAACGTGCGCTTCGGATAGGTAATATCCGTGTAGCAATATTTCGCCTTTGTTGTAAAGCAGAAAAACTCTGCATCGGGATTTTTTGCAAAAAAGTCATCTAAATTATCGTAGTATGTGATGTCGAGCTTGTCCCAATAGTCAAGTCCTGCGCGCTTTAGCTTGCGGTCATCTATTTCGAAGCCGAGAGGACGTACGAGGTGGAGCGCCGCGCCCGTTGCCGCGCAGGTGCGCGCGATGTTGCCCGTGTTCTGCGGAATCTCGGGCTCGACGAGCACGACGTTTATATCCTTTGGCGATTTTATGTTGTTCATAACGTTCTCCTTATATAATAAAGACGGCGCCTTTCGGTAATAATTATAGCGAAAGGGTGATCTTATGCGTTCGTTCAGAAAAAATTCGGAAAATTTGCGTGACACGCGTATTGCATACACGTTTTTGCTGTCGCTTACGCTTCTGTGCGTTATTCTCGGCACGGTAGCCACCCGTCTTGGCGACGATCTCAAAAAACGCGAGCTTCGGGATTATTACGAAGCCCTGACGCTTTGCGCGGACGCGCTTGACGCGTGGTGCACAGCCGAGGGAGCACAGGCTCGCTACGAGGCGTCCGTGCGCTTCGAAGCCGCTGCCGTCGGACTCCCGAGCGAGGCACGCCTCGGGGAGATATTATCCCTTGCCGACTATATGAGAATGGGAGCAAGCTCCGAGGGGCGCGTTCGCGCGTTCGCAGACACGTTTGCCCTGCTTTCTTCAATAGATTATACGAGCGAAGCCGAGGCACGGAGGATCATATCCGAAACGCTTGGCGGTGTAAGCGAGAAGGTGCTGGGCGTCAGCGCCTCAAACGCCGAAGCCGCGGCACAGATACCTCCGCCCGAGGTGCTCGCGTACACCAAACGGGTTGCCGAGGGTACTCTCAAGACGCTTTTTGGCGGTAACGCGGTCGGACTTGAGCTATCTTCAGGCGAGGGAGGCGCGTGGATTACCGAAACACAGAATATGCGTATGAGCTTTTCGGGCGCGGACGGCAGCCTTGACGGCTTCGTGTATATCCGCGTCGGGAATGCGCCGAGTGAAATTTTAAATGAAGCCGAGCGGCTTTCGGCGGCGCTTGAGTTTTATAGGTTGACCAGGCGTGCATTCGGCGGTGCAAGCGTGGACTGCGCAGGCGAGGTCTGCGGCTTCACTTTGTGCGAGATAACGCACGGGGAAGAGCTCTGGCATATTACCGTTGACGCGCACGGCAGAGTCTGGAGCCTTACAAAAGTAAAAAGGTGATGAAGGGAGCTTCATCACCAAAATTACATATTTAAGAGCGATTACGCACCGAGCTGGTTGAGCTTTACGGTATAGTTGCTCTTCTTTCTTGCAGCGTTGTTCTTGTGGAGAAGACCCTGAGCTACTGCCTTGTCGATCTTCTTAACTGCTGCCTTATAAGTTTCAGCGGCTGCAGCCTTATCACCGGAAGCGAGTGCTGCTTCGTACTTCTTCATAGAAGTCTTGAGCGCGGTCTTGAGCATCTTGTTCTGCATAGTCTTTGCTTCGATAACCTTAACGCGCTTCTTTGCGGATTTAATGTTCGGCAAACTGTTCACCTCCTTAATAAAGTCTGCACAAGGCCTTGACTGTCATAGCTTTAGCCTGATGCAGCCGGGAGCCTCTGCTGTTTTCACAGCATTTCTCCATATATCATAACACAAACTTTTCAAAATATCAAGTACTTTTGCAAAATTTCTTAAAAAATTTTCCGCCCCACATATGCGTGAAGCGGAAGAAACCATGTTTTATGTGGTTGGATACGTGTATTCGCGGACTAAATAACCATCATCTCCAAGTTCTACCCACTCAGGGAAGTTGGCAAGTTCAATATTTGGTGAATTGGCAAAGGCGTTTCGCGCGATGAATATACTATGTTCGGGCACTTCGTCAAAATATATTAGTTCAATCCAATCGCTGTTTGCGAAAGCATACTCGCCGATGTATGATATTGATGAGGAAAGACGTATGGATTTAGCGGTAGTTGCAGTAAATGCACCTTGCTCGATGGTAATAACGGAATCTGGCAAATACACCGAATCTATTATGGTTGAATAGGATTCAAGACGCTTTCCGTTGAAAGCACCGGTTCCGATTGACACGATCAACTCAGGAACGATCACATCCCCCCCGGGACGAAAATATTGGGTGAGAACATAGTTATCACCTATTCTTATTTCTTCCATCAAATCGGTTGGGCGTGCTTCATACTGTAGGAAAGCGGACTCTGTATTGCTGTGAACGGAAGCGGCTATAAAGGCACATAATGCAAGAACAGATATGAGTAAAACTGAATTTACGGTAAGTACAAGGGGGGTGAAATATTTGCTTTTCATAGATGAAGCCTCGATTAGGGAATAATATATATTTTTGCGATATCTTCAAATTGAAATACGGAGTCGCTTCCAATGTATGCATCTTGCATTTTTACATAATCTCCGGGGTAGGATGTGTAGTTTACGGGGTCGCATACGGTGAGGAAGTCAGAATAGGTGATGCTATCTTCTGTAAAGCCATTTGCTCCTCTGCCGAGTCCACCGTATGCGTTCATATCAGTGGGCGGAATTGTATATGCTGAGGTGCACACTTGCACTATTGGCGGGTTAGCGTTGAATATCTCTACATCTTCTGCTGAATACGGTGTAGAGGTATACTCTGTACTACGCCCGAAATCCAAACTTGCCGATGAATTCATTACTACAACGCCATGCGAGTAGTTGACGTCCCTTCCCAATGTTGAATCATAAATAGTTTTGAAGAAATATACAATTATTCCCTCTGGGTGCATTTTGCTATAATATGTTATCCAGTAAAGTTTTTCCGCGTTTGTTTTGTCTGTTAACTCCACAATTTGTGGGGATGATTCGCCGAAAGCTGATGCAATGCGGGCTGGATATATGAGTACAGGATCATATGCATAAGATGACGTATAATTATTTCCGCTTTGAGTGATTGTTGAAAAATTAGTATTAGCGTACATCACGGAAACAGGATCGGCAGTCAAAACTCCAGAAGTTCCTGTTCGCACATCGTAAACACTTTGGATAGTCTCCGCTCCGAGATTGTTTAACATCATAGCCAAACAAGTAATCATACATCCTGATAAGAAAAGGCGGCTATGCCAGTTGTAAGTAACCGGATTCCCATATGAATCAACACCGGTATTGGTTAATTTATCTAAATTAGTGTGTGAAAAATTCATAGTTTCCTTATTGGAATAATATGTGTGCGATGTGTTAGCGGATAACGCCTGACAGAGCAATAAAGTGCAAATTGCCAAAATTAAAAATCTTGAAGACCTTTTCAACATACAATTGCCTCCTTTGGTGGAAACCTATTATTCAAGTAACTGATTTGATTCGTTGTCATTAGTTAAGCCAATGTAATCACCGCCCCAAAATTCTTTGCATTAAAATATAGCGGAGGAACTTCTTACATACTAATTATATCATAATGGAAGGATACGTGTCAAGTAAAAACTAAGAAGGAACTTGAGATATTGGTGCATTTGACAAATTATGGTAAGTGTTTTTGGATAGAAGTCACAAAAAACTGGCATATACGCGGATATCATTAAGAAGTGATAACAAAGCTTTTTGAGTAAAAAAATTATAAAATTATAAAATTCAAATAAAAAATTTATTTTCCTATTGACAAAACCTTAAACATATGATATAATACTATACTGCATTATAATCGCTTTGACTGTGCGTGCTTTTCCTGCGATGCCAAAAAAATGCCCGTGGGAGCTGACTTTTTTTGTGCAATATTGCTATTTGGCTATAAATGTTGCACAAGGGACGCATATGAAAAGTACAAGTGCCAAGACCAAGGATGTCAATACTGTTGAATGGAGTGATTATTTCTATGGTGGTTAACCCCACGTTGCTTGGCAAGACCGAACGAATGAGCTTCGCTAAGATCGGCGATACTCTCGAGATGCCCAATCTTATCGAGGTCCAGAAGAAGTCGTATAAGTGGTTCCTCGAGGAGGGACTTCGCGAGGTGCTTCACGATGTGTCGCCTATCACCGACTATTCGGGCAATCTCGTGATCGAGTTTATCGACTACACTATCGATCCTACCCCGAAATATCCCGAGGAGGAGTGTAAGGATCGTGACACTAACTTTGCCGCGCCACTTCGCGTTACCGTAAGACTTACGAACAAGGCTACGGGCGAGGTTAAGGAGTCCGCTGTGTTTATGGGCGATTTCCCGCTTATGACCGATAACGGAACCTTCATTATTAACGGTGCGGAGAGAGTTATCGTATCCCAGATCGTAAGATCCCCCGGTATGTACTACGATACCACTATCGACAAGACCGGTAAGGTGATCTATACGGCTACCGTTATACCTTATCGCGGCGCTTGGCTCGAGTATGAAACCGATGCCAACGACGTTTTCTACGTACGCATAGATAAGAATAGAAAGATACCGATAACCGTGCTTATCCGCGCGCTCGGTATTGAGTCTGACGAGGAGATAATCAAGTACTTCGGCGAGGATCCCAGACTTATCGCTACTATGGAAAAGGATATGATGCAGGCCGAGGCCGACAAGAATCATACCTCCCTTGGCGATGAGGCTCTCAAGGAGATCTATAAGAAGCTTCGTCCCGGCGAGCCTCCGCTCGTTGAGAGCGCACAGCTCCTTATCAACAATCTCTTCTTCGATCCCAAGCGCTACGACCTCTATCCGGTTGGACGCTATAAGTACGACAAGAAGCTTGCTCTCGGCAAGCGTATTGTCGGCCGCACTCTTGCTGCGCCTGTAGTATCCCCCATAACCGGCGAGCTGCTTTTCGAGGCTGACGTTCTTCTCGACGACGAGAAGGCTATGGCTATCGAGCATGCAGGTGTAAACGAGGTATACGTATATCTTGAGGACGGCGAGACCGTCGTTAAGGTGTTTGGCAACGGTACTGTTGATCCCAAATACGTTATCGGCTGCGATCTTGAGGATATCGGCATCACCGAGAAGGTCAAGCTTTCCGCTATGCTCGAAATGCTCGAGGAGGCAGGCGGCGACATTGAGGAGTTCAAGAAGCTCGCAAAGGCTCGCATTGCAGATCTCGTTCCCAAGCATATCACCAAGGATGATATCTTTGCGTCCATCAACTACCTTACCTGCCTTGCTCACGATATCGGAGTCAAGGACGACATCGACCACCTCGGCAACCGTCGTCTTCGCTCTGTCGGTGAGCTTCTGCAGAATCAGCTTCGCATCGGCTTCTCCCGTATGGACAAGACCGTTAAGGAGCGCATGACCACGCAGGATGCAGAAACACTCACTCCTAATACTCTCATTAATATAAGACCTGTAGTTACCGCGATCCGCGAGTTCTTCGGCTCCTCGCCGCTCTCGCAGTTCATGGACCAGAACAACCCGCTTGCAGAGCTTACTCACAAGCGTCGTCTGTCCGCACTCGGTCCGGGCGGTCTGTCGCGTGACAGAGCTTCCTTCGAGGTTCGTGACGTACACTATACTCACTACGGCCGTATGTGTCCTATCGAAACCCCTGAAGGACCGAACATCGGTCTTATCTCCTATCTTTCTACCTACGCGAAGATAAATGCTTACGGCTTTATCGAGGCGCCCTACAGAAAGATCGACAAGGCGACGGGCGTTGTTACTGACGAAGTTGTTTATATGACCGCTGACGTCGAGGATAACTACACTATCGCTCAGGCGAACGAGCCGCTTGATGAAAACAACCGTTTCGTTAACGCGCGTATCTCCGGTCGCCGCAGAAATGAAATCATCGAATTCAACGCATCTGAAGCAGACTATATGGACGTTTCGCCGAAGATGGTCGTTTCCGTTGCAACCGCGTGCATCCCGTTCCTTGAGAACGATGACAACTCGCGTGCACTTATGGGATCGAACATGCAGAAGCAGGCTGTTCCGCTTCTTATTCCGGATGCACCTATCGTTGCTACCGGTATGGAGTACAAGGCTGCAGTTGACTCGGGCGTAGTTGTTTGCGCTCGCAATGCAGGTCACGTTGAAAAGGTATCCGCAGAGGAGATCGTTATCCGCACCGATGCAGGTACGAAGGACGTATATCACCTCATCAAGTTCAAGCGCTCCAATCAGGGTACTTGCGTAAACCAGAAGCCTATCGTTGACGTTGGCGAGAGAGTTGTTGAAAAGCAGGTAATCGCAGACGGTCCCGCGACCGATATGGGTGAGATCTCGCTCGGTAGAAATGCTCTCATCGGCTTTATGACCTGGGAAGGTTATAACTACGAGGACGCGGTTCTTCTTAACGAGCGCCTCGTACGCGACGATATCTATACTTCCATTCATATTGAAGAATACTCTCACGAAGCACGTGACACCAAGCTCGGTCCGGAAGAGATCACCAGAGAAATTCCGAACGTGGGCGAGGACGCGCTCAAGGACCTCACTCCCGACGGTATCATCCGCAAGGGTACCGAGGTTCGTGCAGGCGATATTCTCGTAGGTAAGGTTACTCCCAAGGGCGAAACCGAGCTTACCGCAGAAGAAAGACTCCTCCGTGCTATTTTCGGTGAAAAGGCACGCGAGGTTCGCGACACCTCTTTAAGACTCCCTCACGGTGAGTCGGGCGTCGTTATCGACGTTAAGGTGTTCTCGCGCGACAATTCCGATGAGCTTCCTCCCGGAGTAAACAAGGTTGTCCGCGTTTACATCGCGCAGAAGCGTAAGATCTCGGTCGGTGACAAGATGGCGGGCCGTCACGGTAACAAGGGTGTCGTTTCCCGTATTCTTCCCCCCGAGGATATGCCGTTCCTTCCGGACGGTACTCCGCTTGACATCGTTCTCAACCCGATGGGCGTTCCTTCCCGAATGAATATCGGTCAGGTGCTTGAGGTTCACCTCGGTATCGCGGCTAAGAAGCTCGGCTGGAAGATCATGACTCCCGTATTCGACGGTGCTAACGAGAAGGATATCGCAGAGTGCCTCAAGATGGCAGGTATGAGCGAAACCGGTAAGTCCACGCTTTACGACGGACGTACGGGCGAGCCCTTTGACAACCCTGTAACCGTCGGTATTATGTACTACCTCAAGCTCCATCACCTCGTTGATGATAAGATTCACGCACGTTCCACCGGTCCTTACGGACTTGTAACGCAGCAGCCTCTCGGCGGTAAGGCACAGTTCGGCGGCCAGCGTTTCGGTGAGATGGAGGTTTGGGCACTCGAGGCGTACGGTGCAGCTTACACGCTCCAGGAGATACTCACCGTTAAGTCGGACGACGTAACGGGACGTGTCAAGACCTACGAGGCTATCGTTAAGGGTCAGAACATTCCGACTCCGGGTGTTCCCGAGGCGTTTAAGGTTCTCGTTAAGGAGCTTCAGTCGCTCGCACTTGACGTTAAGGTTCTCGACCGCGAGGGCAACGTTATCGAGCTTTCCACTCTCGGCGAGGACGAGGAGGAGTTCGTTCCGAACTACGTTTCCGATGCAGAGCTTGGCGATACTGTCGCAGAGGGCGATATTCTCGCTGACGGCTTTACCGAGGAAGAGTTCGAAGAGGACGACGACTTCGCTTTTGACGGCGAGTATGAAGACGACGCTTATGGCGACGAAGAATAAGATAGGAGAAGATAGTTAATGGAACGAAACGTATTTGATTCAATCAAAATCGGTCTTGCTTCTCCCGAAATGATAAGAAGCTGGTCTTACGGCGAAGTTAAAAAGCCTGAGACTATCAACTACAGAACCCTTAAAGCAGAGCGCGACGGTCTTTTCTGTGAGCGCATCTTTGGTCCGACCAAGGACTGGGAGTGCCTTTGCGGTAAGTACAAGCGCGTAAGACATAAGGGTAAGGTGTGCGAAAAGTGCGGAGTCGAGGTAACCACCAAGAAGGTCCGCCGCGAGAGAATGGGTCATATCGAGCTCGCTGCTCCCGTGTCGCATATCTGGTATTTCCGTGCTATCCCCTCGAGAATGGGACTTCTTCTTGATATTACTCCCAGACTTCTCGAGAAGGTGCTCTACTTTGCAAGCTACATCGTAATTGATCCCGGTGCTACCGAGCTTGTTAAGATGCAGCTGCTCAACGAGCGCGAGTATCAGGAAAATATCGAAAAGTACGGACGCGATGCGTTCAGAGTCGGAATGGGTGCAGAGGCTATCAAGGAGCTGCTTGCAGAGCTTGATATACCCGCACTTTCCGATAGTCTCCACGCAGAGCTTGAGGGCGCAACCGGTCAGAAGAAGATCCGTGTTATCAAGCGTCTCGAGGTCGTTGAGGCATTTAAAAAGTCCGGTAACAAGCCCGAGTGGATGATACTCGACGTAGTGCCGGTAATTCCTCCGGATATCCGTGCGATGGTACAGCTCGACGGCGGACGCTTTGCTTCCTCCGACCTTAACGATCTCTACCGCCGCGTTATCAACAGAAATAACCGTCTTAAGAGACTTATTGAGCTTTGTGCTCCCGAGATCATTATCCGCAACGAGAAGCGTATGCTTCAGGAAGCGGTTGACGCACTTATCGACAACGGTCGCCGCGGTAAGCCCGTAACCGGCCCCAGCAACCGTCCGCTTAAGTCGCTGTCCGAGATGCTCCGCGGTAAGCAGGGACGCTTCCGTCAGAACCTTCTCGGTAAGCGTGTTGACTACTCCGGACGTTCGGTTATCGTCGTAGGTCCTGACCTTAAGATCTATCAGTGCGGTCTTCCTAAGGAAATGGCTCTCGAGCTCTTCAAGCCCTTCGTTATGAAGCGCCTTGTTGAAACTCAGAAGGCTACCAATATCAAGGACGCAAAGAAGAAGGTCGAGAAGGTTGACGTTTGTGTTTGGGACGCTCTTGAAAACGTAATCAAGGAGCACCCCGTACTTCTCAACCGTGCACCTACACTTCACAGACTGTCTATTCAGGCGTTCGAGCCTATCCTCGTTGAAGGACGTGCGATAAAGCTTCATCCGCTTGTATGTACTGCATTTAACGCCGACTTCGACGGCGACCAGATGCCTGTACACGTTCCGCTCTCCGCGGAGGCTCAGGCAGAGGCTCGCTTCCTTATGCTTTCGGCGAACAACCTCTTAAAGCCTGCAGACGGACGCTCTGTAACCGTTCCTTCGCAGGATATGATCCTCGGTTCGTACTACCTCACGATCGACCGTGCAGGCGAGCCGGGTGAGGGCCGCGTATTCCGCGACTTCGACGAGGCTGTAATGGCGTACGAGAACCACCAGCTCGGCATACACGCAGCTATCAAGGTTCGTGTATCTCGTGAGATAGACGGTGTTGTTCATACCGGTATCATCGATGCAACTCTCGGACGTCTTATCTTCAACCGCGAGATCCCGCAGGACCTCGGATTTGTTGACAGAACTGACCCCGCAACGTTACTCGATCTTGAGATCGCATTCCCGACCAAGAAGAAGGACCTCGGTAAGATCATCGACCGCTGCATCAAGAAGCACGGTCCTGCTACTACCGCACAGGTGCTTGATTCCATCAAGGCGATGGGCTTCAAGTACTCCACCAGATCCTCGCTTTCCATCTCGGTTGCGGATATGACTATCCCCGAGCAGAAGTACACTCTCGTTGCAGATGCTGAAAAGCAGGTGCTCGAGGTTATGAAGCACTTCCAGAGAGGTCGTCTGTCTGAGGAGGAGCGTTATAACGCAGTTATTAAGATTTGGGAAAAGACCACCGCAGACGTTGTTGAAGCACTTCAGGCTAAGTTCGACCGTTACAACCCGATCAAGATGATGTCCGACTCGGGTGCCCGCGGTAACTTAACGCAGATGCGTCAGCTCGCAGGTATGCGCGGACTTATGTTCGCGACTAACGGTAAGACAATGGAAATGCCTATTAAGTCGAACTTCCGTGAGGGTCTTAATATCCTTGAATACTTCGTAGCGGCGCGCGGTGCGCGTAAGTCGCTTTCCGATACCGCACTTAAGACGGCTGACTCGGGTTACCTTACCCGTCGTCTTGTTGACGTTTCGCAGGACGTTATCGTTCGCGAGGACGACTGCGGTACTCGCAAGGGTATCTGGGTTTCCAAGATCATGGACGGCAACGAGGTTATCGAGCCGCTTCGTGACAGACTTATCGGCCGCTTCGTAATCGGCGACGTTGTAAATCCCGAAACGAAGGAAGTTATCATCGCCGACAACAATATGATCACCGACGATATCGCGGACGCTATCGTGGCTGCAGGTATCGAAAAGGTGCTCATCAGAACCATTCTCGAATGTAAGGCAAAGCACGGCGTTTGCTCGCATTGCTACGGCGCAGACCTTGCTTCCTCGAAGCCTGTTAACGTGGGCGAGGCTGTCGGTATCATCGCGGCACAGTCCATCGGTGAGCCCGGTACACAGCTTACGATGCGTACGTTCCATACGGGCGGCGTTGCGGGAGCCGATATTACTCAGGGTCTTCCCCGAGTTGAAGAGCTCTTCGAGGCGCGCAGACCCAAGAAGACCGCTATCGTTGCGGAAATCTCAGGTGTTGCACGTATCACAGAGAACAAGCGCATGAGAACGATCGTCGTATCCGGCGGCGGTGAGGTTGAGGACGTGTCCTACCCGATCCCGTTCGGAACCCGTATCGTTATCGAGGACGGTCAGGTTGTATCCGCAGGTCAGGCACTCACAGAGGGCTCGATCTGTCCTACCGATATTCTTCGCATCAACGGTCTTGACGCAGCTTACGACTACATCATCCGCGAAGTACAGAAGGTTTACCGTCTGCAGTCGGTTGAAGTTAACGATAAGCACATCGAAGTTATCGCACGTCAGATGACGAGAAAGACCAAGATCGAGGATGCAGGCGATACCACGCTCCTCGCAGGAAGTGTTATCGACCTTCTCGAGCTTGAGCGTGAGAACGCAGAGGTACAGGCGCGCATTGATGCAGGCGAAACAACGCTTCGTCTTGCAACCGGAAATCCCGTGCTTCTCGGTATTACCAAGGCGGCACTCCTTACGGAGTCCTTCCTGTCCGCGGCATCCTTCCAGGAAACCACGAAGGTACTCACCGAGGCTGCTATTAGAGGTAAGGTCGACAATCTTCTCGGTCTTAAGGAAAACGTCATTATCGGTAAGCTTATCCCTGCCGGAACCGGTATGGAATGCTACCGCAGCATTGAGGTTGAAAAGAACGAAGAAGCCGTTATCACCGATACTACTGTCGCAGACTAATTATACAGATAAGCACCCGTTCATATGAACGGGTGCTTTTTGTATTCGCGTCAGCGCTCTATCACGTCAGCGACGCTTTGCATAGCTGTGCCAACGGTGCGAAGAGCAGTGCCCGCCTTGTCGGCTAAGCTGTTATGGCGGCGCTTTTTCGATTTGCGTGTGCGAGGCACTGCTACCATTCCTACAGCGGTGCCGAATACGGCACCGGCAATAGCCGCCTTGGTGACACCCGTTATCTTGTTTGACATAATGTTACTGTTGCCTCCGTGTTAAAGTTTCTGCTTGTGCTTGGGCAATAATATTTTCGCTCATTTTTGAAAAAATATCTGTGCCAATTTACGGCTTACAAAATTTAATCAACTAAAACGTCTAAATTGGGCAAGTTATCTATTGACATAAGTCGAAGAATGGTTTATAATATATTATATCTATTAGAGGTATATCAACTATTGGTAGAATTTTTGGAGGATAATATATTATGAACAGAGTTTACAATTTTTCCGCAGGACCTTCGATGCTTCCGCTTCCCGTTCTTGAAAAGGCGGCTGCAGAGCTTGTGAATTACGGCGAGGCAGGCATGTCCGTTATGGAGATGAGCCATCGCTCACCTGCGTATGAAGCTATTATAAAAAAGGCAGAGGCAGATCTTCGCAAGGTTATGAATATTCCGGATAACTATAAGGTGCTCTTCTTACAGGGCGGCGCATCCACACAGTTCGCGGCTATTCCGCTCAACCTTATGAAGACGGGTAAGGCTGATTATATTCTTTCCGGTCAGTTCTCGACCAAGGCATATAAGGAGGCGCAGAAGTATGGCGACGCGAAGGCGGTTGCATCCTCGAAGGAGGACAACTTCGCCTACGTTCCCGAAACCACACGCGAGTCCTTCCGCCCTGACGCTGACTACGTTCACGTGTGCTTCAACAACACCATTTACGGCACCAAGTACAGCTACATTCCCGACACCGGAGATATTCCGCTTGTTGCCGATATGTCCTCCTGCATCATTTCTGAGCCGGTTGACGTGTCGAAGTTCGGTGTTATCTACGCAGGCGCGCAGAAGAATATGGCTCCCGCAGGTCTTACTGTAGTTATCGTTCGCGAGGACCTTCTCGGCAACGCCCGTCCCGAAACTCCCTCTATGCTTGATTGGCAGCTTATGGCTGATAACGATTCTATGTATAACACTCCTCCTTGCTACGCAATTTACGTTGCAGGACTTGTATACGAGTGGATACTTGAGCTCGGCGGTCTTGAAAAGATGAAGGCGATGAACGAAAAGAAGGCAGCGCTTCTTTACGATTACCTCGATTCTCAAGATTACTACATCGCGCCCGTTAAGAAGGACAGCCGTTCGATGATGAACGTTACCTTCGTTACCGGCGTTGAGGAGCTTGACAAGAAGTTCCCGAAGGAAGCAGAGAAGGCAGGCCTTATGAACCTCAAGGGACACCGCTCCGTTGGCGGTATGAGAGCCTCCATCTACAACGCTATGCCTTACGAGGGCGTTGCGGCACTTGTTGAATTTATGAAGAAGTTCGCCGCTGAAAATCCCAAGGCTTGAAAGGAAAATTACGATGAAAAACATTCAGCTTCTCAATAAGATTGCAAAGTGCGGCACCGATATTTTCGATGAAAATTACGCTGTTGCCGAAAACATCGAAAATCCCGATGCGATAATGGTTCGCTCGGCTGTTATGCACGATATGGAGTTTGGCGATAACCTCAAGGCTATCGCAAGAGCCGGTGCCGGCGTTAACAACATTCCGCTTGACAGGTGCGCGGAGCAGGGTATAGTTGTATTCAACACCCCCGGCGCTAACGCCAACGGCGTTAAGGAAGCCGCTATCTGCGGTATGCTTCTCGCTTGCCGCGACATCGTTGGCGGTATCAACTGGGTTCAGACTGCAAAGAACGATCCCAACGTTGCAAAGCTCGTTGAAAAGGAAAAGTCCAAGTTCGCAGGCTGTGAGATCAAGGGCAAAACTCTTGGCGTGATCGGTCTTGGTGCGATTGGCGGACCTCTTGCAAATGCTGCTATCCATCTCGGTATGGACGTTCTCGGCTGCGACCCGTACATTTCGGTTGAAGCCGCTTGGAACCTCTCCCGCGCAGTGCGTAAGGTAAATACCCGTGAGGATATTTTCAAGAATTCGGACGTTATCTCTATTCACGTTCCGCTTATCGACAGCCCCGATCCCAACGTGTCCACCAAGTATATGATCAACAAGGACACTATCGCAATGATGAAGGATGGCGTTATCATACTTAACTTCGCGCGTGACGCTCTCGTTAACGACGACGATATCGAGGCGGCGCTCAAGTCGGGTAAGGTTAAGCGCTACGTTACCGACTTCCCGAACGCACGTACCGCGGGTATGGAGGGCGTCATCGCTATTCCTCACCTTGGCGCATCCACCGAGGAGTCTGAGGACAACTGCGCTGTTATGGCGGCAAAGCAGCTTCGCGAGTACCTTGAAAACGGTAACATTGTAAATTCCGTAAACTTCCCGAACGTTTCTATGCCTCACAGCGGCGATATTCGCATCTGTGTGCTTCACAAGAACGTTCCCAACATTATCGCGCAGATCTCGAGCGTTGTTTCGGCTGAAAACATCAACATCGAGAATATGGCGAACCGCTCGAAGAAGGATTATGCATACTCGATTCTTGAAATCGTCGGTAATGAATCCGATGAAACGATGACAAAGATCGCAGAGAAGATATCCGCAATCGACGGCATTATCAAGGTAAACGTTATCAGATAAATAAAAGCTCGCCGCGCTTGAATATATCAACGCGGCGAGTTGTATACTAAAGATAAGTGTAAATATTTGAGGAGAAAAACTATGTCAAACATCTGGCACGATATATCCCCCAAGCGCATCACTCCCGAGGATTTTGTATGCGTCGTGGAGATCTCAAAGGGCAGTAAGAAGAAATATGAGCTTGATAAGGAAACGGGCTTTATAATGCTTGACCGTATCCTTTACACGTCGACGCACTATCCCGCGAACTATGGTTTTATACCGCGCACGTACGGCGACGACCGCGACCCGCTCGACGTTTTGCTTCTCTGCTCGGAGGCACTTGAGCCTCTGACGCTCGTTCGCGCGTACCCCATCGGTGTTATCTCGATGATGGACGGCGGACGTCACGACGAAAAGATAATCGCGATCCCGTTCGGCGATCCCACCTACAACCACTACAAGAATATCGATCAGCTTCCCAAGCACATTTTTGATGAAATGCGTCACTTCTTCACCGTCTACAAGAACCTTGAAAACAAGGACACGGCAGTTGATGAGGTTGCTGACCGCGATGCCGCAGTAGAGATAATCGCAACGGCAATCGACAGCTATATCGAGAATTTCTGTAAATAAAAAAGAGCCTTAAAGGCTCTTTTTATTTTTGTCTTTTTTCCATGCGCTTCCATGAGTAGAAGCCGTAGAGGTCGTTCACAAGGAACATTATAAAGCAGAATACCATCGGCAGGTACGCTATATCCGTGAGCGCGGCGAGCGTCCACAGAACAATCAGAACGAGGTCGTTCGAGGCGTACGCGAGCGCGTAGTACGGGCTGCGCCAGAACGTCAGAAGCGAAGCGAAAAAGCTCGTTGCGACCGAGAGAGTCGAAACGATGAGGTTCGCGTTGCCGAGCGCACCGAGGATAAAGTAGAACAGGACGGTCACGACGGCAGTTGCCCCAATCATAAGCAGCAGAATTTTTTTGGTGATGCGGTTTACCTTGACCTCTTTGGTGTCCTTGTACGGGTGGCGGAGCCACGCGATTATCGTTGCCGCCGCGGCAGGAGCGCTCATACAAAGATAGGTTATCATCTCGCCGTAATAGGTGAAGTACAGCGAATTTATGCCGTAGAGCGTGGAAAATATGAGTACGAATACCTGCCCTATAACGTAGCCTTTTGCAACGAAGATAAGTGCCGTCACGCCGATAAGCGACGCCACGGTGGAAAGAAGGCTTTCGGGGCCCGACAAAATTCCCGATGCTGCTACGACGCACGCAGAAACGAGCCAGAGTGTGAGCTCAAATCGTGTTAGATCGCGAAAGGGATTGCTTATTTTCTTCATTTTGCCTTACCCCAAAAGCAGCTTGTCGAGATTTATAATGTCGCCTGCGCCCATTACGATGAGCATATCGTTTTCGCGAAGCTCTCGGCGAAGATATTCGGCAATCGCTTCAAACGAGGGCAGATATACCGAGCCGCCGACTTGATCGGCGAGCATTTCCGAGCTGATGCCGTAAATGTTTTTCTCGCGCGCCGCGTAGATATCAGCGAACACGATGTGTGCGCTGCGCTCGGTTGCGCCGTTGAAAGCGTCGACGAACTCGTCAAACAGCTCATATGTGCGCGAATAGGTGTGCGGCTGGTACACAACTACAACGCGGTCATAGCCGCAGTCAAGCGCGCCCGAGAGGGTGGCTCTTACCTCGGTAGGATGATGCGCGTAGTCGTCGTAAAGCGGTACGCTTGTGCCGCTGACGCTTCCGCGAAGCTCCATACGGCGCTTTGCACCCGTATAGCTGCCAAGACCGTTAGCTATCGCATTAGGCGACACACCGCATATATCTGCGGCGGCAGATGCCGCGAGCGCGTTCATTATATTGTGGCGGCCCGTTACTCCGAGCTTAACGTGCGCGAAGTGCTCGCCGCGCTTTATAATATCAAATTCAGCCTTGCCGTGATCGAAGGTGATGTTGTCAGCGGTGAAATCGGCGGGCTTTTCCATTCCGAACGTGACTGTTTTGCCTGTGTAGTCCTTTGCCGCGCGCTTTACGTTTTCGCAGTCGGCGTTCAGAACAGCATAGCCGTCCTTTGCGATGTCGAGATAGCGGCTGAACGACGTGATTATCTGATCGAGGTCCTTAAAATAGTCGGGATGGTCCATGTCGATGTTTAAAACCACCGCGATATTCGGCGTGAACGAGTGGAAGCTGTCCTGATACTCGCAGGCTTCCATTATAAAGTTTTCCTTCGAGCCGATGCGGTACGCGCCGCCCATCGCGGAAAGCTCAGCGCCCGATACTACCGTCGGATCGGTGTCTGCCGCAAGGAATATATGCGCAACCATCGAGGTTGCGGTGGATTTGCCGTGCATACCCGAAACGCCGATGCGGTTTTTGTGCGAGCTCATAAGATAGCCGAGAAAATCCGCACGGTAGACGCAGTATTTTTCGCCTGTTGCATCGTATTCGAGCGCGCGGACAAGCTCCGGATTGTCGCGTGCGATAGCCGCCGTGTAGACGATTACGTCGTACGAGTCGACGTGCGCGGGATCAAGCTCATAGTGTATCGTCGCGCCGTCCGCTTCAAGCGTGGCTGTAAGGCGGCTCGGTGTGCGGTCGTATCCGCCTACGGTAAGTCCGCCCGAGAGCGCGATATGCGCAAGAGAGGACATACTGATGCCGCCGATTCCGATGAAATATACGGATCTCGACGTGGAAAATATTTTTTCAAGCTGTGATATGCTGTAGCTTGTATACATAAAAATCTCCCGTAATCAATTTTATAACAATATCATTATATCATACACGGCATAAAAATAAAAGTCTTTTGTTAAAAAACGGCTGCTTTATTTTTAGCAATTCACAAAACGTACCAAACTATTTAATAAAAAACTTTCGAAGTAGCCTCATAAATTTCAAAAAATGATTGCATAATTTTCATAATTGTCTTGTATAATAGTAGCAGGGTACAGAACCCCACTATATTTTAACATCAGAAACCGCCCGACCTTTATCTTTTTGAGTTTCGTCCTGCTCGGGCAAAACGGAGGATCAAAAATGGTAATCACAGATATCAAGGTAAGAAAGCTTTTCGACGACGGCCCTATGAAGGCTATTGTTTCCGTAACGTTTGACGGTCAGTTGGCGGTGCACGACATTAAGGTCATTAACGCTCGAGAAAAATATTTCATCGTAATGCCCAGCAGAAAGAATCCTGACGGTACTTACCGCGATATAGTTCACCCGATCAATGCGCAGTTCAGATCAGAGCTTGAAGAGTGCGTTATCGAGGCGTACAACCGCGAGCTCGAGCTTATCGCACAGGGGGCATCCGAGGTCGAGGCGGCAGAGATTTTATAATCTTACAGTACAGAACAAAAGGACGGGAATTATCCCGTCCTTTAAATTTATTTGTCGAGCGTCATTTCGGGCTTGATCGTGGGTAAGAATAACTCGGGATTCTGCGCCTCGCCGTTTATTCTGATTTCGAAATGCAGGTGGCTGCCGTAGGAAAGACCGGTGCTTCCCATTTTTCCTATCTCCTGACCCTGATATACCTTCTGACCGACGTATGCGGTTATCTTTGAAAGATGCGCGTAAACGGTGGAATATCCGTCTGCGTGCTCAATGCGTACGTTGTATCCATAGGACGGAGAGTAGCTTGCGAAAACTACCTTGCCTCCGTCAGCGGCGTATATCGGCGTGCCAACGGCGTTGGGAAGGTCTATTCCGAGGTGGAACTCCTTCTTGCCGTATATAACTCTCCAGCCGAACGGAGAGGAGATGCCGTAGGGCGACTCACAAGGCCATATAAACGTTCCTGTGGGAATGGCTTGGGGCGCTTCCTTTACACCGATACGAACCACCTTGTCCTTGGCGGGAGTGGTGATCGTGTGTGAAAGCTCGTTTCTGCCGATTATATTGCCTTCTGTGTCATAGAGTATTTCGTAGTTAACGGTGCGCTTACCGTTGACACCTCTGCTGACGACTCTTTCGTAGCCTACGTAATTGTCATAGTCCTCGACATACTGCGTGCCGTACGGAACGTCTTCCTCGAGGGTTACGGTGTTTACGAAATTGTACTCAAGCGTGAGGTCTTCAGCGGGCTGTTCAGCTTCGGCGCCCTCACTGCTCGGAGCAAATGCTTTCAATGAGCCGATAGTCAGAAGCGTGTCTGCCTTGTTTGCATTTTCCTGGGCTGCGGCGAGTTCTTCCGCTGCGAGAGGGTTGAGCAGCTCGTTGATCTTATCGATAGACATAAACATCGAGTTAAGGCAAAGCTGCTTTTCAATACGAACGCGGTTGTTTATCTTGACCGCGCTGAAGGATTCTCCAACAGAAGCAAGCAGATCGGACTCGATAGAGGCGATGAGAGCATCAAGCTCCTCGCGGCTAGCGTAAGCCGCTGCCTGACGGTCATCGACGTAGAGCATATAAGCTTCTGTGAAATCGTCTTCAACCTCGTTCCACATAAGTGCGAGGCAGTCCTCTTTTGAAAGATATTCGGGATTGCGGACGTTAACGAGCTCGTATGCAATATCTATATCTGCTACGTATCGTCCGTCGGTTACGTTATAAACCTCGGTCTGCACATTTGATCTTGCCTCGGTGAGATCGGTGTACGATTCGACGTATCCGCAACAAACACCGCCGATACTCGCTTTTAGCGCTACATCGTATGAAGCAAAGTTTATTATGTACAGTGCCGCGGCGGCAAAAACTGCCGTCGGAACAGCAAAATTCAGTATCTTTTTTATCATCTTGCCGTCAAACTGTTTTCGTGACATAAGTATCTCCTTATTTATTTGCCGAGGGGGTAAAACGGTGATGTCAGCTTTTATTTGGGGAAAAGACTTTTACTTTACAGTGACAGTGTTTTTTATACACACTTCTATTATTATATACTATTTTAGAGGAAAAATCAATATAAAAGGTGTATTTTTGTAAATAGTGCACATCGGCGCAAGAGTATATTGACAAATAAATACATTTTTGGCGTGTTTGTGGTTTAAAAAATTAAAGCGAAGCAAAGCGAATTTGGTCATTTTGCGAGCGACAAAAATGGGTATATGGCAAAAAGTAAGCAAAAAAGCCGTCTTCGGACGGCTTTTTACGTAGTTATGCGGAATTATTTTTTTGCAAGCGGATTTTCGCCCTTATGTATGTCACACGAGGTAAACTTGATCGCACGCTCGACGGCATCCTTTGCGTTGCCCCACGGCTCGCTGTCGTAACGGTAGTCAAACTTCTTGCAGAACCAACTGACGTCCTCGCGAAGCTCGTCGAAGTATGTGTTGACGACGGTGGATACGTCCTTGTAAAAGTCGCCGAACAGCTTCTTGGGAAGTCCGCGGCGTGCGTATTCAACGAACATACGGTAGTGCGGCAGGCAGATATAGGGCTGCTCCTTGAGCTTCTTGCGGAATTCGGAGTCCTGCTCCCACAAAAGCACGGCGGTTTCGAACATCTTCGAAAGTGAAAACTCGATGCGTTTACAAACGTAGCAGGTGTCTTCAAGCTCCGCAAGGCGCTTCATCGGCTCGACGCCGATTCCCTTCAGCGCGGAAAGCCCCTTGCCGTTAGTGTCATCGCGAAGCTCGTTTAAGTGGCTCTCGAGCATAAGCGCCATACCAAGACGGTTCTTGCGTGTGAACATCATATCGTAGTGCGTTTTACAGAATCCCTGCTTATTTGTTTTAATACGCACGTCGGGCTCCATCATCGATGCGCCCAGGATAAGCTCAAGCTCATTGTTCTCGAGCATATTGTAAAGCGTACAGAACGGGCATCCGCACGCGTGGTCGTCACGAGAGGCATCAAACGCTTCATTGACGGGAATTGTGTAGATCTTTTCCATGGTGTTCTCCTTGTCGTTAGTAGGGGAAACGGTCGCTTTTTGAAAAAAGCTCCGCAAAAACTTCATATTGGCTTCGCCATCACATTTTGTCAGCGAATGCAAAAGCTAAATTTAGCGCTCTCGGTCGGAACATTTGCGCTCCGATTTTCGTGCACCGCGCTTCGGGCAGTTGGGGACCTCGCCGACACCCGTGTCGGCACCCCAACAACTGTTTAGCGGTACAGAGCGATGGTGATGTCCCGTCAGGAGTGGTTATCCGAGCGCGGACGCTTCGCTGCGCGCAAGGTTAGCGCATGGTAGGGGCGCTTGCTTCGCTCGCGCCGATGCGTGCGGTGTTTGTACGAAAATTTCTCCGAACACACTTGATTTATTTACATTATACCTTTATAATAAAAATAAAGCAAGGACTAATTTGTTAACATATGGGGTAAGTTGTGAAAAATATAGTAGTAACCGATCTGTCAACGCCTGACGGTAACGCTGTGCGCGTCGACGGGCTGGAAAATTTCAAAATATCACAGATATTCGACTGCGGTCAGTGTTTTCGCTTCGATCCCGTCGCCGCGCCGAGCCACGCGACGGAGATTGCGGGCGTTGCATACGGAAGATACATTAGAATAGGGCAGGATACGCCCGATTCTATCACCGTCCACAATACCACCGCCGACGAGTTTGAGCAGATCTGGCGGCATTATCTTGCGCTTGACGTGGACTATTCCGACGTGCGCCGCGATATTGCCGAGCGGTTTGCCGCGGCGACGGGCGGACGTGATACGGTGATGCCGAAGGCTATGGAATACGGCGACGGTATAAGGATACTTCGTCAGGAGCCGTGGGAGGCGGTCTGCTCGTTTATTGTGTCGCAGAACAACAATATTCCGCGAATTAAGAAGATTATTTCCGCGATGAGCCGCGAGTGGGGCGAGCCAATCGAATACGGCGGCGAGGTGCATTATTCATTCCCGACAGCGAAGGCGCTTGCTGATGCGGGCGAGGATGCCATATTCGCACTGAAAACGGGGTTCCGTGCAAAGTACATATACGATGCTGCGTGCCGTGCGGTAAGTGGAGAGCTTGACTATTCGGCGATAAGCGCCGCAGAACCGACAGAAGCAGAGAAACTGCTCTGTGCCGTCAAGGGTGTCGGCCCGAAGGTGGCGGCGTGCGCGATGCTGTTCGGCTTTGACAAGACCGAGGCGTTTCCCGTCGACGTGTGGATAAAGCGTGTGCTTGCAAAATACTATCCTGACGGGCTTGACATATCCGCACTCGGTAAATACGCGGGCATAGCACAGCAGTATTTGTTCTATTATGAGAGGTATAATGCACAATAATATGAAACTAACGAAAATAAAAGCGGAACCTATTACGCGAGCAGAACAAATATCTCTATCACAAAATTTTGTAGTATGCTGCACAAGAGGAAGTGTTAGCGTGCTTGAACGTTCAACACTTCGTTTAATCAAGAAAATAGGCACACTTTCGCACGCAGTAGCTGCCTTGGTATCTCCAGATGAAAAGTGGGTTCTAATTCTTGCAACAAATGATACGTTTTATGTTTTATCACTTGACACCTACAAAATTAGAAAATATGCAATAGAAGGTGCGCATCCTTGCGGCTGCCTAATCGACGGATGCTGGTCATTTGACGGAAAATCAATATATATTTTGGTTTACAATTCATCGGTTGGAACGTCGGCTGTAAGACGCTATACCTTCAATGCGGTGCTTGAGAAAAGGCTTTCATATGTCGATATGATTCAAGGGAAATACTATTTCAGGTGTATGCGACTCGTACCGGAGATAAACAAGTGTCTGCTATTGGGGATTGACCGAGATAAGCAAGACGAGAATCGCGAAGACTATCATACAATTGTAAAATTTGATGGAGAATCAATCGAGGAGTATCCATTGCCGGAATTTGAGCGATATATATCCCCGTCGTATATCGACTATGATAAAAGCACACAAAGAATAACTCTTATTGAAGCCGCAGGGCTAACTGCAAGCCTTGGACTATCTGTTTGCTTTGAAGAAATTGACGGGAAGATGTGCCGCGTTGAGAATGATTCGAAACCCGATTTCCAGTGTAGCATAGATGACGAAGAAACTGTCGTGGCTATATTAAACGCGGCGGGCTGCGAATGCAACGACGTGAGTGAGATTGTTCAATCTTTCAACAAATCGGTCTACTATATTTCCTGTAGCAAAGGACTGATAGTTGTAGACATCGAAACGCTTGACGTTGTAGCACGCATTCGAATAAAACACGGAGTCGAGAAGACCGTTGAATTTGGCTCTAAATATATCGGAATTGCTACACTTGACGGACTGCGTGTATATGAGATTTTAGACGAATGTAGAGGAATCAGAAAGTGAAAAAAATAACCCTGAAAAAATACACAAAATATAACGAAGCCGACATTCTTCCGCTTTATAAGGCGGTCGGCTGGAGCAACTACACCGAGCGCCCCGATATGTTAAAGGCGGCGTATGAAGGCTCACTTTGTACGCTGGCAGCATACGACGGGGATCGTGTGGTCGGCGTTATCCGCGCGGTAGGCGACAAGGCATCGATACTTTACGTGCAGGATATTATCGTTTTGCCGGAGTATCAGCGCCGCGGCATCGGTACGAGAATGGTGCAAAAGCTGTTTGAGCTTTACTCCGACTGCTACCAGAAGGTGCTGCTTACGGATAGCGTTGGGGCAACGGAGTCGTTCTACCGCTCGGTGGGACTGTATCCCGCCAAGGAGTTCGGCTGTATGGCATATTTTCGCACGTATTGAATAAGCGAAGATATAACAAAGCTATAAATTTCAAAAATCCTATTGCATTATTTAAAAATATCTGTTATAATATATTAGTATGGAAGCCGATAGGCTTTTGCTGGCGACAAGCTATAAAATAAGGCCATACCAGCCGGGGAATTAGCGGTGCCTTGCACCTGCAGTCCGCTACAGCAGGGGTGGATTCCTATTGTAAGGGCTGATTTTGTGTGGTCTGCACGACGGGTCTTATACGTTGACGGACGGGTCTTGCGCAATCGGAGGCTGTGAACCATGTCAGGTGGGGAACCAAGCAGCATTAAGCAGTTACTCCGGTGTGCCGCGAGGTCACCTGTCCCGAGTATATTCCGGCGTTCACGCACATAAGAGCAGTTCGAGCTTTGGGTGTATGGTCTTATTTTATAGCTTGTCAATTTTTTAGAGAGGACGTGTTATTTTGCATCAGGCGTTATACAGAAAATGGCGCCCGCAGACCTTTTCGGACGTTTGCGGTCAGGACCACATAACGGCTATTTTGCGCTATGCCGTGGAAAACGGCAAGACCTCGCACGCGTACCTCTTTATGGGCTCGCGCGGTACGGGTAAGACTACCTGCGCGAAGATACTTGCCAAGGCGGTCAACTGTGAGTCGCCGGAGAACGGTAATCCGTGCGGCAAATGCGCCGCGTGTTTATCTGCCGATTCGGCAAGCTGTATCGATATTGTTGAGATGGACGCCGCTTCAAACAACGGCGTTGACGATATCCGACAGATACGCGACGAGGTGGAGTATCTGCCTGCCGAGCTAAAGAAAAAGGTATACATTATCGACGAGGTGCATATGCTCTCGCAGAGCGCGTTCAACGCGCTTCTCAAAACGCTTGAGGAGCCGCCTGCACACGTTATGTTCATACTCGCGACCACCGAAATACACAAAATTCCGGCAACTATTTTGTCACGCTGTCAGCGATACGATTTTCGCCGTATATCGAGCGAGGTCATCGCCGCTCGCCTTGAGCATATTGCGAAGGCGGAGGGCATCGAGATTGACCACGAGGCGGCGTTTATGCTCGCGCACCTGGCGCAGGGCGGTATGCGCGATGCTATTTCGCTACTCGAGCTTTGTTCGGGCGAGAACAAGCCAGTCACCGTAGAGGTGGTAGAGGAGATCGCGGGCTCGGGTGGACGCGACGTTATTTTGAAGCTCCTTAACGCTGTATGCGACAAGGATTACGATACGCTGTTTGGCGAGATCGGCAAGATGTTTGCGTCAAGCAAGGACTTGTCCGTGCTTTGGACGGACCTTATCGCCTTCTACCGCGATATGCTCGTTGTAAAGACAACGAAGGGAGCGCGGGAATATCTCGATTTGTCCGAGCGACAGTACGCAGAGCTTATGGAGATATCCGCACGGTTTGCAACAGAAACAATCGTTTACCACGCAAAGCTGCTCGATGAAGCGCTCGCGGCTATGCGACTGTCAAATTCCTCGAAGCGGCTTATTGCCGAGATGACGCTTGTCCGTATGTGCGACGAGAGATTTTCTACGTCAGGCGAGGCGCTTGCTTCAAGGTTGACGCTTCTTGAGGACAAGCTTAAGTCCGGCGCATACCGAGTGAATGCGGCGGCGTCTGCCGATGCGGTGTCGGCAAAGCCTCAAAGCGCACCGAGTGAGGCGGTTCCTGCCGAAAAAACGGCGGCTGCAGATCCATCTGTTAAAAAAGAATACAGACAGCTCCCGTACTGGGCGGAGTTCGTGCAGAAGTGCTGTGAGCGTGACCTGATGCTCGGCAGTTTGCTTCGCGAATCGTGTAAAGGCTACACGGTCAACACGGACGAGCTTGTGCATATACGCACGAGCAACCAGATGGCGCTGACCATTATCACAAGCAGATTCGACCAGGTTCTTGAGGTACTCAACACCTTTGAGGAGGGAAGCCTTACCGCAAACTCGGTAAAGCTTGAATATGCACCCGAAAAAAAGGAGTCTGCAAACAACGTACTTGACGAGCTTGAAATCGGCTCGCAGAGCAATAACTAACACAGCGAAAGGAAATTTTACTATGAAAGCACGTTTACCGAAGGGCATGGGCGGCGGCCCGCAGAATATGAACGCTATGCTCCGTCAGGCACAGAAGATGCAGGAGGATATGGCGGCAATGCAGGAGGAACTCGAAGGTCGCGAGTACGACGTATCCGTCGGCGGCGGTGTGGTTTCTCTCAAAATGAACGGCAAGAAGGAAGTTCTCTCTCTTGATATCAAGCCCGAGATAGTCGATCCTGACGATATTGAAACGCTTTCCGATCTTGTTATCGCCGCTGTAAACGAGGCTATTAAGAAGGTCGAGGATACGAGCGCTGCAGAGATGCAGAAGATCACCGGTGATATCGGCATGGGAATGCCCGGTCTGTTTTAAGCGATATGGCGGAGTACATTCTTCCGCTTGAGAAGCTGATCGAGCAGTTTCAGAGGCTCCCGGGAATCGGCAAGAAAACTGCGGTCAGACTCGCGTTTTCGGTGCTTGATTTTACGCCCGAGGAGGCAGAGGCGTTTGCCGATGCCGTTCGCGGCGCGAAGGAGCGTGTGCGCACCTGCTCGGTGTGTCAGAATTTCTCCGACGGCGAGCTTTGTCCCGTTTGCGCCGATACAGGGCGTGACCGCTCGGTCATCTGTGTCGTTGAGGACGCCAAGGCTGTAATGTCGCTTGAAAAGGTCAAGGAATACAGCGGCGTTTACCACGTGCTTCACGGCGCGATATCGCCTATGTCGGGCATCGGTCCCGACAAGCTTCGCATACGCGAGCTTATGCTTCGCCTCGGTGACGGCGAGGTAAACGAAATAATCATCGCGACCAATCCGACAGTCGAGGGCGAGGCTACGGCTATGTATATAACCAAGCTTATAAAGCCGCTCGGAATAAAGGTGTCGCGCCTTGCTTACGGTATTCCCGTGGGCGGCGAGCTTGAGTACGCGGACGAGGTAACGCTTATGCGCGCACTTGAAGGCCGTAGGACAATGTGAACAAATTTTGATTATTTTTCTATAACTATTGACAAATCGCGAATTTTAATATATAATATACAAGTTAGCACTTTTGTGTCCACAAAACGGAGGTGGTAAAATGGCTATTGATATGCGATCCGTCCTTTCGGGTGAGGTAACAAAACTGCCGTTTGACTACAGCTTTTCTTTGACGGAAGGCGACTTCGGATTTGACACCAAGGTAGACGGCGTAGTTTTTGAAAAGCCTGCACGTGTTAGCGGTGAAATCGTTAATATGGGCGGATACATCGGACTTCGCGCCTCGGTCAGCGTTGACTACGATGCCGAGTGTGCACGCTGCCTCGCACCGCTTAAAAGAAGCTTTACGGTGGAATTTGAGCGCACGGTAGTTAACCGTGGCGAGCTTGTCAACACAAGCGACGAGGAAGCGGATGACTATATTCAGATAGTTGACGGTATGCTGGAGCTTGATACTGTAGCGGCCGAACAGCTTATGATGGAGTTCCCGATGAAAGAGGTTTGTTCCGAGGAGTGCAAGGGACTTTGTCCCAAGTGCGGCAAGGACTTAAACGAGGGCGATTGCGGCTGTCCGAAAAAAGAAATTGATCCAAGACTCGCAATTTTGCAAAAACTACTTGAAAAATAAAAATAATTGATGTATAATAAAAAGTGTTATACAGTTAAGGAGGTGTCTTAAAATGGCAGTACCGAAGAAGAAAGTCTCCAGCGCGAGACGCGATAAGAGAAGATCTAACGTATGGAAGCTCGAAATGCCGGGTATGGTAAAGTGCCCGAAGTGCGGTGAGTACAACCTCGCACACAGAGTTTGCAGAGCTTGCGGAACCTACAAGGGTGAGCAGGTCGTTAACGTTGACTAATGACGAAAAATACCCGATGCGTTTGCATCGGGTGTTTTTTTGTTTTGCGAGGGATCCCTTCGAATATTTTTTGCCAAAAATATTTTCTCTATCAAGCGTTGACAAATCTGTGCCGATGCGGTAAAATTATTATATCAACCGAACGGGAGGCGATACTGTGGCGCAAAAGCTGAATATAACGCTCGTTGAGCGCGACGAAGCGTGGCTCGACGGCGGCGAGGTCGCTGTGCCGCTTGAAATTACAGCTTGCGGCGATGATGTGTGCGTGTGGTATTATCCGTCGGTGAAGGCGCTTGTTGACGGGCTTTTATGCCGGTACGGTGCAGACGAGCCGACGCTTTTTTCGCACGATGCTGTGTTGTGGGCAAGCGAAAAATTCGGCGCGTTTCTTGAAACGCACGGCTTTGAATTGAGCCCCGATTCGTATGATTATTACATGAATTTTGCGCTCGATGCGAAAGCGTATGGGGATAGCGAAAGCGTGTGCCGCCTATATGGCAGAGAGGGTTATGAGGATCTCACCGATACCGATATCGACGGGCTTTTATCGGACGGATATATAGTGTATGCGGCGGTGGTAGATAATAAAATCGTTGCCGTTGCGAACACGGGTGAGCCGATCGGGGAGGATACACCGCGCGAGGTTGAGATCGGCGTCGATACCGCCGAAGAGTACCGTCGGCATGGCTACGGAAAAGCGTGTGTCAGCGCGCTTGTCGGCGAGCTTTCGCGGCTCGGACATACGGCGATATACGAGTGCGCATCGGGTAACGGCGCGTCGATTCGTCTTGCCGAAAGTCTTGGCGGCGAGGTGATCTGTAAGAAATATTACGTTGTCGGCTTCGGTGAGTAGCCGAGGCTTTGGAGGATAATTATGGCTTTTGACGCAGGAATGGTATCTGCGATAGTGCACGATTTGAATGGACGTATAATGGGCGCGCGCGTTGAAAAGGTGACGCAGCCTGAACGCGATGAGATAGTGCTTCTCTTGCACCTCGGACGCGAGAATATGCGCCTTGCGCTATCGTCGGGTACGAACAATCCACACTTTAATATAACCGCGACGGTCAAGGAAAACCCGATGACGCCGCCGATGTTCTGTATGCTTCTTCGCAAGCATCTGACAGGCGCGAGAGTATCGGGTATTACCCAGCTCGGATTTGAGCGCGCGGTGGAGTTTGCTTTCGACTGCTACGATGAGATGGGCTTTGAAACGACCAAATATCTCGTTACGGAAACGATGGGCAAATACAGCAACGTCATTCTTTTGAACGCTGAAAAGAAGGTTGTCAGTGCGCTTAAAATAATCGATCTTGCGACAAGCAACGTGCGCCAGATCCTTCCGGGCTTCCCGTATGAGCTTCCGCCCGAACAGAAGAAATTATGTCCGCTTACTGCCACAAAAGAGCAGTTTATGGAAGCGTATTCAGCGGCGGAGGATATGTGTGCAGATAAGTTTATTCTCGCGAACTTCTACGGCTTTGCGGCGGTGGTTGCACGCGAGATTGTGTATCGCGCCACAGGACAGGTCGATGCGTCCCTGCACAGCTGCGACGCAGAAAAGCTTTGGGGGGCGTTCTCTTATGTAACGGAAAAAATGAACGGCGGCGAGTATGAGCCGTGGCTCGTTTGCGATACGGCAGGCAAGCCTGTTGAATACCTTTTCTTCGAGCCGCTTGAATACGGCACCAATTTCGAAGCGCGCAGGCTTGATAGCTTCGGCGAGTTACTCGACGAATATTTCGGCCGCCGCGATAAAGCGGAGCGTATCCGTCAGCGTACGGCGGACATTTTTCGCCTGCTTACCAACGCGGAAGCTCGCCTTGAGAAGAAGCTCGCGCTTCAGAAGGAGGACCTTCTCGCGTGTGCCGACAAGGAGCGCTATAAGCTGTGGGGTGACCTTATCACGGGCAACATATACCGACTTTCTCGCGGTATGGAAACGGCGGTACTCGAAAACTATTACGACGATGCTTGTCCTACTATCGAAATTCCGCTTGACAAGCGTTTGACACCGCAGCAGAACGCGCAGAAATACTATAAAAAGTACAACAAATCCAAGACCGCAGAAATCGAGCTTGCAAAGCAGATAAAGCTTGCCGAGGGAGAGCTTGAATATATCTACACGGTGTTCGACTCGCTCACCCGCGCGGAGAGCGAGAGCGATATTTTAGAGATACGCGCCGAGCTTCACGGCTCGGGATATGCTTCGCGAATGAAGAATTATTCGCCGAAGAAGATGTCCGCTCCGAAGCTTATGGAGTTTAAGTCGAGCGGTGGCTACAGAATACTCTGCGGTAAAAACAATCACCAGAACGACTACCTGACCACGCGCCTTGCTTCGAAGAGCGATTATTGGTTCCACGTAAAAAATCAGCCGGGCTCGCACGTCGTTATGATGACGGATGGGGAAGAACCGGGTGAACGTGATTTTACCGAGGCGGCTATGATCGCGGCATATCACTCGAAGGTAAGCGAAGGACAGAACGTCGCCGTTGACTACACGCTTATACGTAATATCAAGAAGCCGAGTGGATCAAAGCCCGGATTCGTTACGTATCTTACTAACTACACAGCGTTTGTAACACCCGATGAAAAGACGGTGCTTTCGCTCAAAATAAAATAATTGCAGACGGCTTGTCTTATCTCAAAATGAGGTATGGGCAAGCCGTTTTTTTGCGCTCTGTCAAAACACATTGAAAATAAAATACATTTCTTCATTATTATATAGAAAATTTGTAAATTTATGAAAAACCTCTTGCAATTTGAGTCTGTTAGAGGTATACTATAACTTGGTATATTATTTAGTGAATATTGTTGGCGCGCCGATAACCCGATTGGTATCAAATGCGCCCAAGAAGGAATACTTGACTATGAATGATATAATTTACTGGGTCTGGCTTGCCGATAAAAACGGTGCGGGCTCTGCAGATGCCCTGAAGCTGCTTGAGTATTTTCCGGGCGGTGCAAGGGAAGTATATGAGGCAACAAACGAACAGCTTGCCGCCTGTGTGAGCGTGAATAAGCAATTCCGCGAGCGCCTTGCAGATCACGACCTTACGCGAGCCGAGCGTACACTTGAGTTTTGCTTTATGAACGGAATACGTGTTATTCCGTGTACCTCGCCGAATTATCCGAGAAGGCTTCACGGGCTTTACAACAAGCCGCTTGTGCTTTACGCACGCGGTATGATTAAGGATCTTGACGAGCGCTTTTGCGTGAGCATTGTCGGAACGCGCTCGATGTCGAGCTACGGAAAGCATATGGCGTTCACGCTTGCGCGTCAGCTGATCGCGTACGGTGCTATCATTATAAGCGGTGCGGCGTACGGAGTTGACTCCGCCGCGAACAATACTGCTGTGTTTATGGAGGAGCCGACTGTTGCCGTGCTCGGTACGGGCGTAAACGTGCCGTATCCTCCGTCAAACAAGAAAATGCTTGATTGGATAGGTGAAAACGGTATGGTCGTGAGCGAGTTCGAGCCGAACACTCCGCCGTACGGACGCAACTTCCCGATACGAAACAGAATTATGAGCGGTCTTGCCGATGCAGTCGTCGTTGTTGAAGGCGGCGAACGAAGCGGTGCGCTTATTACGGCAAGGTGCGCGTGTGATCAGGGCCGCAGAGTTTACGCGGTTCCGGGTAACGTCGGCGCGCCTAACAGCGTCGGACCGAACCGACTTATTCGCGACGGCGCGAAGCTTGTGACGTGTGCCGAGGATATTATCGAGGATTTTGCCGACAGCTTTAACCTCAAAAGGCTTGAGCGCATAACAAGCAGTGATAAATACATTCGCTATGAATATAATCATAGCATACCTGTGAAGGCGGAAAATCAGCCCCTCTCTCCCAAGAAGCAGGATAAGCTGCCGCCTATGAAGGTTCCGCCGATCAAAAAGGCTGCAGACACGAAAAGGCTTCCCGACGTACCGACACCTACGGATTACCGAAAGCAAGGCGGGCGCGGTGCATCGGAAAAATCGGATGAAGCGCCAAAGCCGTCCCCGCGCGAGCACGACGGAAAAGAGCGCGAGGAAATACTGTCCTGCCTCGACGCGGTACAGCGCAGAGTGCTCGATGCTATCCCCGACGGAATAGCGGTTACCACAGACAATATCGCACAAACGGGAATCTCCACGGACGAGGTGCTTGCATCGCTTACGATGCTGGAGCTCTACTCGGCCGTTGAGGCTCTCCCGGGCGGGCTTTACAGAAAATTAATATAACAAAGCAAGGAGAAATTCCCAAATGGCAAATCTCGTAATTATGGAGTCGCCCACCAAGGCAAGCACCGTAAAGGGCTATCTTGGCTCGGGCTATAAGGTAGTAGGCTGCACCGGTCATATCCGTGACCTGCCCAAAAGCACGCTCGGTATTGACGTCGATAACGACTTTTCTGCGAAGTATATCAATATTCGCGGTAAGGGTGATCTTATAAAGAACCTTAAAAAAGAAGCAAAGCACGCTGATAAAGTATTCCTCGCAACGGACCCTGACCGCGAGGGCGAGGCTATTGCGTGGCATCTTTCGGAAACGCTTGGTCTTCCCAAGTCGAAGATAAAGCGCGTTACTTTTAATGAAATCACAAAGAAGGCCGTCAAGGCAGGCATGAAAACGCCGCGCGAGATAGATATGGGACTTGTAAACTCCCAGCAGGCTCGCCGTATCCTTGACAGAATAGTTGGATACAAGTTGAGTCCGTTCCTTTGGAAGACTATCAAGTCGGGTCTTTCCGCAGGACGTGTGCAGTCAGTTGCTACTCGTATTATAGTCGAGCGCGAGGAGGAGATCCGTGCGTTTGTTCCCGAGGAATACTGGACGCTCAGCGTGGTGCTGGAAAACAAGAGCCGCGGCAAGATAAAGGCGAAGTTCTACGGTGACGCAGACGGCAAGATCGCGCTTACAAACGAAGAGGAAACGATGAAGGTCGTTCGCTCTGTTGACGGTGAGGATTTCATCGTAAAGTCGGTTAAAAAGGCAATCAGAGTAAAGAATCCCGCACCGCCCTTTACCACCTCTACTCTCCAGCAGGAGGCGTCGCGCAGACTTGGCTTCCAGTCGAGCCGCACAATGCGTGTTGCGCAGGAGCTTTACGAGGGTATCAACCTCGGAGCTTCGAGCGGCGGTACGCAGGGTCTTATCACCTACATGCGTACTGACTCGCTTCGTATCGCGGATGAGGCGGCTGACGCGGCACAGGCTTATATCGTAGAAAAGTACGGCGCGGAGTTCTACCCCACAGAGCGCCGCATTTATAAGACCAAGTCGGGCGCGCAGGATGCGCATGAGGCAATTCGCCCGTCGACGCTTGCGTTCGAGCCCGATAAGATAAAGAAGATGCTCACGACGGATCAGTACCGTCTTTACAAGCTTATCTGGGACAGATTTATGGCAAGCCAGATGGCGTCTGCCGAGCTTGATACCGTAACTGCGGATATCGAGGCGGGCGGATACATCTTCCGCTCAAGCGGCTATACCGTAAAGTTCCACGGCTATATGAGCGTTTACGAGGAGAGCGAGGATTACGTCGCACAGAGCGCGGCGGATGCGGACACTCCCGAGAAGAGCGCAAGACTTCCCAAAATCGAGGAAGGCGACACCCTCAAGCACGGCAGTACCGATTCTGCGCAGCACTTCACCGAGGCGCCTCCGCGCTACAATGAAGCATCGCTCGTCAAGTTCCTCGAGGAACGCGGCATCGGTCGCCCCAGTACGTTCTCAACTATCATCACGACGATTATTGCTCGCGGCTATGTTGTTCGCGACGGTAAGATGCTGAAGCCTACCGATCTCGGAGAAATGACGACGAAGCTTATGGTTGATTCCTTCCCGAAGGTTGTTGACTACGAGTTCACCGCGAATATGGAAACCGAGCTTGATGAGATCGCCGAGGGTGACTCCACCGTCAGCGGCGTACTCCACGGATTCTACGACGATTTCGCAAAGACGCTCGAGTGGGCAGAGGAAAACGTTGACAAGAACAAGTATCAGCTTCCCGTTGAGGAAACCGATATTATCTGCGACAAGTGCGGCTCGAAGATGATAGTCAAAAACGGACGCTTCGGCAAGTTTGCCGCTTGCCCGAACTATCCGACCTGCCGCAATACGAAGCCTCTTACCGCAAAGGAGCCTGAAAAGGTAGACGAAAAGCCCGATATCACCACCGATATGGTTTGTGATACCTGCGGTAGTCCTATGGTTATCCGCACGGGTAGATTCGGTAGCTTCTACGCTTGCTCGAGATACCCCGAGTGCAAGACTACACGTCAGGTTGCAAAGGATCTCGGCGTTGCGTGCCCCCTCTGTGGCTCGAAGGTCGTTATTAAGAAGGGCAAGAACCGTTCGATATTCTACAGCTGTGAAAAGTATCCCGATTGCGGCTTCTCCTCGTGGGATATGCCGACCGGTGAAAAGTGTCCCGATTGCGGGGAGATGCTTTACCGCAAGAAGGGTAAGCCTTATGTGATATGCAAGAAGGACGGCTGCGGATACAAGAGAGAAGTCGAAGCAAATGGCGATGCAGAATAATATTACCGCTGTAAACGTAGTCGGAGCCGGACTCGCGGGATGCGAGGCGGCGTGGCAGCTTGTAAAGCGCGGCGTGCCCGTAAAGCTTTATGAGATGAAGCCGCTGAAATATTCGCCGGCGCATCACAGCGAGGGCTTTGCCGAGCTTGTATGCTCGAATTCGCTTCGCTCTAATATGCTTTCGAATGCTGTTGGCGTACTCAAAGAGGAAATGCGGCTGCTCGATTCGCTTATAATCGAGGCGGCGTATGCTTCCGAGGTGCCCGCAGGAAGTGCTCTTGCGGTTGACCGCGAGCTTTTCTCGAGGTATATTACGGATAAATTAAGGAATCACCCGCTTGTCGAGGTCATCGAAGGCGAGGTCACGGAAATTCCCGAGGGCATTACCGTTATCGCAACGGGCCCGCTTACCTCCGAGGCGATGTCGGAAACTATCGGTAAGCTTATCGGCAACGATTATCTTAGCTTTTTTGATGCGGCGGCACCAATCGTAAGCTTTGACTCGATAGATATGTCGAAGGCGTTTTACGCATCGCGCTACGGCAAGGGCGAGGCATCGTATATCAACTGCCCGTTCACCAAAGAGGAATACGATCGTTTCTGGGAGGCGCTTATCAGCGCCGAGGAAGCGGAGCTTAAGGATTTCGACAAGGCGGGACAGCTTAAGGTGTTCGAGGGCTGTATGCCCGTTGAGGTTATGGCAAAGCGCGGACATGATACGTTACTTTTCGGTCCGATGAAGCCTGTCGGCATCACGGTGCCGCAGACGGGTAAAGAAGCGTACGCTATCGTACAGCTTCGTCAGGAGAATGCCGAAAAGTCGATGTATAACATCGTCGGCTTCCAGACACATCTTAAATTCCCCGAGCAAAAGCGTGTGTTCGGTATGATACCCGGACTTGAAAACGCCGAGTTTTTACGCTACGGCGTTATGCACAGAAATACGTTTATGAACTCTCCGAAGCTGCTTGACGGCGCGTATATGCTAAAGGCGCGTCCGGGACTCTTCTTCGCAGGTCAGATGACCGGCGTCGAGGGTTACGTTGAATCCGCATCGAGCGGACTTGTCGCCGGACTCAATGCCGCGAAGATGGCACTCGGTGAGGATACGGTTTACTTCCCGCGCGAGAGTGTTATCGGCTCGCTTGCCGCATACGTTTCCGATGAGGGTGTTGTCAACTTCCAGCCGATGAATGCGAATTTCGGTCTTGTTGCACCGCTCGGCGTTAAGGTCAAGGGCGGTAAAAAGGCGCGCGGCGAGGCTATGGGCGCGCGTGCTGTGGAATGTATCCGAGCATTTGTCGGTGCAGATGAAAATTAATTAAGGAGTGGCGAGAGTTATGGAAATGCTTCCGCGATCCCCGCAGGTGTTCGAGGAAATGATCGGATACCGTTACAATAACATAGATCTGCTTATCACGGCACTCACCCACTCATCCTATGCTAACGAATGCAAGCCGAAGGGAGAGGCGGTTGAGTTTAACGAGCGCCTTGAATTCCTCGGCGACTCCGTGCTTTCGATAATCGTCAGCGATTATCTTTATAAGCACTATCCCGATACTCCCGAGGGAGATCTTACACGTATCCGTGCGAGTGCGGTGTGCGAGAAAACGCTCGGTAAGCTTGCGCTCGATATGGAGCTTGGCAAGTTTATGCGCCTCGGTCACGGTGAGGAATTATCAAACGGACGTGAGCGCGTGTCGATACTTGCAGATGCGTTTGAGGCGCTGCTTGCTTCGATATATCTTGATTCCGGCTCACGTGAGGCGGTGGAAAAATTCCTTATGCCGCGCGTAATTCCCGAGATAAAGCAGTTTGTCGAAAACGGCAAAAACAAGGACTATAAGACCTTGCTTCAGCAGATCGTTCAGCAAGAGCGCGGAGAGATCCTCGAATACGTTATGGTGGGCGAGGAAGGTCCCGATCATGCGAAGATATTTACCGTCGAGGCAAGGCTCAACAGCAACGTCATCGGTCACGGTAAGGGCAAGAGTAAGCGCGAGGCAGAGCAGATGGCGGCTAAAGAGGCGCTTGTGCTTTTCGGCGACAAATAATGAAGCACAAAAACGTTCCCGTTTTTATCCCACACGTCGGCTGTCCGAACGATTGCGTTTTCTGTAATCAAAGGCGCATATCGGGAAAGATGAGCTTCGATATTCATTCGGTGAAACATGAGCTTGAAAACGAGCTTTCTACGGTCGATGCCGAATCCGTTGATGCGGAGATTGCATTCTTCGGCGGATCGTTCACGGGTATTGACCGCGGCGATATGCTTTATCTGCTCGGAATTGCCAAGGAGCACGTCGATAGCGGGCGGGTGAGCGCGATACGCCTCTCAACGCGTCCGGATTATATCGACAGTGAGATACTCGACATTCTTGCCGAGCACGGTGTCACCGACATTGAGCTTGGACTTCAGAGTATGAGCGACAAAGTGCTCGTAGCATCGAAGCGCGGACATACCGCAGAGTGCGCGAGGGCGGCGTGCAGACTTATAAAATCACGAGGATTTAATCTTGTCGGTCAGATGATGATAGGGCTTCCCGAGTCTACGCCTGACGACGAGATAGCAACTGCAAAAGAGATAGTTTCGCTTGGATGCGATGCGGCGAGAATTTATTCGACCGTCGTTTTTTGCGACACCGAGCTTGCCGAGATGATGGTACGCGGCGAATATGAGCCGCTTAAAATGGATGATGCGATCGAACGCTCGGCGGCTGTGCTTCGGGTATTCACGGAGAATAACCTGCCTGTTATACGTCTCGGACTTTGCGCTGCGGACAACCTTTTCGAAGAAGGCACGATTGTCGGAGGTGCGTACCACAGCGCGTTTGGCGAGATGGTATATTCCGAGCTTTACTACCAAAAAATACGCGAATATATTACTTCAAATGACCTTGAGGAGCGTATGCGCGGCGGTGATATTACCGTATATGTGCCGCGCGGGGAAGTATCCAAGGTCGCAGGTCAGAAGCGCGCGAACAAGATGCGCATCCTAAACGATTACGGCGCAAGAAGCGTAAAGATAATCGAGCGCGACGGTTTAGAGAAATACAGCGTGCGCATCGAGCTTTAATCAATGTAGCGCCAAAGATGTGGTGCCCTCTCCGTCACGGCTTTGCCGTGCCACCTCTCCCAAAGGGCGAGGCTGATTATGCCGCAAACGCCAAAGATATAGCAAAACAAGCGTTTACCGCAACACGGTCGTTGGGATGCCGACACGGGTGTCGGCAGGGCCCCGACTACCGAGAGTGTGGGAGCGGCTTAGCCAAAACCGATGTTATGGCGGAGCCCTATGAAGTTCTTTGCCAGGCTTTCTTTCAAGAAAGCCGCGTAACCCCTATACACAAAAACTACGGAAAGGAGAAAAACAAATATGTACTTAAAATCGCTTGAACTGTTCGGCTTCAAGTCCTTTCCTGACCGTACTGTGCTCAAATTTGACCGCGGTGCGACGGTCGTAGTCGGCCCGAACGGAAGCGGTAAGTCCAACATCTCGGATGCGATGCGCTGGGTGCTTGGCGAGGTTTCGTCAAGACAGATCCGCGGCACGAAGATGGAGGACGTAATATTTGGCGGTACGGACGACAGACGTCAGATGAACTTTGCCGAGGTAACGGTAACGTTCGATAATACCGATCGTCAGATGGACATCGACTTTGACGAGGTATCGGTAACTCGCCGCTACTATCGCAAGGGCGAGAGTGAATACTACATCAATCGCAAGGCAGTACGCCTTCGCGACATACACGAGCTATTTATGAATACGGGTGTCGGACGAGAGGGATATTCCATCGTCGGACAGGGACGTATTGCGGAAATTATTTCGCGAAAGAGTGAGGATCGCCGTTCCATTTTCGAGGAGGCGGCAGGTATCTCCAAGTACAGATACAAGAAGGAGGAGGCAGAGCGTAAGCTTGCTTCCGTCGACGATAACTTAACACGCCTTCGCGATATTATGTCCGAGCTTGAGGGACGTGTAGGACCGCTTGAAAGAGAGGCGGAGAAGGCGAGAAAATATCTTGAATACTTTGAGATAAAAAAGCGCGACGACGTTTCGCTTTGGATATACGATATGGACAAGCTCTCCGCAGACTTAAAGGAAGCGGACGACCAGCTTAAGCTCTCGAAGAACGAGCTTGACATCGTAACCGAGGCGCTCGAATCGCTCGAGAATCAAAACGAGCGTATTTTCGAGGTGTCGCAGGAATCTAAATATAAATACGAGCAGCTGCAGGCAGAGATCGAAGCGGCACGTCAGACGTCGCACGAGCTTGACAACAAGATAAAGCTTACCGAGAATGACGTTGCTCACAGACAGATGCAGCTTTCCGATAAAAACGAGGCTAAATTAAAGCTTGCCGAGCGTAAGGCACAGATCGAGGAGCAGCTGAAGCTTAAGCAGGCGGCGCTCGATCTCGCACTCGGAGGCGCGGACAGCCTTGGCGCTGACCTTGCCGCACTCGAGGCAAAGGCTGATGCAGCACGCTGTGAGCGCGATGAGCTTCGTGCAAAGCTCGAAAGCCAGCTTGAGGAACTCAAGCGCGGTGAAGAGCGTATCGTTGAATTGAAAATTCGTCTTTCCGTGCTTGATACCACAGAAAAGAGCGACAGTGATAAGGCAAGCTCGCTTCGTCTGGAGCTTGATAAGTACGCCGAAAGCTCGGCGATGCTTGAAGCGCGCGCAAGTAAGGCTGACAAGGTTATCGCAGATTACCGTCAGAAGAGCGAGCAGCTTACCTCGCAGATTTCCGAGATGACCGCTTCTGTGGACGAACTTAAGAAAAAGAAGCAGGATCTTATTGATGCATCCAACGAAACCTACCTCGAATATACCGCGAAGAAGCACCGTATCGATGCTATCCGCCGCATGGAGGAGCTTTTCGAGGGATACGCGCAGAGCGTACGCTTTGTTATGAGCGAATATGAGGCGGGTCATATCGCGGGCACCTCGCGCATTTCCGACATTGATGCAAAAAGCGGACGAATTTACGGCCCCGTTTCGCGCCTTATCAGCGTTGGCTCGCGTTACACTCTTGCAATCGAAACCGCGCTTGGCGCAAATATTCAGAATATAATCGTCGATGACGAAAACACCGCAAAGGCGGCTATCCGTCACCTTAAGGACAAAAACGCGGGCCGTGCGACATTCTATCCGATAAGCTCGATGAAGCCGCGTTACAGCCCTGTCAGTGATGCGGAATGTAAGCGATACGACGGCTATCTCGGTACGGCGGATACGGTTATCGAGTTCGACGAAAAATATTCGGGCGTTATCAAAAACCTGCTCGGTGCTACACTCATTTTCGATAACATCGACAACGGCGCCGCTATGGCGAAGGCAACGGGCTACAAGGTGCGCGTGGTAACGCTCGACGGTCAGGTCATTAATGCGGGCGGTTCGTTTACGGGCGGCTCGGCGAAGCGTGACTCGGGTATGCTTACGAGAAAAGCGGAAACCGAGAAGCTGACGCGTGACATCGAAACGCTTTCCGCAAAGCTTGATGAGATCAAGAAAGAGCAAACGAAGTGCGATGACGGAATCGCTTCCAAAACCAAGGAGATATCTGCACTTGCTTCGCAGAATGCAATGCTTGAATCGCTTATGGGCGCAGAGAAAACACAGCTTGAGGTCATCAGAAGTCAGCTTGGCGGCGAGCGTAATCTTTCCGCCTCACTTGAACGCGACCTTGAGGCAATCAAGACTGATGCGCTCGAGCGCGCCGACGGTATAACCAAGCTTAATGCCGAGGTTGAGGAAACCCGTGTCAACAACGAAAAGCTTTCCGCAGAGCGTACCGCCGGAGCAGACAAGCTCGGTGAGCTTGAGGAGCTTATCGACGACTGTGAGCGTGAGCGCAGTGATATGCTCGTTCGTCGCGCAGAGGCAGGCAAGGACGTTGAGCTTCGTCAGTACGAGCTCGACGAGATGCGTGCACGTCTTGAGGAGAATGACAGCGAAACGGCTGAAAACGAACGCGTATCGGCGCTTCTTGCCGAGGAAAACGTGGGCGCGGCTTCGCTTATTGCACAGATGAAGGCGCAGATGACGGAGCTTGCGACATCTATCGGTGAGCTCGAGGACGAACGTGCCGCAACCTCTACAAAGAACCTTGAATATGAGCAGAAGCTGAATCAGCTCCGCGTTCAAATAAAGGATAAGATGAGTAAGCGCGAGCTTTGCTTCCGCGACTTTACTCTCGCGGAGAACCGCCAGAAAAATCTTGTCGAAAACCGCGACAAGCACACCTCGCGTCTTTGGGATGAGTATGAGCTTACTTATTCGACGGCACTCGAATGCCAGTATCCTCCGGTTACAAAGGAAACGAGAAATGCCGTTCAGACGGAGCTTACCGAATATCGCAACAAGCTTCGTGCACTCGGAAGCGTTAATCTCAACGCAATCGAGGAATACACCGAGGTCAAGAACCGTTTTGACTTTATGTCGGAGCAGATCGGCGACCTTGAAAAGTCCAAGGATAACCTGCTTGAAATAATTGTCAAGCTCGAATATGAGATGCGTGAAACGTTTACAACGGCATTCGCCGAGATCGACCGCAACTTCAAGATCGTTTTCGCCGAGCTTTTCGGCGGCGGTACTGCAGAGCTTGCGCTTACCGATCCTGAAAACGTATTGACGAGCGGTATCGAGATACGCGTTGCGCCTCCCGGCAAGGTAATTAAGAGCATGACACTTCTTTCGGGTGGTGAGCAGTCGTTCGTTGCAATTGCACTGCTTTTCGCGATCATTCGCTTCAGCCCGACGCCGTTCTGTATCTTCGACGAGGTCGAGGCGGCGCTCGACGATGCGAACGTATTCCGCTTTGCGGATTACCTCCATCGCTATGCGAGCCGCACGCAGTTCATCGTTATCACTCACCGCCGCGGTACGATGGAGATCGCAGACCGTATCTACGGTGTTACGATGCAGGAGCGCGGTATATCGACTATCCTGCCGCTCGACGTGGCAGAGGCAGAGGCTACCCTCGAAAAAGCCAGCAAATAATACCCCATAGAGAAAGGACACACAAATGGGATTTTTTGACCGCCTTAAAGAAGGTCTCAGCAAAACCAAAAATGCGCTTTTCAAGCAGGTCGACAACCTTTTCAAAAGCTTTGTAAAGGTCGATGAGGATTTACTTGAGGAGCTTGAGGAAATTTTAATAATGGCTGACGTCGGAGTTAATTCGACTGAGGCTATAATCGAGCAGCTTCGCGAGCGTATCCGCGACGAGCGCATCACCGAGCCGGAGGCTTGCAGACTTGCGCTTACTCAGATACTCACCGATATGATAGGCGACGGCGAGCCGTTAAAGCTCGATACCACGCCGAGCGTTATACTCGTTATCGGCGTAAACGGCGTTGGCAAGACAACGTCTATTGCGAAGATAGCAAACAGACTCAAGTCGCAGAACAAGCACGTTGTGCTTGCGGCGGCGGATACCTTCCGTGCGGCGGCTATCGACCAGCTTCAGGTTTGGGCAGACAGAGTCGGTGTTGAGCTTATAAAGCACACCGAGGGCTCGGACCCTGCGGCGGTTGTGTTCGACGCGGTCAGCGCGGCGAAGAAGCGTGAGGCAGACGTGCTTATCGTTGACACGGCGGGACGACTTCACAACAAGAAAAACCTTATGGACGAGCTTGCGAAGATCAATCGCGTTATTGAGCGCGAGCTTCCCGGGGCGTCGCGCGAAACTATGCTCGTGCTTGACGCAACAACGGGGCAGAACGCCGTAAATCAAGCGAAGGAATTTAAAAATGCCGCCGATATCACGGGACTTATTTTAACCAAGCTCGACGGTACGGCAAAGGGCGGTATCGTATTCTCGATTAAAGAGGAGCTTGATATTCCCGTTAAGTTTATCGGAGTTGGCGAGCAGATGGACGATATGCAGGAATTCGATGCGAGCGATTTCGTAAATGCGCTTTTTGAGGCGTAAGTTGAGGTGCTGATATGTTAAAGCTTGTACTTGCATCAAGAAACCGAAAGAAAATAGCGGAGCTTCAGACTCTGCTTTCGGCGCTCTCTTCTGAGGTCGAGGTTTTGTCGCTTGACGATATTGGCTTTTACGACGAGATAGTGGAGGACGGCGACACCTTTGCGGCAAATTCGCTTATAAAGGCGAGTGTTCCCGCAAAGCTTGGATATATCGGAATTGCCGATGACTCGGGACTTGCCGTTGACGCGCTTGGAGGCGCGCCCGGTGTGTACTCCGCGCGTTACTCCGAGGAGGGCACGGATACTGCAAACAACGCGAAGCTGCTTGAAGCTCTGCGTGACGTGCCCGATGAGAAGCGTACTGCACGCTTCTGCACGGTAGTTACCTGCGCGTTCCCTGACGGCACGTATTTCCAGGTTGAGGGCACGTGCGAGGGCACCATACTTCACGCGCCCGACGGAGAGGGCGGCTTCGGATACGATCCGCTGTTCTACTATGCTCCTTTCGGAAAGACCTTCGCCGCACTTACACCCGATGAAAAGAACTCTGTAAGCCACCGCGGTAAGGCGATGCGCGGATTCGTGGAGAAATTCACCGAATACGTCGAAAACAGCGAGGTGTGAGGTGGACAGTCGAGGACGCCTGTCCCTACAGAAAACACGAGAGCTTCAAAGATGTGGCAAAACGAGCGTTTGGCGCAAAACGGTCGTTGGGGTGGCGACACGGGTGTCGCCGAGGCCCCCAACTACCGAGAGCGTGGGTAAGGTTTAGCCAAGCACTCTGTGGGCGAAGCCAATTTAAAGTTTTTTGCCAGGCTTTTTTTCAAAAAAGCCGCGTAATCCCATTCATAATCTCAAGGAGAAACATATGTTAACAAGCAAACAGCGCGCTTACCTTCGCAGTATGGCGCAGTCTTACGATACGATATTCCAGGTCGGAAAGGGCGGAATATCGGAGAATATGTGTGAGCAGATATCGAATGCGCTTGAGGCGCGCGAGCTTATCAAGCTCCGCGTGCTTGACAACTGCGACTACAATGCAAAGGAAGCTGCAAGCGAGATCGCCGAGGCTGTCGGTGCGGACGTAGTGCAGGTCATCGGCACGAGATTCGTGCTTTACCGCGAGTCTGTTGACCACAAGAAGATAGACCTTTCGCTCGTTAAATAATGAGCCGAAAAGAAAGAGTCGGCATATACGGCGGAACGTTTTCGCCAATACATTTAGGTCACGTAAATGCGGCACTTCGCTTTTTTGAGGAAATGTCGCTTGATAAGCTTTACGTCGTTCCAAATTCGACGCCACACTCAAAGGCGGCGGTCGAGGGCGTGAGCGCGACTGACCGACTTCTGATGGCAAAGCTTGCGTTTTGCGAGTGCGATGCGTATGCCGAAGGGCGGATATGCGTGTCCGACGCGGAAATATCGCGTGAGGAAAAATGCTACACCGCCGATACGCTTGAGCGTTTTGCCGCGCCCGACAGACAGCTCTACCTGCTCGTCGGCACGGATATGTTCCTTATACTTGGAAAATGGTACCGCGCAAAGGAAATCTTTGCACTTGCGGATATCGTGTTGGCGCGGCGCGAATCCGATGCGGCGAATACCGAGCTGATCGATATGCGCACAGCGGAGTACTGTGAGCGATACGGTGCGCGTGTCAGCGTTATTGATACAGAGCCGATGCTTATTTCGTCAGCGACGGTACGCGAGCGTATTGCAAACGGCGAGGCGCTCGACGGACTTGTTCCAAGCGGCGTTATAAGATATATTAACGATAACGGTTTATATAGGACGAACAAATGATGAACGAAGAAAACAAACGCGCACTTGACGGGCTGCGCGCGAAAATCAGCAGATATATGAGCGGCAAGCGCCTGCTTCACACATTGGCGGTGGAAACGGAGATAGAAAAGCTTGCGAATGTGTACGCACCTGAGAAGGAATACGTTCTTCACGCGGCGGCTCTGCTTCACGATATAACAAAGGAGCTTCCCATAACAAAACAGTTGCAATTGTGCGATGAGTTTGGTATAATATACACAGAAGAAGAAATTGCCACTCCGAAAATATTTCATTCGCGTACCGCACCTGCGGTGATAAAGCGCGATTTTCCCGAATTTGCCACGGACGAGCTTTTGTCGGCGGTCAGATGGCATACCACGGGGCATGCCGATATGACGCTCTCGGAGCAGTTACTTTTTCTTGCGGACTATATTGAGGACACGCGTACGTTCCCGTCGTGCGTTGAGCTTCGCGAGTTTTTCTGGAGCGGACTTGAGCGCGCCGAGAATAAAATGACACATCTTAACGACACTATGATATTAGCGCTCGATATGACGGTGCGTGAGCTTTGTGAGGATAGAATGCCGATACATCTCGATACAGTGTCGGCAAGAAACAGTTTCATTATGAAAGGCAGGCTGGAAAATGAACACGGAGCCGTATAAAAGACATCCTAAAAAGAGGCGGTTGCCCATTCTTTGGATAGTTCTTGGCGTTGTTGCCGCTATGGCACTTGCTACTGTGATCGGTGCGGCAACCTTCCTTCGCGTCTATCGCCCATCGGTCGATACGGATGCGCCGCCCTTCAACGTGGACATCGTTCCCGGCGATAACACGGGCGAGGATACTGCGCTCTCCGACGATGGCTTTGTGCGCGATACGGAGTCAGTGAACTTCCTTATCGCCGGCCGCGACAAGGATGCTTGGAACACCGACGTTATGATGCTTGTCAACTTTAATATGCGAGAGGGAAGTATCAGCGTTCTGCAGATACCGCGCGACACGTACATCGAGATAGACGGAGTGCGCGGAAGAATTAATACTATGATGAAGCTAAAGCGTCAGGAAGCGTATAATAACGATTCCTCGCTTTCGTCCGACGAGCTTCTCCGTGCGGGAATGCAGGGCGCAGTTGAAAGCATTGAAAAGAGCATGTGCGTTCAGATCGACGGATATGCGATGGTAAATCTTGAGGGCTTCAGAAATATAATCAACGTTATCGGCGGCGTTTATATGGACGTTCCGTTTGATATGGAATACCACGACCCGTATCAGGGGCTTGACATATCTTTACCGGCAGGTCCGCGCGTTTTAAACGGAGCCGAGGCGGAAATGTTTGTGCGCTTCAGAGCCGATTACGTTCAGGGTGACATCGGACGTGTTAACGCGCAGAAGATATTTTTGACGGCGCTGTTTAAGCAGCTTAAAAATAATCTGACTGTCACGAGTGCACCTGCGCTCGTTGAGCAGCTATTCAAATACGTTACCACCGATCTTTCGCTTGCGGACGTTATTATATACGCAAAAGAGCTGCTTGGAGTTGATATGAGCAACATATCAATGATAACGCTGCCCGGAGGAGATGCACGCTCGTCAAGCACGGGCGCGTGGTACTACGTTATGCACAGAGCGGATACGCTGATGCTTGTGAACGAGTACTTTAACGTTTACGATAAGCCGATCACCGACGAGATGTTTGACCCTACACACGCATTTACCGATGAGGATTACAGTGTGTTTGCAAATATCTATTTTGCAGAGCCGACCGACGTGAGAGTTGAGCACGCGGACGATATAGATAGTAGCGGAATTACGATACCGATGAACTGATTTTGAAAGGAAATATAAATGGACAACACTAATATTGATATGATAACTCCGGAAAATCATCCGGATCTTACTAATGCGGATCCGCTTGAGATCGCAAAGACGCTTGTTCACGTGCTCGATATGAAAAAGGGTCGTGACATAAAGCTTATTCACGTTTCCGACAAGACTATCATAGCGGACTATTTCGTAATCTGCGGAGGTACGTCGAACACGAACGTTAAGGCGCTCGCCGGCGAGGCAGAGTACAAGCTCGGTCTTTGCGGAGTTGAGGTTCGTCATATGGACGGATACTCGGAGGGCGAGTGGATCGCGGTCGATTTCGGCACGGTTATCGTTCACGTTATGAACCGCGAAAACCGCGAGTTCTACAAGCTCGAAAAGCTTTGGGCAGATGCAGAGAGCATCGACATTTCCGACATTCTTGTAAAATAAAAAATTCATATATAGAGGTTCAAAAAATGAAGTACGATTTTTGCGCCACTGAAAAGAAGTGGCAGGACAGATGGGACGCCGAGGGCGTTTTCAAGGCAACCGAGGATCGCTCAAAGCAGAAGTTTTATGCGCTGGTTGAGTTCCCGTATCCGTCGGGTGCAGGTATGCACGTCGGACACATCAAGGCTTATTCCGGACTTGAGGTAGTATCCCGCAAGAGAAGAATGCAGGGCTACAACGTCCTCTTCCCGATAGGCTTCGACGCTTACGGTCTGCCTACCGAAAACTATGCTATCAAGACCGGTATCCATCCCCGTCAGGTTACTGACAACAACATCGCAAAGTTCACCTCGCAGCTTAAGCGCGTAGGCTTCTCGTTCGACTGGGACAGAGTTGTCGACACCACCGAGGAGGACTACTATAAGTGGACCCAGTGGATATTCAGAAAGATGTTCGACGAGGGACTCGTGTTCCGTGCAACCACTCTCGTTAACTACTGCCCGAGCTGTAAGTGCGTTCTCTCAAACGAGGACTCGCAGGGAGGTAAGTGTGACATCTGCCACAGCGATATTATTCAGAAGTCGAAGGACGTTTGGTATCTGCGCATCACCGAGTATGCTGACAAGCTTCTCGGGGGACTTGACAAGGTTGACTACCTTCCCAACGTTAAGCTCCAGCAGGAGAACTGGATCGGCCGCTCCGAGGGCGCATTTGCAAACTTCACTATCGCAGGCACCGACGACTATCTCCGTATCTATACTACCCGTCCCGACACGATGTTCGGCGTAACCTTTATGGTTATCGCGCCCGAGCATCCTATCATCGAAAAGTACGCTTCCCGCATCACCAATATGGATGCGCTTGAGGCTTACAAGACCGAGTGTGCAAAGAAGACCGAGTTGGAGCGTACCCAGCTTGTTAAGGACAAGACCGGTGTTCGCATCGAGGGCCTTGCGGCTATCAATCCCGCAAACGGCAAGGAGATTCCGATCTACGTTGCCGACTACGTAATGATGGGCTACGGCACGGGTGCTATCATGGCAGTTCCCGCGCACGATGAGCGTGACTACGACTTCGCAAAGAAGTTCGGTATCGACATAATCGAGGTAATAAAGGGCGGCGATATCTCGAAGGAAGCCTACACCGGCGACGGCGAGATGATCAACTCCGAATTCCTCAACGGCATCGCAACCAAGAAGGAAGCGATCGCGAAGATGCTCGCATATCTTGCAGAAAAGGGCGTTGGCGAAAAGGGTATCCAGTACAAGATGAAGGACTGGGCATTCAACCGTCAGAGATATTGGGGCGAGCCTATTCCGATAGTACACTGCGAGCATTGCGGCATGGTTGGCGTTCCTTACGAGGAGCTTCCGCTCCGCCTTCCCAATATGGAGAACTTTGCACCCGGTGAGGGCGGCGAATCTCCTCTTGCGAAGATCGATTCGTTCGTAAACTGCACCTGCCCGAAGTGCGGACAGCCCGCAAAGCGTGAAACTGACACCATGCCTCAGTGGGCGGGCTCGTCGTGGTATTTCCTTCGCTACTGCGATCCGCACAACACCGAGGCGTTTGCCTCCAAGGAAGCGCTCGAATATTGGCTCCCTGTTGACTGGTACAACGGCGGTATGGAGCACGTTACCCGTCACCTTATCTACTCTCGCTTCTGGCACCGCTTCCTCTACGATATCGGCGAGGTTCCGGTTGACGAGCCGTACGCAAAGCGTACCGCGCAGGGACTTATCCTCGGTCCGGACGGAGATAAGATGTCCAAGTCCAAGGGCAACGTCGTTGACCCCAACGAGGTTGTTGACAAGTTCGGTGCAGACGTACTTCGCGTTTATATTCTCTTTATGGGTGACTACGCTTCCGCGGCTCCGTGGAATGAGGACTCCGTTCGCGGATGTAAGCGTTTCCTCGACCGCGTTGCAGGTCTTCTTGACATGGCAAACGGTGAGGGCGTTACCGCGAAGCTTGAATCGTCCTTCCACAAGACAATTAAGAAGGTTTCGTGTGACATCGAGGAGATGAAGTTCAACACCGCGATCGCATCGCTTATGAGCCTCATCAACGAAATCTACGAGGTTGGATCGCTCACTCGCGACGAGCTCGGTATCTTCGTTCGTTTGCTTTGCCCGTTCGCTCCTCACCTTTGCGAGGAAATTTGGGAAACTCTCGGCAACAAGACGCTTTGCGCGCTCGCACAGTGGCCCGAGTGGGATGATGCTAAGACTGTTGACTCCACCGTAGAGATCGCAGTTCAGGTAAGCGGCAAGCTTAAGTTCACCAAGGAAATCCCAGCAGACACCTCCAAGGACGACGCTATCGCACTCGTTAAGGCTGACGAGCGTATGGCACAGTACCTCGAGGGCAAGACGATCGTTAAGGAAATCAGTGTTCCCGGCAAGATCGTTAACATCGTTGTAAGATAAAATCATACAAAAAGAGCTCGGCATCAAGCCGAGCTCTTTCTTTTATTTAATTTAACTTAACTTATCTTGCCTTGGTTGCGATTTCGGTGAGTGCCTTGGAAAGGAACTCGTCGCCGCTCATCGCGCCGAGATCGCCCTCCTTGCGCGAACGTACCGCAACGGTGCCTGCTTCAACCTCGTTTGCGCCGATAACGAGCATATACGGGATCTTGTCAAGCTGTGCCGAGCGGATCTTGTAGCCGATCTTTTCGTTGCGCTCGTCGAGGAAGGTGCGGATGCCTGCTGCCTCGAGCTTTGCGTTAAGCGCTTCTGCGTACTCGTGCTGCTCGAAGCCGATGGGGAGAATAGCAACCTGCGTGGGTGCGAGCCACATCGGGAACGCGCCTGCGTACTTCTCGATGAGAAGTGCGAGGGTTCTCTCGTAGCAGCCGACGGAGGTGCGGTGGATAATGTACGGGCGGCGCTTCTGACCGTCAACGTCAATGTACTCCATACCGAACTTTTCAGCGAGAAGCTGGTCGATCTGAATGGTGATAAGCGTGTCTTCCTTGCCGTGTACGTTCTTTATCTGAATGTCGAGCTTCGGACCGTAGAATGCAGCCTCGCCGATACCTACAGCATATTCGATGCCGAGGTTGTCGAGGATCTTCTTCATAGCATCCTGTGCCTCTGCCCACTGCTCGTCAGTGCCCTCGTACTTGTCGCGGTTGTTAGGGTCCCACTGCGAGAAGCGGTAGGTGACGTCCTCGCCAAGGCCGAGCGTGTCGAGCGTGTACTTTGCAAGCTCAACGCATCCCTTGAACTCTTCTTCGAGCTGCTCGGGACGAAGGATGAGGTGTCCCTCGGAGATGGTGAACTGACGTACTCTGATAAGGCCGTGCATCTCGCCGCTATCTTCGTTGCGGAAGAGCGTGGAGGTTTCGCCAAGACGCATCGGGAGGTCACGGTAGGAGCGCTGACGGTTTAAAAATACCTGATACTGGAAGGGACAGGTCATAGGACGGAGTGCGAATACTTCCTTGTCCTTTTCCTCGTCGCCGAGTACGAACATACCCTCCTTGTAGTGTCCCCAGTGACCGGAGATTTTGTAAAGGTCGGACTTTGCCATAAGCGGAGTCTTAGTCAGAAGGTAGCCGCGCTTCTGTTCCTCGTCCTCGATCCATCTCTGGAGAAGCTGAACGATTCTTGCGCCCTTGGGAAGCATGATCGGCAGACCCTGACCGATAACGTCAACGGTGGTGAAGAGCTCGAGCTCACGGCCGAGCTTGTTGTGATCGCGCTTCTTTGCTTCCTCTACTGCCTCAAGGTGAGCCTTAAGCATATCCTTTGCAGGGAATGCAACGCCGTAGATACGCTGAAGCTGCTTGTTTGCCTGATCGCCCTTCCAATATGCGCCGGTGCACTGGATAAGCTTGAGTGCCTTTACAGCACCGGTCGAGAAGATATGCGGGCCTGCGCAGAGGTCGGTGAACTCGCCCTGCTTGTAGAAGGAAATTTCTTCGCCCTCGGGAAGCTCTTCAATAAGCTGAACCTTGTAGGGCTCGTCCTTCTCGGTCATAAGCTTGATAGCTTCATCGCGGGGAAGGGTGAAGCGCTCGATAAGGAGGTTTTCCTTAACGATCTTCTGCATTTCAGCCTCGATATTTGCGAGAATGTCGGGGGTGAATGCAACGTCGCTGTCGATGTCGTAGTAGAAGCCGTTGTCGATCGCGGGACCGATAGTCAGCTTCGCTGCGGGATAGAGGCGCTTAACTGCCTGCGCGAGAATGTGCGATGCAGTGTGCCAGAAAACGTGCTTGCCGTCAGCATGCTCGAAGGTGAGGATCTTAACGTCTGCGTCCGCATTCAGCTCGTAGGAAAGAGCAACGGTGTTTCCGTTAACGCTTGCTGCGAGAGAGGAGCGGTCGGTAAGATTCTGCGCCTTTGCCGCCTCGTAGACGGTAATGGGAGCGTCGAACTCAATGGCGTCGATGCCGTCAAATTTGATCGTGAACATTGTAAATACCATTCCTTTCGTGTTGCCCGAGGATACAAAAACACCCCGAGGCATAATAATAAAATCATACCCTCGGGGTGAGATAATTCCCACGGTTCCACCCGAATTTTTAACTCATAACTGCGGCATATACCGCGTGTCCGTATAACGGCGGCGCCGTCGCGCCATTTCCTGCGCGAAGCTTTATATAAACGGCGGTCTTGGCAAATCGCACACGGTAGGACGCTCACAGCACCGCGCCCCTCTCTGAAACCGCAAAACGAAAGCATATCCGTTCAGCCTTTATAACATTATACACCTCGGCGCCCTCTTTGTCAAGTGGTTTTTTTATAAGAATTAGTCCGCACCGCGGTTCATTTTACACAATTTGTACTTTTAATAATTAAATCTGCCCGAAGGGGTTGCTTTTTTCGCACTTTATGGTATATAATATTAGTATAAGTGAAAGTGTACCCTTAATGAAATTATGCGCACGGAGGATACAGATGAGTAAATTAGGCACATACCAGAAGAACAAATCGCGCGGCGTTAATGCAATCGCTCCCAGTCTTGACAGAATTATTACTGCACAGCGTGAATTCTACCAGACGGGAAAAACTCGCGATCTTTCCTTCCGCCGTCAGCTTCTCATAAATCTTAAAATAATGATCCGCGATAACGAGGGACTTATACTTGAAGCGCTTCGCGCTGACCTCGGTAAGTCGAACGCGGAGGGATATATGACCGAGATCGGTATGGTCGATCAGGAAATAAACTACACACTTCGCCATCTGAAGGTGTGGAATGCCCCTAAGGTCGTGCCCACTCCGTTTTATATGTTCCCGTCGGCAAGCTATAAGAAGCCTACACCGCGCGGACTCGTTATGATATTCTCGCCGTGGAACTATCCCTTCCAGCTTGCGATGATGCCGCTCATTTCCTCTATCGCGGCAGGCAACTGTACTATCCTCAAGCTCTCCGAGCACGCACCGAACACCAGCGCGCTTCTTTGCGAGCTTATCGACCGTTACTTCGACCGTGAATATATCGCGGCGTATATGGACAGCTTTGAGGCTATCAAGGCGATAAGCACAGGGCAGTTCGGTCTTATCTTCTATAACGGCAGTGCGGCTGTTGCGCGTATTGTCATGAAGGCAGCGGCGGCGCAGCTTACCCCCGTCGTGCTTGAGCTTGGAGGAAAAAGTCCTTGCATCGTTGACAAGACTGCTAACCTTAAGCTTGCGGCAAGAAGAATAGTTACGGGCAAGCTTATTAACTCCGGTCAGACCAGCATCGCTCCCGACTATCTCTTCGTCGAGAGCTCGGTCAAGGACGAGCTTCTCTCCTATATCAGAGAGTATCACGATAAATTCTGTACTGACGATCCGTGCGACAACACGATGTATCCGAAGATCATCAACCGTATGCACTTTGACCGCCTCATAAACTATCTCGAGGACGGTGACGTTATTATGGGTGGCGAGACTAATACGGAAACCGGCAGAATTTCGCTTACCCTTATGGAAAATATCGATAAGAACTCGAAGCTTCTTTCCGAGGAGATCTTCGGTCCGATACTTCCCGTGTTTGAGTTTGATGATATTGGAGCGGTGATAAGCACGCTTCGCAAGCGTCCGAAGCCGATAGCACTCTATCTCTTTACGAGAGATAAGTCAACGAGAAAGCTCGTGCTCGAAAGTCTTGATTTCGGCTGCGGCTGTGTAAACGATACGATCGTACAGCTTGCTAATCCGAACCTTTCGTTCGGCGGTACAGGCGTGAGCGCACTCGGTCGCTTCCGCGGAAAGAAGGGCTTTAATGCATTCTCGACAGAAAAGGCGATACTCAGCGCATCGTCGCACGTTGACTTAAATCCGCTTCGCTATGGGCCGTACGATGACGATTATTCTCTTGTAAGAGCGATAATGCGTTATCTTACCTGATAGCACGGACACATAAAATAAGGTATAAAATAAAGCACATATTTCATAAACGCAAAGGATAATTACAAATGATAAACGTAGCAATATTCGGTTTTGGAGTAGTAGGCAGCGGAACGGCAGAGGTTCTTACACAGAACGCAAAGCTTATTTCCGAGCGCGTGGGCGACGATATAAACATCAAGTATATTCTCGATCTCCGCGATTTTCCGGACAGTCCCTTTGCCGATAAGATAGTTCACGACGTAAACGTGATATTAAACGATCCCGAGGTAAAGATTTGTGCAGAGCTTATGGGAGGCTCGCATCCTGCGTTCGAGTTTTCGAGCGCGGCGATGAAGGCGGGAAAGAGTGTGGTCACCTCCAACAAAGAGGTGGTTGCCACCTTCGGTCCCGAGCTCCTTGCGATCGCAAAGGAAAACGGCGTACGCTATCTTTTCGAGGCGAGCGTTGGCGGCGGTATACCCGTCATTCACCCGATTGCAAGCTGTCTGACGGCGAACGATATAAACGAGGTAAACGGTATTCTCAACGGTACCACCAACTATATCCTCACACAGATGATAAACGAGAATAAGGATTTTGACACCGCTCTTGCAGAGGCGCAGGAGAAGGGCTACGCAGAGCGTGACCCCTCCGCTGACGTTGACGGTATCGACACCTGCCGCAAGACTGCGATACTTTCCGCTATTTCGCTTGGAAAGCTTGTTCCGCCCGAAAAGATAAAGACCGAGGGTATCAGAAACGTAACCCTTCGCGACGTTGCAAATGCGGCAAAGATCGGCGCTTCGATAAAGCTTATCGGTAAGGCTGTTCGCGTGGACGGCAAGATAAGCGCGTGTGTCGGACCGACGCTTGTGCGTCATTCGAATCCGCTTTCGGGTATCTCCGACGTATTCAACGGCGTGCTTATCAACGGCAACGCAGTTGGCGACGTAATGTTCTACGGCCGCGGTGCGGGTAAGCTTCCGACCGCGAGCGCGGTAGTTTCCGATATTATCGAGATTGCTACTTATATTTCGCACCCGATACACAACACTTCCGTTTGGGAGCGCCTTGGTGACGATGAGATACTTCCCGCAGACAGACTTAAGTCGCGCTGGTATCTGCGCTTTGACAAGAAGCCGAATCATTGTCTGTGTATGCTCGATGCAGAGGTTATCGAGGACAGCGAGGACTCTTACGCAGTAGTGACCGGTGAGGTAAGCCTTACCGAGATTGGTGTAACGCTCGCAGAAAAATTCGTTGCGATGCGCGTGCTTTAAAATATTTCGCCGAAAAATCGTTTTGCCTTTCGATTTTTCGGCGAATTTTATCTTGACAGGTGCAAAGCGGTGTGATACAATATATTTGGCAAAACTTTTTGTACTATTGGTTCCAAGTGAGGTAAAATAATGAAAGAATTAAAACTCGAAGAGCTTACAACAGCCCAAAAGCTTGGTATGGTAATGGCGGGAATCATCCGCCCTCTTAAGCCTACTGACAACTATGACAGCTATGATGACAATCTTGAATATACACTCAATCTTATCAGAAATCACTCTCTCGGCGCGGTTTGGGTACCGCCCACAACTCCCAGAGCAAAGGAAGTTGTTGAAAAGGTAAGAGCGGCAGCTGATTACCCGATACTTATTATGACCGATGCTGAAAACGGTCTTGGTGAGAACCTCATCGGCAGACACAACGCTATCGGTATGACGGGCAGCGAGGAGCTTGCTTACATGTTCGGTAAGGTTACTGCTGTCACCGCAAGAATGATGGGCTATAACGTAGTTTGTGCACCTATCCTCGATATGCAGGACGCTTGGGGGGCTTGCGGCACTAATATCCGCTCGCTCGGATGCGACAAGTATAAGGTAACCGCACTTGCAAAGGCGGAGGCAAAGGGCCTTCGCGACGGCGGCGTGCTCCGCGTAGGCAAGCACTATCCCGGCGGCAATAACCCGCTCCGTATCGACTCGCATATGCAGGAGAGAGTTTCCACGCAGTCTAAGGAAGAACTTCTTGACTATTGCCTCTATCCGTACCTCGAGCTTATGAAGGAAGACCTTCTCGACGGTATTATGACCGGTCACACCGGATTTGCAAAGATCGACCCCGTTTACCCGACCTCCCTCTCGAAGAAGATCATCGGTATTATCCGCGAGCAGGGCTTTGACGGCTTCGCTATCACCGACGCTCTCGATATGATGGGCATCAAGGCGAAGTTCGGCGACACCCGTGCAAAGGGTATGTGCATCGAGGCAGGTAACGAGTTTGTTCTTCCGTGGTTCTCCTCGCGCAAGTCGTACGACGACCTTGTTGACTGCTACAACGAGGGTATCATCTCCGATGCGCGTCTTGACGAGGCTGTACGCCGCATTCTCGAGGCGCAGCACAAGATATTCACGATGGAAGCGAAGTACGACGATCTTACCGAAGAGGACCTCGCAACCTTCAACAGAATCAACACCGACTCCGTAGTTACGAAGTGTGACACCGGACTGTCTGCGGCTATCGATACTACCAAGAGATACTTCTTCGTTCTCGTTGTGCATAACGAAAGCGAGATCAACGATATGGGTAAGGTTTCGGTTGACACCTTCACCAACGCGTGGTACTTCCCGAACAAGATCTCCGAGAAGATCATGGAGCTCTTCCCGAACTCCTACGTTCGTATGATCCACCAGTTCCCGACGAACCACATGAACTGCAACGTGCTTCAGGACTCGCTCGGTTACGATGACGTTATCTTCATCACCTTCGCGGAGGCTCCTGCATACACCGGTGCAGATAACTTCACTCACCGTATGACCGCGCTTCTTCGTGCAATGCAGGCTACCAACCGTATCTCCACGATGGTGCACTTCGGTAATCCCTTCACCCTCGAGGAGGTTCCGCATATGCCTCGCCTTATTATGGGCGGTATTGCGGCGAAGAACGTTGATGCGGCACTTGAGGTTCTCGCAGGCAAGCGTGAAGCCAAGGGCGTTATGACCTACGACGTAAACTTCCAGTAATATAAAAATAAAGCTCGCACCCGAATGGGTGCGAGCTTTATGTGTTTATCAGTCGATCGCCGCGCCGTTCCGACGAAGCTCCTCGCGAACGGTCGCAATATCAACGGTGTGGGTGTTCTTGCCGGTGGATTTTGCTACAGCGGCGGTAACGCCTGCCGCTTCACCGAGTGCGGTGCATATCGGCATAATGCGGACGGATGCCTGTGCCTCGTGAGTTGCGGAGAGGCAACGGCCAGCAACAAGCAGGTTGTCAAGCTCCTTCGGAAGAAGTGAACGGTAGGGAATGGAGTAGTATTCGCCGGGAGCGAACATATAGTGGCTCGTTCCGGCACCCTCGGGATTGTGTATATCAACGTCGTAGTTGCCGAGCGCGATTGCATCCTCAAACTTAGTGCAAGCCTTTAATTCCTCAACAGTGAGCACGTGCTCGCCTACGAGCTTGCGGCTTTCGCGAACGCCGATGTCAGCCGCGATGTCGGAGATGGTCGCCTTTGCGAACGCTTCGGAGTTTGCCTTGAGGAAGTCTACCATCTCGCGAATCTGCGCACGGGCGGTCATCTCTGCCTTCGATACGGCGATTGGATCTGTGGGATCGTGCTTTACGATACGGGTGGTGTTGAAATGAAGCGCGTTATCGATAGGCGTTAAGAATATAAGAAGATCCTCGCGCGGATTCTTGATATTGCCTGCCGCCTTTTCTTCCTTGTAGCGCGCCTGAAGACGAGGCTTGTCCTCGACGAACTTTTCAACGTCTACGTTGGTCATTCGAAAGCAGGTGGTCATCGGCTGGCAAAGGCCGTCTGCCTCACGGCCGAGCTGATACTCGCAACCTGCGAACGTGAAGAGGTCGCCGTCGCCCGACGCGTCGATGAAGAAGTCGGCTTCGATCTCCATAACCCCGGATTTTACAGCAAGGCGGATCTTTTCGATGTTGCGCTCGTTCTTTACAACCTCAAATAGAGTCGCATGGAAGAGTACGTCAACGCCTGCCTCGATTACCATATCGTCGAGGGCGAACTTGAAGTCCTCGGTGTCAAATTTATATGTAGTGCCAAAGCCTTTTACGGTCTTGGATTTCGCACGCATCTCGGTGAAGATGCCGTCAACGAGAAATTTGGGGCCGTTCTCGGTTTCGGTGAAATACTGCATAAACGGGTAAACGAGGCAGTTTGCCATAGCACCGCCAAGACAGCCGCTTCTCTCAACCAAAAGTACGGAAAGTCCGCGCCTTGCCGCAACAACTGCCGCCGCAACGCCGGTAAGTCCACCGCCGACAACGCAAAGATCGTATTTTTTCATAATAATCTCCATAAAGTAAAATTATAGTTTCATTTTATATTATCATAAAAGGTTAAGTTTGTCAATATTGGGAGTGTAAAATATGTGCGCTCGCGCCTTGACAACACCTTTTTTATATGCTAAAATAATTGTAGCACAATAGTTTGGAGGCTGAATATATGACAAAAATGATATTCGTCCGTCACGGTCAGAGCACCGGAAATCTTGATAAGCGCTTTTACGGTCACTTTGACGGCGCGCTTACCGATATGGGCAGAGAGCAGGCAAGAAGAGCCGCAGAATATTTGAAGAATACACACATCGACGTCGCTTATGCAAGCGACCTTATCCGCGCGTTTGAAACGGGTAAGATCGTTGCCGAGCCGCACGGTCTTGATCCTATCCCCGACAGCGAGCTTCGCGAGCTTTTTGCGGGCGAGTGGGAAAATATGAAGTTCGAGGATCTGCCCGTACGCTTTCCCGAGGGTATTCGCGTTTGGGTTACAGATATAGGCAATTCGCATCCCGACGGCGGCGAGAGCGTACGCGATCTCGCGGCGCGCATCAGCCGCGCAGTGTGGCGTATCGCGAAGGAAAACGAGGGCAAGACTGTTCTTATTGCTACTCACGCGACTCCGATCCGCGCACTTGCTTGCGAGTGGCAGGGTAAGGACGTTGTAGAAATGCAGAACATCGACTGGGTAAAGAACGCCTCTGTCAGTATCGTTAACTACGATACCGAAAAGCACGCCACCGAGGTGGAGCTTTACGACGAGGTGTCGTTTATGGGCGATATGATAACCTCGCTTCCCAACAAGCTGTGATATTATGGATTTCTATCTTAACGAATTCGATACGGCGCTGACCGTTACGCGCATCGCGAACTTACACTATTTTGAGTTCACGCCGCAGTATCAGACGAGCGAGGACCATCACAATTTTTCAGAGCTGATATACGTCGACAAGGGCGCGATAAGCGTGGACTCGGAGAACTATACGGGACCGCTTGCCGACGGACAGCTGCTTATCCACCGTCCCAATGAGGTGCACTCGCTGACCTGCTCGCAGGACGATGCGCCGAACGTAATTATAATCGGATTTGAGTGCGCCGCAGAGCCGTTGCTTACCGTATCGGACGCTCCGATAACGCTTTCGCCCACACAGAAGCGCATGCTCGCGGAGATACTCACCGAGGGAATGAGCGTTTACGCGCCGCCCTACAATATGCCGAACGTTAAGCGTATGCACAAGCGCGAGGCGGTGCCGTTTGGTGCCGATCAGATACTTCGCCTGAAGCTTGAGATGTTTTTGATACTTCTCATTCGCGAGGCTATGCGAAACGGTTCGGGCACTGCGGATAGCGTTAGTGATGCGGACGGCATCGCGGCGGTACACCGCTTTGTTTGCGAGCATTACAATCAGAAGATAACGCTCGAGCAGATATGCCTTCTTTTCGGTACGAACAAAACGACGCTCTGTGACGAGTTCCGTGCGGCGTACGGCGATACCGTGTTCAATTACATAAATAAGCTGCGCGTCGACAAGGCAAAAAAGCTTATGCGAGAGGGCGAGCTGTCGATAACCGATATCTCCGCGAGAGTCGGATTCAGCTCGATACATTATTTCTGCCGAGTGTTCAAAAAGCTTGTTGGGCGCACGCCAAGGGAATATTCAAACTCCGTTCGCTCAAAGCTTGATATGTAAAAACACGCGTTTTTTCGCGGCGGTGAGCAAATAAAAAATATTTCCTCAAATTTTATATAAACACTTGACATAGCGAGTATTTTGTAGTATAATATTACGGAGATAAAAATTACTGAAACGTTTATCTCGGATGACGTACAGTTGTCTGTTGCACTTGCGGAGGGAGGGAATTTAAGAATGGCAGAGGTCAGAGTAAAAGAGAATGAATCGCTCGACAGCGCTCTTCGCAGATTTAAGAGACAGTGCGCAAGATCCGGAGTTCTTTCCGAGCTTCGTAAGCGTGAGCATTACGAAAAGCCCAGCGTGAAGCGCAAGAAGAAGTCTGAAGCAGCTAGAAAGCGCAAGTCCAAGTAATTATAACGCAAGTGAAATAATTATTTAATAAGATAAAGCCAAGGCGTATGCCTTGGCTTTAACTTTTTTATTTGTTATATCCGAGATTTAAAGAGATCTTTGCCGCAGTTTCTATAACGAGCGGCTTTATCTGCTTGGCAACACTCTCGCGCGTGTAGTTAACGCTCGATACCGAGCAGCCGACTGCACCGACAAGTGCGCCCGTGTAGTCGAATATCGGCGCGGAAACGCAGAGAATGCCGTTTCCGAACTCCTCGTTGTCGGTTGCAAAGCCTTGTGCTTTGACGCGGTCAAGCTCCGCGAGAAGCTCTTTCTTGGTTGTTATCGTATTCTCGGTGTTCTTCTTGTGCTTGCGCGCGGTGTATTCGGCGATAAACTCGTCATCGCTGTACGCGAGAATGATCTTGCCGGGCGCGGAGCAGTAAAGCTCGTACGTACCGCCGACGGTACCTGCGACACGGACGTTGCCCGTGCCGTCGAGGTGCTGGATATAAGTGAGCTTATCGCCACTTTTGATAGCGAGATAGGTGCATTCGCCCGTGCGCTTCCAAAGATCGTAAACGAGCGGGGTTGCTACGTTCGAGAGCGACATTGTGCACAGCGCCTTGCTCGCCACGTTAAATGGGCGAAGGCTTAACTGATACTTTTTATCAGGCAGGTTTGAGCAGTATACCCAACCGCATACCTCAAGAGAGTTGAGTATGCGGAAAACCATATTTTTGTTAATGCCGAGCTTGCGCGAAAGCTCAGAAACGCCGACGGGCTCCTTTTCGTCGGCAAGCTTTTCAATGAGCTTTATGGCGTTATCGACTGCAGGTGCAAAATTAGACATAGCTGTATTCTCCGTGTTTTATATATATAATATAATAGTACCACATTTTACCGACATTGTCAATGCTTTAATATAAAAAAGTGCCTCACCCGAGCTAAACGGGTGAGGCTTTTATTAAAACTTTTCTATGTCTATTCTCGTGACCTTTTCCTCTATCTCTTCTCCGAGGAATATAGATGCCACTCGCTCAAATCCTGTCGGCTCGTCGCTGACGTAATATTCAACGCGACCGATATGTGTGCTGTCACACTTGCCGCTTGCCTCGATAATACTGCGAAGCTCCTCTGCCGCCGCCGCGCCTACGTTGATAAGGTTGACGCCGGGGAGTACCTTCGATATCGCACCTGCGATTATCGGGTAGTGCGTACATCCGAGAATGAGTGTGTCTGCGCCGCCGTCGATGACCGACGAGAGATACTTTTTAGCGGTGAGCAGGGTTATCTCGTTGTCGTCCTCAACAAATCCGTTTTCCACGAGTGGAACGAACAGCGCGCAAGGTGCGGATACCGGCGCTATAGCGCCGTCTATCTCGCGAAGCTTCTTTTCAAACGCGCCGCTTCCAATGGTGGACGGGGTGCCTGCGATGCCGACGGTTTTGTTCTTCGTAGCTCTTGCCGCCGCACGGGCACCCGAGTCGATAACGCCGATGATCGGCAGATCGGGCGCGCTCTCGCGAAGCGCATCAAGCGCGTTGGAGCTTGCTGTACCACACGCTACGAGCACTGCGTCGACGCCCTTCGAGCGAAGGAAGTTCAGATCCTGAAGGCAATACTTGGTTATGGTTTCCTTGGATCGCGTGCCGTAGGGAACACGACCCGTATCACCAAAATAGATGATATCCTCATGCGGCAAAAGGCGGCGCACCTCTTTAAGCGCGGACAGTCCGCCAAGACCGCTGTCGAAAATTCCAATCAAGGCTTACGCCTCCTTTTTCATCGCAAGTGCAATGAGGTCGTCGATTATTTCGGGGTAGCTTCTTCCGTCGTGCATTAAAAGCTTCGGGTACATACTGATTTGTGTAAAACCGGGGAGCGTGTTTATCTCGTTGAAAATGATACGCTCCTTGCCGCATCTTGCGGATACGAAGAAGTCGACGCGCGAAAGTCCCGTGACGCCGAGTGCGGCGCAGATCTTAACCGCGTACTCGCGTACCTTTTCTGCTGTTTCGGGCTTTATGTCCGCGGGAATGAGGCAAGAGGAATTACTGTCTGCGCTGTATTTAGCGTCATAATCGTAGAATTCCGCGCCGGGATTGATCTGTCCGGGAGTGGAAGCGATATACTCTCTGTTACCGATTACAGCAACCTCGACCTCTTTGCCTTTTATGTATTCTTCAACTATAATTCTGGTATCGTGCTCTGCCGCGAGAGTGAGCGCTGCTTCAAGAGCGGCGCGGTCGGGCGCCTTGGATGCGCCTACCGACGAGCCTGCGTTAGCAGGCTTTACGAAAAGCGGATACTTGCCGAGCGTTTCGCACTCGTCGAGTGTTGCGGCGAGGTTTGAAATGAGGTCGTCGCGAAGAATTATCTTGCATTTTGCCTGCGGAATATCGAAATTGTTAAGCACGAGCTTCGTGTAGCCCTTATCCATGGCGATAGCGGAGGTTGCGCAATCGCATCCGACGAAGGGAATGCCCGAGAGCTGTATTAGTCCCTGAAGCGTGCCGTCCTCGGAGTGTGCGCCGTGCATAACGGGGAATATTACGTCGATATGTACGAGCGTTGTGCCGTTTTCGTCAAATACGTAGAGTCCCTTGTCAGACGGCGACGGGGAAATTGCTGCCTTTTTAAGCAAGGAAGTATCGGCGCACCACGTGCCGTCCTTTATATTTGAAATGTCGCCCTCAAAAAGATACCAGTCGCCGCTTTTGGTTATGCCGACGGTTACGACGTCGTACTTGCCGCGGTTTACGTTCGAGAGTATGGAATGTGCGGAAATCAGCGAAACCTCATATTCGGTGGATTTTCCGCCGAAGAGGACGAGAAGTGTGGGTTTTGACATATTTTTCTCCTAAAATTATATAAGGTAATAACAGTTTATTCAAAATGCTCGGAAGAGTTACGGGTGATGACGGCTACGCGCACGTTACCGCCGAAGTCGCGGTGAAGCTCCAAGGAAAGGCTGGCGTCGCGACAAAGCTCGGTAATGCGCTCTGCCTGATCGTAGCCGATCTCGAGTATCATAACGGCGTTCTGCTTCATATGCTGTGCGAGCACGTTTATAAAGTGACGGTAGAATATCATTCCGTCGTCGCCGCCGTCGAGCGCGATGCGCGGTTCTTGCTGAACCTCCGCGGACAGTGTCGCGATAACGTCGGTGTTTATATATGGCGGATTTGATACGATAACGTCGGCGTTTTTGACAAGCGGAAGAACGTCATCTGAAAGCACATCGACGGTGTTTACAGACAGACGCGTATCAACGCTGTTAGAAACGGCGTTCTTTTGGGCAAGCTCAAGTGCTGCCGAAGAAATATCCACCGCTGTGCCGACGGCGGTTGTGTTTTCCTTCAATATAGATATAGCGATACATCCGCTTCCTGTGCACATATCGAGTAAGCATCCGCCGCTTTGCAGATAACGCAGTGCGAGCGCGACACAGTGCTCGGTGTCGGGTTGTGGTATAAGACAGTCTGGCGAAACCTCGAAGCGATTTCCCCAGAACCACGCTTCGCCCGTAATGTATTGAAGCGGAATGCCGTCCGCACGTTTTTTTACCGCTATTGCAATGGCGTCGGGCAGCTCGTCGGTTTTGTGCAGTAAACACCATTCGAGCTCCTTGTGAGCGAAAACGCGTACAAGCTCTGCTGCTTCGTGGGCGGGTGCATCCGCACCGCACTCGGTGAGAAAGCTTATCAGATCAAGATAGGTCATAGTAAAATCCTTTCCTTTTATATTATAGCAGAAATGAGCGATAAAATAAATAGTTTTTGAGAAATTATTTAAAATAAGACTTTTGTGTGCAACTTGCACAAAAATCCGTGCTATGTTTAGGCTAATGTGCATAGCGGTGATAAAGTTGAAAAAAATGATAAAAAAGTGTTGACAAACAAAAAGGTATATGCTATACTAATAAAGCTGTCGCCCGAGAGGGAACCGAAAGAAAAAACGAAAAAGTTTTGAAAAAGGTATTGACAAGGGCGCACAGATGTGATATAATAATCAAGTCGCCGCAAAAAGCAG
>JAZQZL010000057.1:0-43192 GCA_045634005.1 Candidatus Flemingiibacterium sp. | reverse complement strand
CGGAGAGATACTTTTCGATACGCGTCTTGACGTCGTTAATATCACAAACGCACGGGTTTCATCGGTGATCGTGACCTCACGCGGCGCTTGGACCACTCTCGAATGCGGCGCGGTGGTACTTGCCGTCGGTCACAGCGCACGTGACACGTACGATATGCTCGCATCGCGCGGATTTTTACTTGCGCCGAAGCCGTTTTCGGTCGCCGTTCGTGCGGAGCATCTCCAAGAAGATATCGACGCGGCGCTTTACGGTGACGCGGTGAACATATGCGATAAAAACGGCAGGCGCGTGCTTCCTGCAGGCGAGTATTCGCTGTCATATCGCGAAGCGCAGAGCGGACTTGTGTCCGACAGCGCGCGCGGCGTATACAGCTTTTGTATGTGTCCGGGCGGTGAGGTTATGGCATCGGCGAGCGAGGAGGGCGGCGTTGTAACCAACGGTATGAGCCGGTACGCGCGCGACGGTAAAAATGCCAACGCGGCGATAGTTGTGTCGGTGTTCCCGGAGGATGTTGGCGGCACGTGGCAGGACGGAGTGGCGTTCCAGCGAAGCCTTGAGCGTGCGGCATATAAAGCCGCCGATACGGGAGAGCACGATTACCGCGCTCCTGTGGAAACGCTCGGCGACTTCCTCGACGGAAAAACGTCGCATTTTACCGAGCCTTCACGGGTACAGCCGACGTACAGAAACGGCGTTTACACGCTTTGCGATATGTCTTCGGTACTTCCTTCGTTCGTTTCGGATATGCTAAAGAAGGGCTTTGACAAATTCGGTAAGAAGATACGCGGCTTCGATGCAAGCGATACGGTGCTTACGGGCGTTGAAACGCGTACGTCATCACCGGTTCGCATTGTGAGAAACGAGAAAATGACCGCATCTGCGGCGCTTAATTTCTATCCTTGCGGAGAGGGCGCGGGTTATGCCGGCGGCATCACAAGTGCGGCAATCGACGGAATTGCGACAGCCTGTGCTTTGATGAGCGTATATGCACCTACAAAATAACTTAAAGGGGACACGCGAGGTCCCCTTTTTTGTATAAACGAGAAAACTGAAGAAAAACGACGAAAACAGCAGAAAAACGAGGATAACGGAGATTTCGGGAGCATTTTAAACTTTTGCTCGGGAAAACTCCGTCAAACTATGAATAAACATAAAAAATCGCGGATTTTGAGGAAATTTGCAAAAACTATTGACATTTTATATTATCTCTGTTAAAATAGTTCTATCACCTTTATTGTGGGGTGAATTGCGCGTTTTTTTGAGGCGCGTGCCTGCGATTTGTTTTACCATCTCTTTCCGGTCATCCGACGCCGCTTTTGTCGGAGTATTGGTTCGGGGTGTTTTTTTTCGTCAGGCGGCTTTTCTAATTTACTATATTACAATGAGAAGGAGCTATCAGGCAAAGAAATGAACAAAAACAAAATTATTGAGCTTAAGAACATCACAATGGAATTCGACGGAGAAAAGGTGCTTCGCGGCATCGACCTCGATATTCACGATAAGGAGTTCGTAACTCTGCTCGGTCCGTCGGGCTGCGGTAAAACGACTACGCTTCGTATAGTAGGCGGCTTCGTTACTCCCGACTCGGGCGACGTATTTTTTGAGGGAAAGCGAATCAACGACGTGCCGCCCTATAAGCGTCCCGTCAACACTGTATTCCAGAAGTACGCTCTTTTTCCGCACCTTAACGTTTATGAAAATATAGCCTTCGGTCTGCGTCTTAAGAAGTTGCCCGAGGAGGAAATACATAGCAAGGTCGAAGAAATGCTGACTATGGTCAATATGAAGGGCTTTGAAACAAGAAACGTAAATCTGCTTTCGGGTGGTCAGCAGCAGCGTGTTGCAATTGCACGCGCGCTTGTTAATTCTCCCAAGGTGCTGCTTCTTGACGAGCCGCTCGGCGCGCTCGACTTAAAGCTTCGCAAGGATATGCAGAACGAGCTTAAGAATATCCAGAAGAAAACAGGCATCACCTTCATATACGTAACGCACGATCAGGAAGAGGCTCTCTCCATGTCCGATACCGTCGTCGTTATGGCAAACGGTGAGATTCAGCAGATCGGTACTCCTACCGATATCTACAACGAGCCCGTGAACGCGTTCGTCGCGGATTTTATAGGCGAGTCCAATATCGTCGACGGCGTTATGCTTGACGATTACAGAGTTAAGTTCTCAGGCGCAGAGTTTAAGTGCCTTGATGCAGGCTTTGAAAAGAACGAGCCGGTTGACGTCGTTGTCCGTCCTGAAGACGTTGACGTTGTGGCACCCGAAACGGGTATGCTTCGCGGAGTGGTTTCCGGTGTTACCTTTAAGGGTGACTACTATGAAATAATTGTCGATGTTCACGGCTTTAAGTGGATGCTTGAAACCTCTGACTACGTAGCTCCCGAGGCTACTATCGGTCTTGATATTGAGCCTGAAGCAATTCACGTTATGAAAAAGTCCGAGTATTCGGGTATGTTCGGTGACTATTCCTCGTTCAGTGACGAGCTTGATAATCTCGGCAATCCCGAGGAGGATGAAGAATGAGAAAAACTCCTCTATTTCAAAGAATAGCGGCGGCACCTCATATTCTGTGGGCGATAATGTTCATCGTTGCTCCGATGATCTTTGTGCTCTATTTCGCATTTACCGATGCAGATGGTAATTTTTCGTTTTCAAATATATCCACTCTTTCGCAGTACGGAAACGTGTTTGTTCTTTCAATCGCGTTTGCGCTTATTGCTACTGTAGTGTGCCTTCTTATCGGCTATCCTTTGGCGTACTTTATGTCAAGACAGTCTGCACGTGCACAGAAGATCCTTATGGTTTTGGTTATGCTGCCGATGTGGTGCAACCTGCTTATCCGCACCTACGCGCTTATGGCATTGCTTGACAATGGCGGACTTCTCAATTCACTGCTTGAAAATCTCGGGTTTGACAAGCTCTCCATCGTCGGTACCAACTTTGGCGTAATACTCGGTATGATCTACGACTTTTTGCCGTATATGGTCCTTCCGATATTTACGGCTATGACCAAGCTTGACAAGCGCTATATCGAAGCTTCACAGGACCTTGGCTGCAACGGACTTCAGACGATGACTCGCGTTATTATGCCGCTTACGCTTTCGGGCGTTATTTCGGGTGTTACGATGGTTTTCGTTCCGTCGATCAGTACCTTCTATATTTCGCAGAAGCTCGGTGCGGGCAAGATCGACCTTGTCGGCGATACCATCGAGCGCCTTTTCCAGAACCCGAGCACGTATAACGTTGGCGCGGCTATTTCGCTCGTTATGATGGTGCTTATAATAATTTCCGTTCGCATTATGAATCATTTTACCGAGGACGAGAGCGAATCGGATAAGAACAAGAAGAGAGGAGGACTCCTGCCGTGAAATTTCTCTCAAGATTCTACATCGGTCTGATCTTCTTCCTTCTCTATATTCCGCTTATCGTTATGATAGCATTCTCATTTAACGAAGCCGGAAGTCTTGCCGAATATTCGGGATTTTCATTTGATTGGTACATCGAGCTCTTTAATGACGAGGAGGCACTTTCCTCGCTTGTCAATTCGCTTATTCTTGCGGTATCGTCGTCCGTCATTGCTACCGTTATCGGTACGTTTGGCGCGCTCGGTCTTTACCGTATGAAGAATAAATATTTAAAGGGCGCGGTCAACACCGTTACAAATATTCCTATGATGAACCCCGATATCGTAACGGGCGTTTCGATGATGCTTCTTTTCGTTGCGCTGGCTGCGATACTCAAGTCGCAGACGTTCTTCGGATTCGGAACGATGCTTATTGCGCACGTAACCTTCAATTTGCCGTACGTGCTTTTGTCGGTAATGCCGCGCTTCAGAGGACTTGATAAATCCCTCTCCGAGGCGGCACAGGACCTTGGCTGCACACCGGCACGCGCTTTCTTTAAGGTTGAGCTTCCCGAGATCGTTCCCGGTATCGTATCCGGTCTTATGCTCGGATTTACGATGTCGCTTGACGACTTTGTAATAAGCCACTTCGTAAGCTCGCCTGATTTCCAGACACTTCCGCTTTACGTTTACAATCAGACCGCGCATAACGTTAAATTCAGTATGTATGCGCTGTCCTCGCTCATAGTGGTTGCTATTTTGATAATTCTCTTGGTTGTCAACTTTGCCGGCTCCGTCGGCCACCGCAAAAACAGTGAGAAAAGGGGGTAACGCGATGAAGAACACCAGTATTTCAAAGCGCATTTGCCTGCTTCTCGTTATGATTTCCGTTTTTGTGATGGGATCGCTTTGCTCCTGTGAGAGCACAGGCGTCGGCGATACGGTAACGCTTTACGTATACAATTGGGGCGAATATATTTCCGACGGCTCGGAGGGCTGTGTTGACTCAAACAAGCTCTTTGAGGAATGGTATCTTGAAACGTACGGCGTTAAGGTCAAGGTGAACTATTCCACCTTCTCAAGTAACGAGTCGCTTTATGCAAAGCTCAGCTCCGGCTCGGTTAAGTACGACGTTATCGTTCCGTCCGACTATATGATCGAGCGACTTATCGCAGAGGACCTTTTAGCACCTCTCAATTACGATAATATCCCTCACGCGGCAGAAAATCTGCTCCCCGAATTTTTCGGTGAGAGCTCGGAGCACTCCGCCTATGACCCCGGCAACGTTTACTCCGTCCCGTATATGTACGGTATGATAGGTATTATCTATAACACCTCTATCATAGAAGAAAACGAGCCGAATATCGGCAGCTGGCAGCTTATGTGGGACGAAAAGTACGAGGGCAATATCCTTCAGTTCAACAATTCCCGCGATGCATTCGGCAGCGCACAGTATTTTCTCGGTATTGACGTTAACTCCGACAGCGAGGAGGAATGGCGTCTTGCACTTGAAAAGCTAAAGGAGCAGAAGCCGATACTTCAGGGCTACGTTATGGACGAGATCTATAACAAAATGGAGAACGGCTCGGCGGCTATCGCGTCGTACTATGCGGGAGACTATCTCGCTATGTACGAGAACAACGACGCGCTTGAGTTCTTCTATCCCGAGGAGGGTACAAACCTCTACGTAGATGCAATGTGTATCCCGAAAACTGCAAAGAATAAGGAGATTGCAGAGCGCTATATAGACTTTATGCTCACCGAGGAGCCTGCAGTTGCAAATGCGGAGTATACCTACTACGCATCGCCTAACCGCGTAGTCGTTGAGAATGAAGAGTACATCGAATATATGGCAGAAATCAAGGAAGATGCCTATGAAAAGATGTATGCTACTGACAGCGTAAAAACGTCGACGTACAAAAATCTTTCCGGCGAAAAGCTTATACTTATCAATCAGCTTTGGGAGGAGCTTAAGTCGGATGTAACGGTCAGCGCGGGAATTTACATCCTTTGCGCGATAATTCTTGCGGTGCTTATCGTATGGGCTTTGACGGCCTACATTACGAAGACGTACAGAAAAAAGTTTTATACAAGCAAATAAAAAGAAACGGCTTGCCGCTCGGTAAGCCGTTTTGCTTTATTTATCAGCCGATACTTCAAGCCTGCAGCGAAGTCTGCTTCTCTTACCGGTGATTTCGCGTCTATTGCAGATAACCATGTGCGCGGAACTATTGATTTTTTACTTTGTCGGTGGTATAATAAAGGCATACTTAATATTTGGAGGTTTATCTGTGATAGTTAAGCCTGTATTTTTCGATACCTTTAAATGTGTAGCCGCCGACTGCACGGACACCTGCTGCAGTGGCTGGGAGATTGATGTTGACGGGGATACGCTTGAACTCTACAATTCTCTTCGGGGGGACGTGGGAGCTTTTGTGCGCGAGCGACTGATATACAATGACTGCACAAAGCTTTGTCTTGAGGGAAAGCGATGCAGATTTCTTCGCGAGGATAATCTTTGTGAGCTTATAATCCGGCTTGGTGAGGATAGTCTTTGCGATATTTGCAGAGAGCACCCGCGTTTTTATTCTGAAAGCGAGAATATATGTGAGGTTGGTCTTGGACTGTGTTGCCCCGAAGCAGCACGCCTTTGGCTCGAGTCGCCGGCAGAGTTTATTACCGCCGATGATGCATACGCCCCAGCAGAAGAAGAACTAAAGTTGCTCTCGCGTCAGCTTGAGCTGATAGAATTTTTAGCATACGGCGAGGGTACACTTGGCGAGCGACTTTATCTTCTGCTTGGCGGTGCACCCAAGCGCGGTGACGCGTACAAGCGTCTGTGTGCGCTGTACGCTTCGCTCGAAGCGCTTGACGATAGTTTTGGCAAAAGCTTTACGGCAGATGCGCCTTGCGCGAAGGACAGTCGCTTTACAAGGCTTGCGGCTTATTTTGTTTACCGTTACTACCTTTTGCTTGGCGAGGAGCTCTCTATAAAATTCACGGCGGCATCGCTTGTTATGATAGCGGCTATGGGCGGCGAGATCACAGAAAAGGCGAAGGATTACTCAAAGGAGGTCGAGTACGATCCCGACAACCTTGAACGAATATACGAATTGCTTGGAGAGATTGACTCTCTTGGCGCGTTGTGCCGCGACGTGCTTTGCGTATAATTGAAGTTATGTAAAAAGAGTGCAGGGAATAACCTGCACTCTTTTTTATCTTCTCATCGAAACGTCGTTTTCAACTGCCGCGTCGGTTTCTCTGAAGAGCAGAGAGATACACCATATCGCCGCAAGGCCTACCACCGTGTAGATAATGCGTGCGAAAAGCGAGCCCTGACCTCCGCATATCCACGCCACAAGGTCGAATTTGAAGATACCGATGCTGCCCCAGTTAAGGCCGCCGATAATTGCTAAAATAAGCGCGATTTTGTCTAACATAAATACGTTCCTTTCGTGTAGCTGTATTAGGTACGCTATAATTTTGTCCCAAACGCCTCATGCGTATTCATTACACGCCAAGGAAAAATTTTCTTTTTATGAGGCTTTTTGCGACAAAGTTTGCAAGGACACGGGTGTATAATTAAGGCAGGTCCGCTTTGGAGGTGATGGTAACGAGAGAAATTTACGCCGACACGCTGCTCCTTATCAACTTTTCGATGGATTTTCTTTCGCTTTACATAACGGTAAAGCTGATGAGGGGTATTATCCGTCCCGTGAGAATGACGCTTGCGGCCGGTATCGGTGCACTGTGGGCGCTTGCTTCGGCGCTGCTTGAATTATACAGTGCTAATATATTCGGGCAGATGATGATGCTTATTGCTCATCTTACGTGCGCTGCGGTCATAAGCGCCGTTGCCACGGGTGCGCGTTCACCGCGAATTATCACGACGGTCACGTTTCTTGCGGTGAACGTTGGGCTTGGCGGTATTATGACAGCTTTGTACTCAATTGTAGGGGCGGCGATTGGCACCGAGCGTTTACGGGGCGCGGGCGGCGATACGGCATCGACAGCCGTATTTGTTGTTTCCGCGGCTGTTGCCGGAGCGGCGAGTATTCTATACGGCAAATTACGCGAGCGTGCTTTGAGCCGTAAAACTGTCGGAATGACACTCGGTGTTTTCGGCAGTACGGTCTGCTTTGAGGCGTTATGCGACAGCGGAAACCTTTTGCTTGAGCCGTTTTCGGGAAAACCGGTGGTGATTTTGTCGGCAAAGCGAATGGCTGACAGACTGCCGCAAAAGCTGATATCGGCAGCATATGAGCCGTACGGTATACTAAGCCTGCAAGGCCTCAGTGTGCGGCTTGTGACGATGAAAACGGTGGCGGGGAGTGGAATGATGCTGTGCTTTACGCCTGAATATATCTGCGTAGAAGGAAGGCAAATAGATGCTTTGGTGGCGCTTGACACCGTGAGCGATGATTACGGAGGCTGTGACGCCATTATAGGGTATACATTATTAAACGTATGAGAGGCGATTTTTGATGAATATATTTGGTATATTTGATGATATGACAGCATACCTGCGACGGATTCTGTCTGCTATGCTAAAAGACACGAAAAATAGGAACGGTATATATTACATAAACGGAGCGGATACCTTGCCGCCGCCGCTTGCATCTGACGAGGAGAGCGTGTATGTAGACGAGCTTGATTCAAGCGATGAAAACGTGTGTGCTATGGCAAGACGCAGGCTTATCGAGCACAATTTGAGGCTTGTGGTTTACATTGCCAAGAAATTCGAGAATACGGGAGCAGGACTTGAGGATCTGATATCTATTGGCACGATAGGGCTTATAAAGGCTGTAAACACCTTCAGGGCGGACAAGAATATCAAGCTTGCAACCTATGCGTCACGCTGTATCGAGAATGAGATACTGATGTATATACGCAAGTGCGCCGGACGGCACGACGTGTCCTTCGACGAGCCGCTGAGTGTGGATTGGGACGGTAATGAGCTGCTGCTTTCCGACGTGCTTGGAAGTGACGGGGACGAGATCTCACGCGGACTTGAGGAGATAGAGGAGAAGAAAAGCATTCGAGATGCGCTCGCACAGCTTGACGAGCGAGAACGGGTGATAATAACCCTGCGCTATGGGATTGGTGGTACACAGGAGCTTACACAAAAGCAGGTTGCGGATATGATGGGCATTTCACAGTCGTATATTTCCCGACTTGAAAAGAAAATTTTAGCAAGGCTCGGCGAGGATTTGAAAAATCGGGTGTGATTTTTAAAAAATCGGATACAAACGTAAAAAACATTCGCGCTACGGTTGACAAAGAGTGGAAATATTGCTATAATGGCTGTGTCGAGTAAATGCAAAACAGTTGCAAGATTTTTACTTAAAGGAGCGGCAAGATGAAAAAGCATTTTCTTCCACAGACGGGGAAATTTTATAAGGCAAATCTCCATTGTCACACTAAAGCATCCGACGGAGCATATACTCCCGAGGAAACAAAGCAGCATTATAAGGATCGCGGATATTCCATTCTCGCGTTTACCGATCACAACGTAATGATCGACAATTCGCACCTTATTGAGCCGGATTTCGTTGTGCTCAACGGCGTTGAATATAACATCAATATGCAGCCGTATCAGGCACCGCGAGGCTCGAGATGCTCTGCTGAATTTAATTTCATCGCCCCTACTCCCGACACGAAGCTCGTTTGCTTCCAGGAAAAGTATGCGCTTTACACCAAGCCCGAGTATATGGCTCGCGTTATGAAGGACGAGAACGAGGAGCCGTTCGAGCGCTACTACTATCCCGAGTGTGCTAACGAAATGATGCGAATCGCACGTGAGGCGGGCTATTTTGTATCGTACAACCATCCGATTTGCTCGCAGGAAAATTATCTCGCATACAGCAAATATAAGGGTATGCACGCGATGGAGATACTCAACTCCGGTGCGCACTATCACCACAATCTTGGATACGCTCCCGGCGTTTACGACGATATTTGTAAGACCGGAAACATTATCTACTGTGTAGCGACCGACGATGCTCACTCCGAGCTTGGTGCTTACGGCGGATACGTAATGCTGAAGGCTGACAAGCTTGACTATACCACCGTTATTGACGCTCTTAAGGCAGGTAACTTCTACTCCTCAAGCGGTGCCGTTATAAACGATATCTGGTACGAGGACGGATATATGCATATAAGCTGTGAAAACGCGAAGGCGATATACATCAACACCGGTACGACCTTCGGCGGCGCATCGCATGCCAAGGGTGATGAGGTGCTTGACGGCGCATCGTTTAAGCTTCATCCGCTTATGAAGTACGTTCGCTTTACTGTGGTTGACAAGGACAGAAACTACGCGTGGAGTAACGCGTATCCTATAAATGAGTTTTTGGATGAGATAAAGGAGAAATAAATATGAAAAAGCATTTTCTTCCGGAAACGGGAAAATTCTATAAGGCAAATCTCCACTGTCACACTAAAGCTTCTGACGGTGCATACACTGCCGAGGTAACAAAGCAGCACTATAAGGATCGCGGATATTCCATTCTTGCAATTACCGACCATAACGTAATGGTCGACAACTCGCATCTTATCGAGCCGGATTTCGTTGTGCTCAACGGTGTTGAGTATAACATCAATATGCAGCCGTATCAGGCACCTCGCGGCTCGAGAAGCTCGGCAGAGTTCAATTTCATCGCGCCCACTCCTGACACGAAGCTGGTTTGCTTCCAGGAAAAGTACGCAAAGTATACAACTCCCGATTATATGGCGCGTGTTATGAAGGACGAGAACGAGGAGCCGTTCGAGCGTTATTACAGCCCCGAATGTGCTAACGAAATGATGAGAATCGCGCGCGAGGCAGGATATTTCGTGTCCTACAACCATCCGCTCGGCTCGCAGGAAAATTATCTCGTTTACAGCAAATATAAGGGAATGCATGCGATGGAGATACTTAACTACGGCGGCGAGTATTTCGGTAACCACGGATACGCTCCCGGCGTTTACGATGACATCTGCAAGACCGGCAATATTATCTACTGTGTAGCAACCGATGATGCTCACTCCGAGGTTGGCGCGTACGGCGGATACACAATGGTAAAGGCTGACAAGCTTGATTATACCACCGTTATGGACGCTCTTAAGGCAGGAAACTTCTACTCCTCAAGCGGCGCTGTTATAAATGACGTATGGTACGATGATGGATACGCTCATATTACCTGCGAAAACGCGCAGTCTATATATCTCAATACAGGTACGAGTTTTGGCGGATTCGTACACGCAGAGGGCGACGAGCCGCTTACGAAGGCATCGTTTAAGCTTCATCCGCTTATGAAGTATATTCGCTTCACTGTGGTTGACAAAAACCAGAACCGCGCGTGGAGCAACGCTTATCCGATAAAAGAGTTTCTCGATGAGATAGAGGAATAAAAAATATGAAAAAACACTATTTTCCCCAAAACGGTAGCTTCTATAAAGCTAATCTTCATTGCCACACGTGCGTTTCCGACGGCGTATTTACCGCAGAAGAGGTGAAAAAGGCATACAAGGCAGAAGGATACTCTATCCTTGCTATCACCGACCACAACATAATGGTGGACAATTCACACCTTACGGAGCCGGATTTCCTTGTACTTAACGGTGTAGAATACAACGTTGCAATGCAGCCCTATCAGGCACCGAGAGGATCGCGTTCCTCGGGTGAATTTAATATGATCGCTCCCACTCCCGATACAAAGCTTATTATGTATCAGGAAAAGTACGTAGCATATACCAGATCGCACGCGTATTTCGACAAGGCGATGCGCGACGAGAATGAGGCGCCGTACGAGCGTTACTACAGCACCGAGTGCATCAGCGATATGATGACAGGAGCACGTGATGCGGGATTCTTCGTATCGTATAACCATCCCGGCTGGTCGCAGGAGAATTACACGGTCTACACGAAATACAGAGGTATGCACGCGATGGAGATTTACAACTACGGATCGTGCTATTTCACCAACGACGGACACGTGCCGCAGGTATACGACGACATCTGCAAGGCCGGCAATATCATTTACTGTGTAGCCACCGACGACAACCATTCCGACGTTGACAGGTTCGGTGGATACGTTATGGTAAAGTCCGACAAGCTTGAGTATACTACCGTTGTCGAGGCGCTCAAGAACGGCGAGTTTTATGCGTCGACGGGCGCTACCATCAACGACATCTGGTACGAGGACGGATACGCTCACATCACCTGTGAAAACGCGCAGATGATATTCATTAACAGCGGAACGACCTTTAACGGCGGCGTACACGCAAAGGGCGATGAGGCGCTTACAGAGGCTTCGTTCAAGCTTCATCCGCTGATGAAGTATATTCGCTTTACCGTTGTCGATAAGAACGGTAACTTTGCATGGAGCAATGCTTATCCGCTCGACGATATTCGTGACGAGCTTGAGGATGATGGTTAAAAGAAAAGTGCTGACCTAAACGGTCAGCACTTTTTATATTCCGTAGTTCCCCGTGATCGGATCGCGGAAAATGTTTAATTCGGGTGTGGCAAAAGTAAATGCAACGAACATAGTGGCGATTACTGTAAGCGTGACAAGTGCGAATTTTCTTGGTATGCGGCAACGCTTATCCGAGTTGAATTTACGTGTTTCAGAGATATAGGCGATTGCTGCCGAAATAAAGAATATTGCGATATTAAACCAATCCGGCGACCTGCCGATCACGCCGTTGTAGGTGTAAAAAATGATGGGTATCAGTACAAGACCAAGTAGCGTTCCTTTGAGCTTGATGCACCAGAAATCCTTGCGCTCTCTGAAGAAAAAGCTTTGCGCGATCGCATACAGAAGCATCGGCCAGAAGAGTAGCTTCATGTGCTCCCACGTTGATTCGTTTACCGCTGAAAAGGGTGCTATCCATACGCTCTCACCAAGCCAATCGTATAAAAAATGGAGTATAGTGCCGCCAAGTGATGTAACTGCAAAGCCAAGCAGCTCGGAGGCGTTCAGAGTTTTTTTCATAGATTCACCTGCAAATTGTTTTGTAAAACAGTTTATGCAATTTTACTTGGCATTATGCTTTGGTGTTGTCATTTTGAAAAAACTGTGATATAATTAAACTATAGCCGTAGAAGCGGAGAAATTCGTCGTAGGTGGAATATGAATAAATACCTTAAAAATCTTAATAAAATCGAATTCGTTGTGACGGATCTCTGTTCTGGACACTGTAAGCACTGCTCCGTGGGAGAGCATACCTCGCGTAGCGAGCGTATCGATCCCAAGGTTGCTGCGGATGCGCTAAAAAAGATCGCGGCGGAGTATGATATTAAAACCGCAATGGTGTTTGGCGGAGAGCCGCTATTGCACGTTGATGCAGTGTACGCTATTATCGGCGCTGCGCGTGAAATGAACGTACCGAAGCGACAGATCATAACAAACGGTTATTTTACGGGAGATCCCGACAGGATGGCGGAGGTTGCCCAAAAACTCGCCGAATGCGGAGTGAACGATTTGCTTCTTTCTGTTGACGCGTTTCATCAGGAAACAATTCCGCTCGAGGTCGTGCGAAAGTTTGCAGGTGCGGCAAAGACGTGCGGTATACCGACACGCTTACAACCGGCTTGGCTTGTAAGCCGCACGGACGCGAACACGTACAACCTAAAAACGCGAGAAATACTCGACAGCCTCGGCGATATGAATTTGGCGGAGAGTGAGGGAAATATCGTATTTCCCGAGGGGAATGCGAGGATATATCTCGCCGAATATTTTACGGGAGATATTCCAGAGAACCCGTACGTTGAAGATCCGCACGACGTCAGATGCGTTTCTTTCTCCGCGAATGGCGACGTTTTGGGGGATAACGTGTACCGTCACGATATGACGGAGATATTGGAAAAGTACAAGGCTAAATAAAAGGAGAACTATTATGTCAGGACCTATTGTTACCGCAATCGTAGGTGTTGTTTGCATCGCTCTTGGAATTTCCAACCGAAAGGGAAATATAAACTCACTTCACTCCTATCACAGAGAGCGTGTCAAGGAGGAAGACCGACTGCCGTTTGGCAAAGCGGTCGGACTTGGAATGATCATCGTAGGCGTTTCGCTTATCGTGTACGGTGTGTTCACCGCTGCGGCGATACTCGCGGATATTACTGCGCTTACATTTGTCGGAATGGTTATAATGGGCATAGGCTTAGCTGTGGGTATAGCAATAGCATTTGGGGCGATGAAGAAATATAACAAAGGAATATTTTGAGTTTATATATTAACCGAAAGAGGATATTATGAAAAAGCTTTTGATAACTGGATTTGAGCCGTTCGGCGGCGAGGAGATAAATCCGTCCTGGGAGGCGGTGACTCGCTTACCTATGGCGATAAACGGATATGAATTAACGAAGCTACTCATCCCTGTAGTATTTGGCGAGTCGGCGGATACCCTGATAAAGACGGCGGATGAAATAGGCGCGGACGCTGTTCTTTGCATCGGTCAGGCGGGCGGCAGAAATGCCGTGACACCCGAGCTTGTTGCGATAAATCTGCGTAACGCTTCCATTCCCGATAACAGCGGAAATCAACCGAAGGACGAGCCGATAATCGCAGGGGGAGAAACCGCGTATTTCTCCACGTTGCCCGTTCGAAAAATGGCGGACGCTATAACCGTCGCAGGCGTGTCGGCGCAGGTATCGTACACTGCCGGCGCGTACGTTTGCAATGACGTATTATACACGCTTCTGGCGCGCTATAACGGCACCAAAACACGTGTTGGGTTTATACATATACCGTACTGTACCGAGCAAAATAAGGAACCGTCAATGGAGCTTGACGTTATAATCAAGGCGCTGACGGCAGCTATAGAAAATATGGAATAATAAAAAGGACGAGATGCTCTCGTCCTTTTTTATTAGTAATTCTTTGCGATAAAATCGTCGAGCTTTACCTTCATAATGTCAAGCTGCTCGCTCCATACGGTGTCGTCGAGGAAGGGATTCTCCGACGGGTTTTCGAACATATAAAGCGCTCGCTCAACGGTTTTGTTGTTGGCGGGATGATTGCCAATTGTGATGTCGGCGCGCTCTTTACGAAGCTTTGCGATAGTATCACCGAGCTTACTTGCCATATCAAGCGGTAAGCCGTACTTGATAAGATGCGCTTTGTGGATCGTCAAAAATCCGACTCCGCCCCAATAGCCGACACGCTTGGTGTCACCGTCTTCGGTCACGTCAAAGAAGAATGCCATAACGCCTTCCGAGTGACCGGGTGCCGTAACACAGCGTATGCTTGTACCTCCGAGCGTGATTATATCACCGTCGTCAAGTGCCACGTCGGTTTCGGGGATAGGTCCGTACGGCTCGGGACTTAAGTGCATAAGAGCCGCTTCGGGATTTGACTTTAAACGCTTAACACCGTCCTTGCCCATATAGATCTTGCATCCGTAAAGATCCTTGAGGCGCTGACTTGCGCCGAAGTGATCAAAATGCTCGTGAGAATGGATAATTATTTTGATATTCGCCGGATCGAAGCCAAGCTTTTTGATATTCTGCACCAACAAGTGCGCTGTATGCGCGTAACCGCTGTCGATAAGTATAAGTCCGTCGCCCGTGTCAATAAGATGGCAGCAAACCTGCCTGTCGCCAACATAGTAAAGATTGCCGAAAATCTTAAACGGCTCGAGGGTATACTCCTCCGGGTGCTTATAATAGTTCAGCAGATTAGGCAGAAAGCCTGAGATCAGTTCATCATAAGGCTTATGATGGATCATAGCAATACGAAAATCCATATATGTAACAACTCCTTGAGGATAATGTGTTATTTGCAGATCTCTACGTAATCCTTAAGCCACTCGTTCTCGAATATCATTTTTTCCTGAAGCGGAACCAGCGCGCCTGCATTCTTAGCCTCTGCGCGGCGGAACATATCGTGTGCGATAGCGATATCCACGTAGGAAAGACCTGCCGCAGAGAATACTATGAATTCGTCGTCGCTCTCGCGTGCAGGACGGCTGCCGTCGAGGATTTCAACGAGATTGCCGCTGATGTCGTCGTCGGTGATAAGGCCTTCCTTGTATACGCGGGTGATGGTGGAAAGTCTGTGCTTTACAACGCCCCAGTCGTCACAAACAAGCTTGTCAGCCATAGTGATAACGCGGTAGTCACACTCGTAACCGCCAACGTGGCTGTAGAACGCGCCCTTTTTGATCCATTCGGGCTTAAGAAGCGGAGCCTGTGCGCTGGTTGCGGTAACGATAATATCGGAGTCGCGGATAGTGTCCTCGAGAACGGTGTTGCAAGCAACGAATTCCATATCGGGAAGAAGCGGCTTTAAGCTTTCAACAAATACTCTTTCGTCCTCTGCGGTCTTTGCGGCAACGCGGCAGATCTTGAGGTTCGGGCGAACGCACTTCATGCCGAGAAGGTGCATTTTTGCCTGCTCGCCTGCGCCGATGAAGCCGATACTCTCGGCGTCCTTTTTTGCGAGAAGGTCAGCAGCAAGAGCGCCGACTGCAGCAACTCTCATATTAGAGCAGAGGGTGCCGTCCATAACGCAAACGGGATAACCGTTTTCGATACTCGAGAGGGTGATAATAGCGGAAAGGTTCTGCGTTCCGAAACGTTCGGGGTTCGGAGGAAATACGGAAACCCACTTAACTCCGCAAATCTTTTCGGGAAGAAGAGTTGCGGGAAGGCAGTTGATTCTCTCGTTGGTTTCCTCATTAAAAGTCTGAACGATCTTTTCAGGGAAGAGAATATCTCCGTCACGGAACTGAATAAGGCTGCGCTTTAATGCTTCGATTGCCATAGGAAGGCTGAAAGCGCCGCTCTTTATAAGGTCTTCCTGCGATAAATTACGGTACATAATGGCGTGTTTGTCCATTTTTTTGTTTGAGCGCTGAATGTTTAGCCTATATGATTTGGTTTTAAGAGGCGTTTTCAGCTACTCGCTCCCTTCAGTAGTGTGTTTTTTTAAGACCGATCGGTCTAAATTTATTATACAACAAGAATTTGCTCTTGTAAAATACATAATTTTGTGGTATCCTATAATAAAGGCTTATAAGTTGGAGGGGATTATGAACCAAGAAGATCTTATGGCGTTTTTGATGATTGTCAACTGTAAAAGCATATCGCTTGCCGCGGAGAAGCTTTACATCTCACAGCCGGCACTCAGTAACCGACTCCGCTCGCTTGAAGAAAAGCTCGGTTATCCGCTGATACACAGGAAAAAGGGCGGCCATTATCTTATGCTGACCGATGAAGGAAAGGCGTTTATTCCGATAGCAAGAAAAAGTCAGGAGCTTTGGATGAGTGCCAAGACTATTCCCGAACAGATGAATCAAAATGCTTTGCGCGTACTGTCGATAAGCAGTATATCGAGCTACGTATTGCCGAACGTTATCAAATCATATCTTGAGAGGGGGAAGGAGTCGTCGCTTCGTGTGCTCACAAGCCACTCCGAGAGCGCCTATAAAAGCGTAGAGGACGGAAGTGCCGATCTCGCTCTCATAACGCCAGACGTTTACGGCGACACTCTTGAAACGTCGCCCGCATACCGCACCAAAATGGTGTGCGTATCGGGAAGTAAAAGCGGCTTTTCATCTACTGTCGATATAACCACGCTTATTCCCGAAAACGAGATACAGGTTCCGTGGTTCCCGGACTACGACAACTGGAGAGCAAATACCGTTCCGCTCGTGTCAAGACCGCATATTTTAGTCGGAAGTATGGGACTTATGGAAAGCCTTATAAACGACGAATACTGGTGCCTTATGCCGAGCACTATCGCGCACCGATTGCACAGAAAAGACGTTATAATAAGCGCACTATACAATCCGCCGCCGGATCAGTACGTGTTCTATTTAAAAAGGCAGGGACCGATGTCAGATTCTATGAGGGCGTTCCTCGAATGTCTGCACACGGAGCTTTCTTCGATAGAGGGAACGACGTCTTATCTTAAAAATATATAACGCCCGCCGGGATATACGGCATAACGGAGGTTTAAAGTGACAATTGAAACAGAGCGACTCATTCTTCGAGCGTGGAACGAGAATGACGCAGAGAATCTATACAAATACGCAAGCGATCCCGAGGTGGGACCGCCGGCAGGTTGGCCGACGCACACGAGCGTGGAAAACAGCCGCGACATTATTCGCACAGTCCTGTCCGTGCCTGAAACCTATGCCGTTTGCCTTAAAGAGGACGGAATTCCAATCGGAAGTGTTGGGCTCAAAATGGGAGCGAATACCGATATGACCGACCGCGAGGATGAGTGCGAGCTTGGATATTGGATAGGAAAGCCGTTTTGGGGGCGTGGGCTGATTCCCGAAGCTTCACGCGAGGCTATTCGCCACGCATTCAAGGAGCTTGGTATGAAGAAAATTTGGTGCGGATATTATGATGGCAATACAAAGAGCCGCCGAGTTCAGGAAAAGCTTGGATTTACATATCATCACACGAGTGAGGGGCTTGACGTGAGCCTGCTTGGTGAAATCAGGACGGGACACGTTATGCTGCTGACACGGGAAATGTGGGAAAACAAAGAATGAAAAGGTCATAGTATATAATGAAATTTGCACAGAGCAAAAACGCCGATGAGATATCCTCATCGGCGTTTGATATTTCAGTTTTCTCCGTGCTCTGCATCGGCTTTCGTCCGATGAACCGTTCCGTAAGGATGCTGTGGCGGCGCATAGAGCGAATACAGCTTTAGAGGGCGTTTGCCGACGTTGACGATATTGTGCCACGTGCCGGCGGGAATGATAATGGCGGAGCCGCTGTCCACACAGCCGCTTTCGCAAAGCGAGTGAGGGCAATCGCCTATATACACCTTTGCGCATCCGCTTTCTATCCGTATAAACTGATCAACGTCCGGGTGCATCTCAACACCGATGTCATCGCAAACGGGAATACTCATAAGGGTGAGCTGCATATGGCAGCCCGTCCAGAGTACGGTACGGAAATTTTCATTCATATTAGTGGCGTGATTAATATTGAATATAAACGGCTCGGCTACGTAGTCACGCACATCGGGATGCCTGCCGCAGTTGTGATTTCGCATAGTGATACCTCCTTTAGGCTCGATATCAGTGTATGCGTGTCACTCGTTTTTGTATAGTTTTAGCGTATCCTCGTCCGGACGGTAAATACCGAGGAATATTTCATTTGCATAATTATACCCCTGTGATTTCAACTGCTTTTTTAACCATTTTTCGTTTCGTCCCATTCGCGAAAGATTTTCGCCCATTATACGCCCGTCCATAATTACTTCTACGCCGAGCTGTGTGCCTTTTACTGTAATTCCCATATCCTCGGGCGTTGCAGGTCGGTTTGCCGCTTTGGGAAGAATGGACAGCTTTCCGTTATGCTCGAAGATTGCCGTCTGCACCTCATCAAGGTCAAAAAATCCCTGCTCACGGCAGAGCAGCATAAACTCGGACAGGTCAAGCTTCGCTTTTTTCAGATTTGCACGGTAGAGCTTGCCGTCGTTCATTAAAATCGTGGGTGTGCCGTTGATATATTTTCGTGTGAGAGGCATTTTGTGCGCAAGTAGGTTTAGCACGACCGATGAAAGACCGTAAATCGCAAGCGCGATAAGCGGCTTCCACGGTTTTTCAAGCTCTGTAGAGAGCTCCGCGCCGATCGAACCGATGGTAATGCCGCTGACGTAGTCGAAAAAGTCAAGCTGTGATACCTGCTTGTGTCCCATAATTTTTGTGACGATGAACAGCGCGCAGACAGATAACAGCGCGGTTAATATTACTTTTAAAATATCCATTTTGCTCCCCCGTTTTTGTTAGTTTGCGAGGTGACCGGCAAGTTATGCATACAAAATATGCCTCCCGCAACAAGCAGCCGAAAACGGTGCACTTTCGTCGCGGGAGACATATTGAGGCTAATCAGAGGGTGCAAAATATGCAACTTGATATCTAAGTATATTGATTTTCGGTTATTGGATTCCGGCTTTTGAAAGACACGTGCTGCAATAACCTTGCATCAGAGAAGCTGTGCTCTGTGCATCAGAAGTTAAAATCGGGAACGACAGGCTTGCCGCTTTTTGCGGATTGTACGATAGCAAGGCAGGTTGCAATAGTCTTTGAGCCTTCATAAGCGCTCATCTCAACCGGCGTGTCGTTCAAAATGTGCTCGGCAAATACGTCGTACTCGCTTCCTACGTTATGGTCCTTGATCTCTACGGGGATCATCTCGGGCTCGGGGTTTACTGCTATGCCGTCCGGACCGAGCGTGTAAAGCGTGAGCGCAGGTGATTTGTTATCACAAATGATCGTGCCCTTTGTTCCGTAGATAAGAGTACGCATAGTGTACGGACGCTTACAGCCGGTGGATACGAATACCTTGCCGATAACGCCGTTTCCGAACTTCAGAACGGATATGGTAGCATCGTCATACGTAACCTGCGGAAGAAGCTTGTGGCTTCCGTAAGCGAATACCTCCTCGGGATCGCCTACAAGCCAGCGAAGCAGGTCAACCGCGTGGCAGCCGCCTCCGACAACTCCGTGGCGAAGGGGATCCGCACGCCACGCGTGAAGTATCTTCGCATAGTCGTGAGCGTACTCGGATTCTACGAAATACACCTCACCGATGGTACCGTTATCAACAAGCTCCTTTGCCCTCATAAACGCGGGGCAGAATCGGCACACCTGACCTACCATAAACTTTGTGTTTGCGCCCTCTGCCGCTTTAATAATAGCGGAGAGATCCTCGCGTGTGAGTGCCAGAGGCTTTTCGCAAAGCACGTGCTTGCCTGCGGCAAGGAACATCTCGGACATCTCTCTGTGAGTCTGGTCGGGGGTAACGATAATGACTGCGTTCATACCGTCGATTTTGAGCAGATCCTTCCAATCGGTGTATCTGCGATCTTCGGGAATGTCAAACTCATCTCCGATATTTGTAAGCAGCTCGTCGTTTATATCGCATATTGCCGCGATCTCGACATTCCTTTCTTTGAGGCCTTCGATGTGGCGTTTACCCATAACAAGGCCTATAATTCCTACCTTCATTTCCATATTTAAAGGCTCCTCCTTTTGAGAGCGAAAATGTATTGGCGCCGTAAAGCGTGCAACGCCCTATGTTTATCTTACACCATTAAAATTTATTTTTCAATGCAAAATCATACAGACTTTTTGCAAAATCGAATGCACCTGTAAAAAAGGCGCGGTAATTTTAATAGCCGACCTTCTCCCAGCATTCAAACGGAGCGGCAAGCTCTTCGGAAATATAGACCTGAGTCTTCTTGGTCTGAAGCATAGTGCTGGGAAGATACGGGGTGATCGGACCGTGCGTGCACAGACGGCTCGTCATTCTCTGCCAAGAGGAGAAGGTGCCGCAGGTAGCAAGCGCGTGTACCTCAATTCTTTCCTTTGCTCTCATAACGTCGAGCGGACCGATGGTAGCCGCACACGGAGGAACGTTTGCGATATCGCCGGACTGACCGAACGTACCGTTAAGAGAGTTCTGCATAATGGTCATCGGGTGAAGCTTGACTATCTGTGCCGGCTGATTTAACCATTCCTCGATATCACCGGAGCCGATGAATTCGGGAATGGGATCAACAAACGCCATATGACCTGCCCAACCGGGGGAGGTGGAGGCGATATCCGCGCCGGTGCCGTCGGTAATATCGTCGATTATATTGCTGTAGTCCTTGATATTGGCGTTGGTGGGGTAGTGTACGTTCTCCATAGGCATACGAAGCTTTTCGTCGATCTGTGCCCAAAGGTATTTTATCATAGAATGAGCAAAGCCTGCCTTGTAGGTAATGGGCGCGATGTTGCCGTCCTGGTCAGCCCACTCGTCCTCGGCTACAAGGTGTACCTTGGAGCAGTCTACCTTGAAGTAGTTGATAAGCTGTGCGAGCGGAATGTATGTATCGGGCTCGGGATTGCCGAGGATCATTGTGAAGGATCTGCCCTGCTCGGACGCTTCCTTAAGACGGGTGAAAAGAGTAGAAATGAGTACGGGGTGAGGGTTCATCATAACCTTGACCTCAAATTCCGGGTGCCACCAGGGCTCTCTCTTTTCGAGATCCTTGCCGCTGAGGCTGCGAACGTACTCGCAAACCTTTTTATCCTTGAAGGGGACAAATTCGTGGGGATCAAAATTAAAATCTGTTGTGGGATCGGTGATGAAGTTTTTCATAGCTTCCTCCTTGAAATATGTAATATAAATTGATACGGATTTAGTTGGTAAACTGACCGTTCAGCATAACGCGTTTAACGTTGAATTCCGCGTCGGTCAGAATGAGGTTTGCCACGTTTCCAGGCGCGACCGAGCCTCTGTCGGTGAGCGATAACAGCTTTGCCGGGTTGGTGGATGCGTATTTGAACACCTGACAAATGGACGCACCCGTATGCACCATCATATTGCGGCAGGCGCCGTCGAGGATCATTTTCGAGCCGGCTATCTCACCCGAAAAGTCAAAGTTTATGTCGTCCGCGCCCTCGTAAAGCTCATCTGACGGTTTGGGACCGTGTTCAACGAAAGCGTCGGATATCAGTATGATACGGTCGTCGCCCTTGATCTTCTTGATCAGTCGAAGCATATACGGAGCTACGTGGATACCCACCTTGTCACAGATAAGCTCTGTGTATATCTCGTCATTATAAAGCGCCGTTTCGTCAACGCAAGCCGATCTGCATTCGGGGTATTTCTGTAATGTTCCCGTTGCGTTGGTATGGTGCGTGGCAAGCTTTAATCCGTACGGCATCAGCGCTTCGGTCATCTCGGGCGCAGCTTCGCTGTGTCCTACCGAGAATACGGCTCCCGCATCAGCCGCTTTGACATCACGGACAAAATCCTTTATGCCCTCTCGCTCGGGTGCGACCACCCAAACCTTTGCAAAGCCTTTTACGGCTTCAACAAGCGGCATATAATCTTCCTTACTTATCGGGTGTCGCCACGGGTTGTTTTCTCTGTTGCATCCGAATTTTGGATTCATATACGGTGCTTCCATATACAGTCCGAGTATATTGGGTGCCTCACGAGTCGCCGAGCGTATCGTCCTCGCTTGGTTTATGAGAGTGTCGCGATCGGCGCTGAAATACAGCGCAGGCAAGACGTCCGTAACACCGTGAGAGAGAAGTGTGTGTGCGACCTTTACGGGATCATCCGAAAAGAACACCTCGCCGTCGGAGTGAGTATGGATATCAATAAGTCCGGGGCCGAGATACGCACCCTTGGCATCGAAGATCTCCATACCGTCAGTATTGATTTTTTGCCCGAGATCAAGGATCCTATCATCCTTTATTACGACTGTTCCGTTTGGTATCAGGTAATCGGGCATAACGATAGTTGCATTTATGATAGCTTTCATAATAAACATCACCTGTATGTAATATCAATGTTTAACGAAGTTTACCGTTAATTTTATTATACCACAGCGTATAGGGCGGCGGTATGCTTTTGGGCACTCCTCGCGAAAACATCGTCGCGATGTTACCCAAACCTCTTGAATAGTTCACAGAAATATGATATACTGTTGTTAAGGAAAAATATTTTATCCTAACAAGTACGGAGATTATGCATAAGGAGGTGCGTTCTGTGAGTCGTACCGATGAACTGTTCCAAAGCGCAAAGGCAGATATAGTAAATGGAAAATACGGTATCTCCGGCTCGCGTTTTATTACAGCGCGTGAGTTCGCAAGTGTGCAGCGGTGTTCTTCAAGGGACGCTATGCGTGTGTACGAGCGCCTTAAAGCAGAGGGATTTATTCGAGCGCTTGGAGGCGGATATTATGTATGCCGCGGATTTTGTAAAGCTGGAACGCCTATGCGAAAATTTTACGACCGAAGGCAGAAAAACATCTTCGGCGTTCTCGTGAACAATATCAACAATCCGTTTTTTTCGTCCGTTTTGCAGACCCTGCAGGCTGTTGCCTGTGAAAATCAAATGCAGCTTATTGTTTCTGACGGCGGAGGAATAAGGGAACGTGAACGTGACATTATGGATATGTTTTTTGAGCTTGGGTGCTGCGGTGTATTTAACTGCTCGTCGTTATCGTCTTATCAGCAGCCGTACTTTTCCCGATATCCGTTACCGATCGTTACGCTCGCCGAGGACGTGGATCTTTCGAACGCAGATACGGTTTTGGTAGATAATTTGAGTGCGGGCAAGCAGGTTGCAGGTCACCTTCTGTCCTGTGGCTGCAGGTCATTTTACTATTTCGCGCTCAGCGACTGTGTTGACAAGGATCAGCGCTTCGAGGGGTATTATCATCAGCTGACAGAAGCAGGTATGAGTATTCCGGCTGAACACATCGGCGTTGTTTCAAACACGGGCGGAAAAATAGATGCTGACAATGTTAAACAGCTTGTATCCGCTCTGATACGCAGGCTGAAAAAACAAAGCGAACTGCTTCCGATAGGTGTATTTTGTCACCACGATATGTTAGCGGCGGAAGTACTCCGAAGCATTAAAAATTATAACTTTGGAAAGCACGAAAAGCTTATAGTTCCAAAAGACGTTATGATCGTGGGCTTTGACGATTTGCCCATAACCAGATCTGTATCACCCACGCTCACAACTATGGCGTACCTCTACACAGACATTGCAAGGACGGCTTTTGAGGTTATGATGGATTATATCAAGAATCCAAATCATATTCCCGCAAAGCACAAGGTCAGCTCATATCTCGTCATTCGCGAAAGCAGTGGGGAATAGCAAAAGGAGATTTCACAGAATCTCCTTTTTATTTAAAAGTGTTATTTTGCTTTTTTCAAAGTTATTGGCACAAGTGCACGAATTGCTTCCTTTACGAAAATAAAATAGCAGGTGTCTTTTAATATACGAGCAGTATTTCTATCCCGTGAGAGAATATACCCCGATGTTATTTACCGTAACGGCAGCTATAAATAAAAAATTCTCCTTACAAAGCGCTTGCAGCCTTGTAAGGAGAATTTATTTTGGCAAATTACATTTTCGCAAGCTTTTTAAGCTTTTCGCGGATTTCAATATTCTGTGGACAAATACTCTCGCACTTACCGCATTCGACACAGTCGCCCGGCTTAACCTCGAAGCCCGAAAAGCTTGCGGCGGCGTCTTTTCTGGCTATGTGCGCCATCGCGTACTCGTTGTATATTGCAAAAAGCTCTGCTATCGGCACCGACTTCGGGCAGACCTCCGCACAGTATTTGCATTTTGTGCAGGGAATCTGATTGTATTTGCGGATAATGTCCCTGACCTTGTCCGTCGCCGCAAATTCTTTATCGGTAAACGGTACGAACGGATACATAGTCTTAATATTCGACTCTATCATATCCACATTTCCCATACCGGAAAGAACCATAAACACCTCGGGATAGCTCGCGGCATATCTGAGGGCATACGAGGCAGGCTGTGCGTCGCCGAGCTTCTTAAACTCCGAAATAGCCTCCTCTGGGAGATTTACCAAAGCGCCGCCCTTGATAGGCTCCATAACGATAACCTTCTTGCCGTGCCTTACTGCTACCTCGTAGCACTTTTGGCTCTGTATACCGGGATCGTCATAATCAAGATAGTTAAGCTGCAGCTGGACGACCTCTATCTGCGGCTGCTCTGAAAGTATCATATCGAGAATATCCGCCGTGTCGTGAAACGACATACCGATATGCTTTATCCGGCCCTCGTTTTTCAGCTGCTCCACAGTTTCAAAGCTGCGGCATTCCTTATGCTTTTTATACGAATTGCGGTTGAGCGCGTGGAACAGATAAAAATCGAAATATTCAACACCGCATATTTCGAGCTGTTGCTCAAATAACGGACGCACCTCGTCCTCTGACTTAAAAAACCACTCGGAGAGCTTGTTTGCAAGCACGTAGCTTTTTCTATCGTATCTTGAGGTTAAAGAGTCGCGAATCGCCTTCTCGCTTTTTCCCTCTATGTAACCGTGCGCGGTGTCAAAATAATTAAATCCAGACTCAATAAACAAATCTATCATACGGTTAAATTCTGCCTTGTCCACCTCGCCGTCCTTCATAGGCAGACGCATACAGCCAAGTCCCAAATTACGTTTTACATTATCAAACATAAAAGCTCCTTTTCGAAGTTTATTTTAAAACTTACCTTATGTAAACATTATACCATAAAAAGTGTTCCTTTGCAATACACTTTCGAAAACCGCATTGCGGCAAACGTATCCACTGCGGCCTGCATCACCCCAAGCCCGACTATAGCTTTTCTTCGGTTCTTTTGTGTTTTTTAGCGCTTTCCTGTCCGAAAAAATGTAGTTTCGTGCTTTCGTGTGCTCTTGCGTCCGTGTGGTCCGGTTCTGCAAGTGGTCAAATATGTGGTCAAAAATACCTCCCGAAATTCGCGATAACCGCGGTTCGGGAGGCGTTTGTAGCCAAGATGCTTGAGCAGCAGGAGTATTGCGGAGATATTATAAACTTCAAGAGCTATTCAAAATCCTTCCGCAACAAAACTCGCGTTGAGAATCCCAAAGAGAATTGGGCAATCTTCAAGGACGTACACGAACCTATCATTGACCGAGAGACATGGGAGAGAGTACAGGAGCTAACCAAGAATTCCAAACGCCGTAAGCCGAAGAACGAGAATGTGAAGAAAAGCATTTTTACAAATCTTCTTTATTGCGGAGATTGCGGACACAAGCTGTGGTTTAACATCAACAAACAGAATCCGAGCATCCGCTTTTACAGTTGCTCAAACTACAAGGGGCTTCGCGGCACCTGTGAGTCAACACATTATGTCAGAGAGGATTCCTTGGAGCAGGTGGTGAAGATGGAACTGTTCAAACTCGCAACCTACCTTGATCACGACGGAACCGCATTTGCGGAGCTTTTAGAACACAAGACCAACAAGGATGCCTTGGCAGAACGAAAGGCGGCAGAGAGCGCCTTGGCGGCGGCTACAGCACGAAGCCAAGAGCTTCTTCGACTCTACGAGCGTGTGTATGAGGATAATGTCAACGGTAAGGTCACGGACGATTGGTTTATGCGACTGTCTCACAAATACGAGGTTGAGCAAGAAGAACTCAAAAAGCAGATGTTCGATCTTAGGAACAAGATTGAATGCCTTGACAGCGCACAGAACTCATCGGGTAGTTTCATCAGAGCAATACGGAAGTTTATGACGATGCAAACGCTGACGCCCATCGTTCTGCAAGAACTTATCGACAAGATCGAGGTCTTTCCGATTGAGGGAACGGGTAAGAACAGAACGCAACGGCTCGTCATCCACTACCGCTTTGTCGGTTGTATCGACTTGCGGAGCATCGTACCCAAGCACACCTATAAGCTTGACTCGCGGCAGGGAGTGGCTATCGAATATCTCCCAAGCGCAGTTTAACTAAAAACAAAAAAGAGCAGACGAATCTGCTCCAAACAATCAAATATTAAGTAAACACAGGCAAAAAAATATCGAGTGTTCCTAACATCAGTTATGAACCCTCGTTTTGGTCTGAGTGACAAGACTTGAACTTGCGGCCTCTACCACCCCAACGCCGGCCGGAACGTTTTTTCGGTGCTTTTTGTGTTTTTTTAGTGCTTTCCTGTCCGGAAAATCCGCAGTTTCATGCTCTCGTGTGCTCTTGTGTCCGTGTAGTCCGGTTCTGTAAGTGGTCAAATATGTGGACAAAAATGCCTCCCTGAATCCGCGAGATTTGCGGTTCGGGAGGCGTTTGTATTGTAACTCGTATGACGGCGGTTGTCAAGTGGTTTTGCGGATAATTATTTGCGCCGCAGTAGACAAAGAAAAAGGGGTGAATCTTGAAAACACGCGAATGCTAAGATACTATTTCAGGGTTGAACATATCTGAACAGGTGAGTAGGACTGGTTATGTAAGAAAATAAGTATTATTCCTCTGTCGTCGAAACATGTGTGTATCGCACAAGCGAACAGGTAAATCCCAGCAACATTAAATATTGAAAGAACTATTTAACGGATGGAAACCAGGGCGAGAAAGGTTACTCCATTAGAGTTCGTTAATATATGTGGCTATATTTGTTCATCTCTCTGTCATATTCGCGTGATATAATATAATGATACAATGGATATATTATACAATCAATGATGCCTTTTCTCTTATTCTTACCTCAAGGAGATGTCTGCAATGCAAGGAACGCCAATACTGGCTTTTTATACGAAAAACGACTCGAATGAACTGAAAATTGAATACCTTGCCGATGATATCGAAGAAAGAGAACTTAACGGTGAGAGCATATATCATATTTACCATGTAAGAATGATCACGGAATTTCTTCTTCGCGAACTGTCTGCATATAAGCCGGAGCTGTCTCTCCCCGAAGAAGATATAACTGCAATAGCGATGGCATCTGCACTGCACGATATCGGCAAGCTTCAGATCCCGAAAAGCATTCTCGATTATCCCGGAACACTTTCTCCGGTCGAATACGATATCATTAAAAAGCACTCCGTATTCGGCGAGCAGACTATCCGTGAGGCATATCATGGGGATGTTTCTCCAAAAACCGTTGAATATGCCGCACAGATTGCCAAATACCATCACGAGCGAATTGACGGCACCGGATATCCCGAAGGGCTTCGTGGTGACGCTATTCCGCTGTGTGCCAAGGTTGTTGCACTTGCGGATTCCTATGATGCACTGACAAGTTCCCGCAGCTATAAGGAAGCATTTTCCCAGGACGTAGCACTTCAGATGATTTCAAGCGGAATGTGCGGCGTTTTTGACAAGGAACTCGTGGAATGTCTTATACGCGTTGTCAATCACCGAACACTGGTCACCTTCAGAGAAAAACTGCAGAAAAAGCGCAGTGTTGTGGGGGAATATGCCGATATCAGCCTTGCGAGAGTTCTGCTTGTCGGAAATACCGAATACCTTACCGAGGAATTTGTGCAATCTACATTCCCGCAAAGTAAGGTTATGGTGCTCGGGAACACTGAACTCGGCGGCGCTGATCGAATAAAGCTGTTCCGTGTGCGCAAACCGTCGGTTAAGGCCATTCTTGAAACCTACGAATTCGACCTCATCGTCTTTTTCTCGGTGGGACTGAAATTCCATTCTACCGATCAAAACGATGCAGAGGAGCTTCGTGAGGTTCTGCAGTTCTCTGCAGAGATGCAAAAAGAAATCAAGATTCTCTATCTGTCGCCTCTCGATTCCTCATTCAGCGAGCGCACCGACAAGGCGATAATGGCATCGGCTAACGAAAAGCTTTGCGAATTTTACGCAAAGCGATACTCTCTTGACATCAAAACCGTGCAGATACCGTACCTTTACAGCCCGGTGTATAAAAACGATTTCCTTTACGGTGTATTTGAGCAAATACACTCGGGTAAAACCGTTCGAATCCCGGAATCTCCCACGTCGAGGATCCATTTCCTCTCCCTCACGGATCTGTCGGATCTGCTTACCCGTATCGTTGATAACTGGAAATCCGGCAGCGGTATTTTAAGCGTTGGAGATGAATTTCACCTTACCTTCTCCGATTTTGCCGAGCGCCTTAAAAACCTCGCTGCGAATGTGAAAACGGAATTTACCGAGAGCCATACCTCGGGTATTATCAAAACCACAAATACGGCACTCAGAAACGAATACGGCTGGTTTGCGAAGATATCTGTTCTCGAGGATATAGAGGAGCAGTACGAGCTCTATCTTACCACCAAAAAGGACAAAGCAGAGCCATTTTTTGCCAGAGTCAAAAAATGGCTCTCAACGCATTCGTATGCCATAAAGATCATCGAGCTGTTTCTGCTGTTTTTCCTATCCGAGCTGTTTATACATATAACCGACTCTGCCGTTATCTTTTCCATCGTTGATTTCAGAACAATCTTTATCGTGATCATGGCAACGCTGTATGGCTTGTCCTTCGGTATCGCCGCATCGGCACTTGCCAGCGTTTCATATTTCATCGCAAAGGTCATGGCGGGAACAGATCCGCTGACCATATTTTACGAGCCGACAAATTGGCTTGCATTTGTGTTCTTTTTCCTGGTGGGTGGGCTTTGCGGCTACGTCAATCTGAAAAAAGAGGAGCACGGCAAATATCTCGAAGAGCAGAACAAACTGTTAGAAAATAAGCTTATCTTCACCGGAGAGATATACGAGGATACCCTTCGTGAGAAAAAGGACCTCAAAAAGCAGATCATCAGCTCAAAGGACAGCTTTGGCAAGATTTTCGACATCACCCGAAAGCTTAACACCGTTGCTCCACAGCAGCTATACCTTCGCACTATCGAAACCTTTGAAGATATCCTTGAAAACAAGAGCATCGCGGTATATTCCGTAAACGCAAAGAACGCATACGGACGTCTTGAGGTTGCATCGAGAGATCTTTTAGACGTTGCCGCACGCTCTGTTTCTCTGGGGACCTACGCACCCGTTATCGAAAAACTTCGAGGGGGCGGTATATGGAAAAATACCGAGCTTAAAAGCGAGTATCCCATGTATGCGGCAGGTGTTTACCGTGGGGATGAGCTTGTACTGATGATATTCCTATGGCATGCGGATATGGATCAGCGCTCGCTTTATTATGTAAACCTTTTCAAAATTTTGCGTGATCTTGTGCAGATGTCACTTCTGCGCGCACATGACTATAGCAACGCCCTCATTGAAAAGCAGTATATCTCAGGCACACACATAATGAACGCCGAATACTTTGAGGAGTGCGTACAGAATTTTGCCGCACTCGCGGAAAAGAAGGTGTCGACCTACGTTATGCTGGAGTTTTCATTGAACGGTCATACTTTGAAAGAAGCGGATGATATGCTCACCGGCAAGATAAGGCTTAACGATATTCTCGGAATTACAAACGACGGTAAGCTGCGCCTCATTCTCTCTCAGGCAACTGAAAATGACATCGAATTTATCCTGCCGCGATTTGAGGGGCTTGACATCACCGTCACCGTCATAAAATAAGAAAGGCGATATATGCTTTATATTATAGCTGTAGCTGTGCATCTTCTTGTATGCCTGCTTGTGTTTTTTGGAATCAAAATCCGAGTTCTGTCGGTACATAAATATATGTTCTTCGTGGCGCTTCTGCTTCCGCTTTGGGGAGTGCTGATCGTGCTCATACTGCATTTTCAGATAGCATTTGATGCTACCGATTCTGCCGAGATAGGCGTTGAAAAATTAAAGCTTGAATCTGAGCTTTATAAAAGCGTCACAGTGGATGAAAAAAAGGCTGACACCGCAATTCCGATTGAGGAAGCTCTGCTTATCAACTCGGCGAGAGAGCGCCGATCCATTATCATGGATGTTCTGAACGACAACCCAGGTGATTATGTGGAATTTTTGCAAAAAGCAGGAAACAACGATGACACCGAAGTCGTACACTACGCTGTAACGGCGATGGTGGAGATATCCAAGGAAAACGACTATATGCTCCAGAAGCTGGATGCGGAACACACCGCAAATCCCGACGACATGGGTGTTCTGTCAAATTACATAGACTTTTTGTGGACCTGCCTTACGCAGAACCTTATGCAAGGACAGGTTGAGGTTATGAACCGCGAGCTTTTCTGCCAGCTGATAAGCAAAAAAATAGCGGTGGACGGTGATATTACCGATTATTCACGCCTTGTCCTAAATGAGCTGAAGCGCAAAAACTATGATGTCGCCGGAGAAGTTATCAGCAGAATGGGCGAAAAATGGCCGGAGGCTGAGGAATATATCCTGTTAAAAATACAGTATCTCGCCTCACTTGGCAATGGTCGTGAGATACAGGACTTTGTAAAAGAAACGGAAAACAGTCAGATTTACAAATCATCAAAAACTAAGGAGGCGCTTGCGTTTTGGGTGAGCTGATAAACGGTATTCGCAAGTTCAGCTTCAAGGGAATACTTGTTATCCTGCTGGTGTTTTCGCTGATTTCGGCGGTTCTGCTTGTGGAGCTGAGCGGAATACGGGCAAACCGTTATGACAGAAAGCTTGAACTAATGCCGCAGGATAAGATAGTCACAAAGGATGATGCCTGTGACTCTTTAGATAAAAATGCGCTTTTATTGCACCATAGCGGCGATGTATCCTCGTGCACAGCGTATGAGCAGTTTGCTGTCATCCTTGCCGACATGAAGGTCGGGTATGCTTCGGTAGACCTTGCACAGGACATACTGCCACCCTTTGAAGGATTCGCGCAAGTCATTGTACTTTTGTCCGATCTTACTCCTCTTGGACAATCGGTTGCCGCCCTTTGCGACTTTGTACAGAACGGTGGTGCCGCATGGTTTCCGCTGGTGCTTGAAACCAACGTATATTCCTCTGCGATCTCACAGATAATCGGAATTGACGATCTTTCGCCCGACTACTATACGGTAGAGAGCATTTATCCCAGAGAGGAGTTTATGATAGGCGGAGGACGTGCGTTTGCCGTTCCCGATCCCTTTGAATCCTCGCTTACTGTTGTACTCTCGGATGATGCAAAGGTATATGCAAATGCCGATGGACCTGACGGTGTGCCGCTTGTTTGGAAAAAAGAGTACGGAAGCGGTGTTTTTGTAGTGGACAATATCGGTATGTACGACAAAGCGATGCGCGGATTTTATGCGGCGTCTTATAGCTTGCTTTCGGATGTGTGCGTGTATCCTGTTATCAACTCGTCCACGTTTTATCTGGACGACTTTCCCTCTCAGATACCGAGCGGTAACAGTGAATACATACAGCGGGACTATCACACGACCATCCGTGATTTCTACATAAACATCTGGTGGCCAGACATGATGAATTTCGCCGACGAATACGGACTGAAATACACCGGACTTGCCATCGAATCCTATGACAATCATGTTGACGGAACAGCAGATGCTGCACCCGACACCGGAACATTTCTTAATTTCGGAAATATGCTCCTGCGAAAAGGCGGCGAGCTTGGATATCATGGCTATAACCATCAGCCGCTCGTTTTGTCGAACAGAGATTACAAGGATCATTACGACTACAAAACCTGGCAGTCTGAGTCCGCAATGAAGGCGGCGTTTGACGAGCTTATCGAGCTTTGCGACACGCTTTTCCCTGATGCTGAGTTTTCGCTGTACGTTCCGCCCTCAAACCTTTTGTCAGACGAGGGCAGACAGTTTTTGATAAAGGAATATCCGCACATAAAAACCATTTCCGGAATTTATTTCGATGATATAGCAGATGCGGAGCTTGATTTTGGATGTATGCAGGAGTTTTGGGTGGATGAAAACGGCATCGTCGATCAGCCGCGCGTTATATCCGGTTTTATTTTGGATGACTTCCAAAATTTAGCCGCTATATCTGAGCTGAATCTGCATTTTATAAACAGCCATTTTACCCACCCGGATGATGCACTCGACCCCGAGCGTGGTGCGGAGCTTGGTTGGGGGGAGATGAAGCGACGTTTTGATGCTTTTCTGTCGTGGCTCTATGAATCAGCGCCGGGACTTCGTAATCTTACCGGCACTGAGGCGTCTGCTGCTGTACAGCGCTTTGCGGCAGTGGCGCCGAAAACGGAGTATACCGGGAGCGGCGTGAAAATAACTATTGGCAATTTCTGCGACGAGGCACAGTTTCTCGTCCGATTTAACGAAAAATCACCCGAAAGTGTTACCGGTGGTGAACTCACTCATCTTACAGGCGGACTTTATCTGCTGTCTGCAGTAAGTGATACCGTTGAAATTACACTGAAATAGGAGTAAGCTGTGAGGATCTGTTTGGTTTTGGAAGGCTGCTATCCGTTTATCAACGGCGGCGTTTCCACTTGGATGCATCAATACATAAACGAAATGCCCGAGCATGAGTTTGTGCTGTGGGTTATCGGCGCGAAAGCTGAAGACAGGGATAAGTTTGTCTACACCCTGCCCCCAAACGTGGTTGAGGTAGAGCAGGTTTTTCTTGATGATGCGCTGCGCGTCAAAGATACCGGTATCTTCAATCACCGCTTCACCGGCGAGGAAAAGGAAGCACTCAGACGTCTTGTATCTTCCGATAAACCAAACTGGGACTTGCTTTTTGAGATGTATCAGGTACGACGTATCAATCCTATGTCGTATCTAAAAAGCGAAAGCTTTCTTGAAACGCTCACCGAGACCTGCCGCAAGGAATTCCCGTTTATTGCATTTTCGGATACGTTCCATTCGGTTCGCTCGAGGCTCCTGCCTGTACTTTTCCTTATGGGCACAAAAATCCCCGAGGCAGACTGCTATCACGCAATTTGCACGGGATACGGCGGCCTTCTCGCCTCTATGGCGGCATACGTAACCAAAAAGCCTATGCTCCTCACAGAGCACGGCATATATACAAGAGAACGTGAGGAAGAAATAATCCGCGCGAAATGGGTGGCAAGAGCCTTCAAGCCACATTGGATAGATTTTTTCTATATGCTCTCCGACCTTACATACGAAAGAGCATTTCGAGTGACATCTCTTTTCACCCGTGCTATGTACACCCAGATAGATATGGGATGCGATGCTTCCAAATGTAGGGTTATCGAAAACGGTATCAGTTACGAGCGGCTTTGCGATATTCCCCTTAAAGAGGATGATGGAATGGTTGATATCGGTGCGGTCGTCCGTCTTGCACCTATCAAGGATATCAAAACCATGATATACGCATTCTTTGAGCTTTGCGCCAGACGTGACAACGTGCGCCTTCACATCATGGGCGGCGTTGACGACGAAGAGTATGCAGACGAATGCTACGCCCTTGTAAAACAGCTCGGACTTGAAGATAAGATTATTTTCACGGGACGTGTTAACATCATCGAATATTTTGAAAAGCTCGACTTTACACTGCTCACAAGCATTTCCGAAGGACAACCTCTGTCCGTGCTTGAATCGTTTGCCGCAAGACGTCCTGCGGTAACAACGGATGTTGGCTGCTGCAGTGAGCTTCTTAACGGGGGACCCGGGGACACGCTCGGCAAGGCGGGATATTTCGCTCCTCCTATGCAGCGCTCAAGGCTTGCTGACGCCATGGAGCCGCTTTGTGAATCAAGAGAGCTTCGTCTTAAGATGGGCGAGATTGGTCAGAAGCGTGTATACGAAAATTTCCGATACATTATTATGCTCACGAAATACCGTGATCTTTACAAAGAGGTGGAAAAGGAATGGCCGGAATTGGCTTCGAATTAAAAAAGCTTTTTGCTAAAAAAGGCGTGCTGAATTCCGCCAAAGCATACGGCTACGCGGCGGTAATATGCACGGGACCCATGCTTCTCGGCGTTTTATTGCTGCTTGGTATAATGGCGCTCTGCACCTTTTTCGGAGTTGGACTACACACCAGGGAGCTGCTTATATGCATGATCACCTACACCCTGCTTGCGTCTGTAACGGTATCTTCCTTCTTCTCAATGGTGGTAACAAGATACGTTGCGGATATGCTCTTTGAAGAAAAAAACGAAGCGGTCCTGCCTGCGTTTTGGGGTTCTACCGTTATTATGTTGGGGATCGGCAGTATTCTGTACGGTGTTTTTCTGGCTTTTTCAGGAGCAACGCTTCTTCAGGGAATACTCTGCTTTACACTTTTTGGTGAGCTTATTATCGTATGGAACGCGATGAGCTTTCTGTCGGCGATCAAGGACTACAAGGGAATATTCCTGTCATTTCTTGCGTCTGTTGCTGTGAGCATACTTCTCGGTGCATTTCTCCTGTGGCTGAAGCTTCCCGTTATCGAATCGCTTCTCTTTTCGGTAAGCGTGGGATATGGCGTTATGCTTATATGGGACGTTATTCTGCTTCACCGCTATTTTCCCCATACAAAACTGGGAGCTTTCACGTTTATGCGGTGGATAGATGCGTTTTTGCCTCTGGCACTTTCGGGATTTTTTATGAATATCGGTATGTTTTCGCATCTTGTGATAATGTGGTTTTCCGACATTGGAGTCAGGGTACACGGCTTATTTTACGGTGCGCCGTGGTACGACGTTCCCGCACTTCTTGCGTTCATGACCGCACTTATGACTACCGTCAATTTCGTAGTGTCGGTAGAAGTAAACTTCTACCCCAAATACCGCAATCACTATAGCCTTTATAACGATAAGGGAACTATCGACAACATAAAGCAAGCTGAAAAGGAAATGATCGGAACCCTGAAAACCGAGCTGTTCTACACCGCGCTCAAACAGCTTTTGTTCACCGCAGCCGTTATTGCACTCGGCGGATATCTTCTAGATCTGCTTCCGCTCGGGTTCAACGAGGTCATGCGCGGATATTTCCGTACTCTTTGTGTGGGATACGGCGTTTATGCCATCGGAAATATGCTTATGTTGATCTTGCTCTATTTCACGGATTACAAGGGCGCGTGTATTACGACGGGCATATTTGCCGGGGCAACCATAGCCTTTACACTGGTATCGCTGTGTTTTTCCAATATCTATTACGGATTCGGATTTTTGATTGCCGCTATGATATTTGCCGCAGTATGTGCTGTAAGACTTGATTATTTTACAAAACGTCTTCCGTACTACATTCTGTCGGTTCAGCCGCTGGTGTCAGAAGACCGCTCCGGAATGTTTACAAGACTGGGAGTATTTCTTAGTGATAAGCTGGAGGAAACGAAAAAATGAAGAAAAATATTTTGACTGTCACATGTCTGCTTTTGGCGGCTGCAATGTGTATGCCCGGATGTGATGATACAATCGATTCCGCTGTGAACTCAAATCTCGGTACGGTGATTGATAAATCGGAAATTCAGACCGAGGATAATATACATATACGAGATAAAAACCTTTTGTACGAACAGCAGAACAACACCGAAATTGTAACTATGTATCTCACCGTTTCGAGTGGAAATTCCGCCGAGAATACCGATCACACATGGGAGGAAATAAACACCTATTCAGCTTACGATTACGAAGAAATGGGTGTCGAGCGGTATAAAATCGCCGGACTTATTCAGGTAGGCGACGAAAACGGTCTTATTCCCGGCGAGCTTGGCTACGGTCAGGTCGCACCCAACTGCACGGTGCAGATACGTGGTCAGTCTTCCAGCCGAAACGTGCAGAAAAACTATAAAATCAGCATCAAAGACAACAAGGGCGACTGGCGTGGGCAGCAGACAATAGCTTTAAACAAGCATCAAGGCGACGGTCTTCGTTTTCGCAACAAGCTCGGATTTGATCTCCTGTCAGGGATTGAAGAGCTTATGAGCCTGCGTACCACGTTTGTACGCCTTTATGTGAAGGATCTAACCTCAGGAGCCGACGCGAAATTCGAGGATTACGGAATCTATACGCAGGTTGAACAGCTTAACAAGACTGCTCTCGAGCGTCACGGACTTGATAAGAGAGGGCATCTTTATAAGATCAACTTCTGCGAATTTTACCGTTATGAGGACACGATAGTTGCAAAGGACGATCCAAGATACGATACCACAAAGTTTGAAGAGATACTCGAGATCAAAGGTGATGACGACCACACAAAGCTTATACGTTTGCTTGAGCGAATAAATGACTATTCAATCCCGATAGAAACCATACTCGAAGAGGATTTTGATATTGAAAACGTGGCATATTGGATGGCATTTCAGCTGCTCATAGGAAATGTTGACACCCAGAGCCGAAACTTCTATATGTACAGCGCACAGAACGATAACCGTTGGTACATACTCTCCTGGGACCTTGACGGATCGTTCAAACGGACGGAATACGAGCTTCTCGGGCGGAACGACTACAGCGAGTGGGAATCGGGGGTAAGCAACTATTGGGGCAACGTGTTATTTAAGAGATGCCTGAAATCGAAAACGTTCCGTGGGGCGCTCACCGCAGCTGTGGATAATATTTATGCCAAGCTCTGTGACGGACGTGTGGAGGAATATGCAAAAGCTTATGCCGAGCTTCTGAAGCCGTTGGTTTACACCGGACGTGATGCTCTCTATATGCCGGTCACTTCGAAGCAATACGATATTGTAGCCACCACTCTTGTTGATGAGATAAAGGCTAACTACCAAAGATTCAAGGATTCCTTTGGTAAGCCTATGCCGTTCTTCATCGGCGTTCCGCAGGCAAGCGGCTCAAAGATCAGCCTGCAGTGGGAAGCATCGTACACGTTCGATGCCGAGGCTGTTTCGTACACGGTTGAGCTGGCGCGGGATTACACATTTGCCGATCCGATCTTCAAAAAAGAAAATCTGAAGATCCCGACAGCCGAATTTGACGTTCTTCCCGAAGGTCAGTACTTCATTCGTATAAAAGCCTATGATGCCGGCGGTCAAATCCAGACTGCGTTCGACTCATACATGACCGAGGGCGGTAAGGTTTACGGAACAAAATGCTTCTATGTTGTTGCGAACGGACAGATCGTGGAGGATGTTTATGTCGAAGACTGAACGCTACCGTCACGAGTGGAAGTATCTTATTGATACTGCGCAGAAGGAGCTTATCTGCCAAAGGCTGACTCCGTTTTTAGAGCTTGACAAGCACGCGAAGAACGGCGGATATATGATCAGGAGCCTATATTTCGATGATTATTTCAACACAGCCTATGAAGAAAAGGATGCGGGTGTGCTGGAACGAAAAAAATACAGAATCCGTATCTACAACTGCTCGGACAGCAGTATCAAGCTTGAGCGCAAAAAGAAGTTCGGCGCCTATATCTTCAAGGAATCGGCAACGCTCACAAGGGATGAGGTCTATAAAATTCTCGATGGTGACTACGAATTTTTGCTGCACAGCAAATATCCGCTATGCAGGGAGTTTTACGTTGAATGTGTCAGCAACGTAATGCGTCCGCGCACTATCGTTGACTATGACCGCGAGCCGTGGATTCTGGATGCCGGAACGGTGCGCATCACCTTTGATATGGATGTGCGTGCTGCTGTCGGAAGCTTTGATATTTTCGACGACACGCTTCCCACACTCCCCGTGCTTGAGCCGGGCAAGTGTGTAATGGAGGTAAAATACACCGAATTTCTGCCGAAGTTTGTGCGCGATATTTTGCCGGACAGAGCATCCGAATTTACCGCAGTGTCGAAATATGTGCTTTGCTATGAGAAGACAGAGTATATGCGAAGCTTTAAATATTGGTATGAAAATTAATTTGGAGGATGACTATGAGTGTACAGGACTTTATAAAAAAATCAATTCTCGAGTCGGGCGCGTTTGACGGCGTAACCGTGGCGAATGCCGCTATCGGACTCCTAACCGCTCTTATCATGGGTGCCGTGATATATTTTGTGTATAGAAAATTTTATACAGGTGTTATCTATTCCCGTGCATTTGCCATAACACTTGTAGGCATGACCGTGCTGACAGCCATGGTGACGCTTGCCATCAGTACAAACATCGTAATCTCCCTCGGTATGGTCGGTGCGCTGTCTATCGTACGCTTCCGTACCGCCATCAAGGATCCGCTTGACCTGCTATATCTCTTCTGGGCTATTACAACGGGAATCACCGCGGGTGCGGGAATGTATGCGCTCGTTTTAGTTGCGGCGCTCGTTATGACACTTATGATAATTCTATTTTATCATAAGCAGCAGAGGGGACGCATCTACATACTCGTAGTTCACTATACCGGTGATGCGGTCGGGGATGATATCATTCGTGCATTTGGCAAAATGAAGTATTTCATCAAATCCAAGACCGCGAGAAAAGGTAAAACCGAAATGGCAATCGAGGTATTTTGCAAAAACAACGATACCTTCTTCATGGAAAAAATAAACTCGATTGATGGGGTTGATGATACTACCCTGATTCAATATAACGGTGAATATCATGGATAAGATTTTTCAGTCATTAAACGATTTCTCAACCGTAAAAAAGCTCTTTGAGGCTATTAACAAAACAACGGATGACTTTTTGTTTGTGTTTGATATACCGCACGATGAGAACCGTTTTTTCGGCTCCATTGACGAGCGATTTGCCGTGAGAAAGCCGGGGAGTGAGGTCAATACCTTTGAGGAAATGCTTACAGTCGTACATCCGGCTGACCGAAAGGCACTTTGTGAGGACATAGAAAGAATCAAAAACGGTACACAGGACGCTCACGATATGAACTACCGTTGGATCAATCGTGACGGCGAAATCGTATGGGTCAGCTGTCGGGGACGGGTTGTACATGATGAAAGCGGCCCCCCCCATCTCATGATCGGAAGAGTTTCGGAGGAAGCGGTACGTCATCTCTATAATCAGGTCACCGGCCTCTCCAATAAAACCAAGCTTCGTGAAGACCTGACGGCGCGTTTGATGGGGTCTGTGGGAGCACTTATGCTTCTTGAAATTCCCGAACTTGCTGACATTAATTTAAGTCATGGAAGAAGATTCGGAAATCAGCTGCTTTGTGAAGTGGCGGATATTCTTAACGGTATAGATTCGGTGGAAGAAGCATACCATATCGACCATAATAATTTTGCGGCTGTAATCAGCGAATCCTCCTACGAGAAAACGCAGGAGATATACCAGCAGATAAACAGTGTTATGAGTGAAAAATGTTCATTCTGCGCCGGAGCTGTTCCGATCGACAAGAGTCTCTTTATCGATGTTTCTCAACTGATAGATTCCGCAAATGTCACTCTGCAAAAAGCAAAGCAAAAAACAACCGACTGTTTTGAATTCTTTTCTGCCGAGGATATTGAGCAAAGAATAAGTGCACTTACACTTCTTGAGGAACTCAAGGAGAGTGTACAAAACAACTTCGAAGGCTTTGAAATCTGGTATCAGCCTCAGTTAAGAAGTGGAAACTATGAGCTTCACGGAGTGGAGGCACTACTCAGATATAATTCAAAAAAACGTGGAAAGGTTTTCCCTGATTCATTTATCCCGCTTCTCGAGCAATCACGTCTGATTGAGGCTGTGGGAATGTGGGTGCTGAATCAGGCACTCGCTCAGTGTAAAGCGTGGCGCGAATTTATTCCGTCACTGCAGGTGAGCGTGAACTTTTCAAGCGTTCAGTTTGAGGACCATAAAATCGGAGAAAAAATTGTTGATGCTCTGAAAAATGCGGGAATGCCCGGAGAGTCGCTTACCGTTGAATTGACGGAGTCCGTTCAGCTGCATCAGGACAAGCATTTTTATGATTTGATCAAGTATATCAAATCGTACGGAGTGCGTTTTTCCATAGATGATTTCGGAACGGGCTATTCAAATCTCGGATATTTGAAACAGCTTGACGTAAGCGAAATCAAAATTGATCGAAGCTTCGTGTCCGAGATCGAAAAGAATACCTACAATTACCGACTTATCAGCAACGTAATTGAATTTGCGAAAACCAACTCCATACATGCATGCTGTGAGGGTGTCGAAACCGCAAAAGAACTTTCTATACTCGAACCGCTTCAGGTGGATTTTTTTCAGGGATATCTCTTTGACAAGCCCTGCACAGTTGATGAGATCGCACAAAAGTATATCCACAAATCTTCCGATGCATATGAGGCAAGAATCGCGGCTATTGAGGAGATAAACCGTTTCAAGGAGCAATTCGGAACGATACACTTCGAGCCAAAGAATATCCTGCGTGCAAATGATATCGGGCTGTGGATCATTCGAATTGACGAAAAAAACAACCGGAATGAGCTGCACGTAGATGATGTAATGGAGCGAGTGCTCGGCCTCACGGAGAAGTTATCACCGGGTGAGTGTTACGATTATTGGTACAGCCGCATTTCTCACAAGGATAAGGAATATGTTGATCACGCTGTCAATGTGATGATAAATGACGGAAAGGCAGTACAATTCGGTTATCGCTGGAATCATCCGGAGATCGGTGAGGTAACCGTACGCAGCAGCGGAATACGCACGTCGGATGAAGGCGATAAGATAGTGCTTGATGGTTATCATCGCATACTCACCGGAGTTGAGGGAGCGTAAATACGCAATTAATAAAGCAAGACCAAGGAGCAAATACTATGAAGACAATTCAAAGCAAAATACTGTTTGTTGTAATTACCGCGCTTATTGTGATTACTGCGATTGTAACCTCCATCGCAGTCGGTGTAACGCATAATATCATGCATAAGGATGCGGACAGAATATTAAATAATGTTTCTCTGAAGGAAGCCGCATATATTAATGACATGCTGAACGATTTTATGCAGTCGTCGGCCATTATGGAGCACTACGCAATACATGAGCTTGACCGTGTGAGTGCGCTGAATAATGAATCCTATCGTGACGAATATATAGCGGAAATATGCCACCTTTTTGACGAGGTTGCACTTAATACTGCCGGAACAACCGCATATTATCTCTGCTTCTCACCAGAGGTGACGGGTGGTGTTACTTCCGGATTTTACTCAAAATTCAAAGAAGATGGCGTGTACGAGCTTTCAAAAGAGGAGTTTGCGGAGCTTGACCTTTTTAACGCGAACTTTATTAAGGAAAGCGGATTTGACGTGATTGGATCCGGCAACATATGGCTGCAGCCCCGAAGGAGTACCTTTGCCCCAGACGATACGGTTGTTTCCTTCCTTACGCCACTATACAAAGAAAATACCTTTTTAGGATTCCTCGGGTTCAATATGGATTTTGACTATCTGCTTGAGCTGGTAAACGGAATAACTGTTTATGACTCCGGTTGTGCCCTTTTACTTAGCGATGACAAAGAGATCTGTTACAATCCATCGGAGAATACAAAGATTGCAGAAGACTATACCGAGGCAACAACACCCCTAAAAAACGGAATGCATCTTGAGCTTCGCGCTGCATATAAGGACATCCAGAGTGGTCTGCGTCCTATGCTTAGCTATATAATTGGCGCCTTTTTGGTGGTGCTTGCACTGGCAATTCTGTATACCTTCTGGGTAACACACAGAATTGTTACGCCGCTTAAAAAGCTCACTGCCGAGGCGGCCAACATCTCTACCGGCGTGCAGAACGTAAATTTTGTTATTGATTCAAAGGATGAAATCGGTATACTCGCACGCGTGCTTACCGACACTTATGCAAAGATTCGAGAGTATTCTGCATATATAAACGCGCTTGCTTACAGAGATTCTCTTACGGGTATAAAGAACAGCACTGCCTATGCCGAAGCAATCGATGAGCTTAACAAGGAAATAAACACGGGCAATCCCTCTTTTGGTGTAATAGTTGCAGACATAAACAATCTGAAGAAAACCAACGACACCTATGGCCACGATATCGGAAATGAACTTATCATTCACTCAGCGAGAATACTTACCGACATATTCAAAACAAGCGCCGTATACCGAATCGGCGGCGATGAATTTGTTGTTGTGTTAAAGGGAAAAGACCTTGAGCGTCATCGTACCCTCATTGAAAAAATGGACGTGGCATTCTCTGCCGATTACATAACGGTAAACGATGAAACAGTACCTGTTTCAATAGCGAGAGGAGTTTCGGTATTCGATTCGTCAATTGATCAAGTTTATGCCGATGTATTTGCGAAGGCTGACCACGCGATGTACATGAATAAGGAAGACATGAAGGCTGCGCTTGTGTGAGATAGTAATTGTTGTATAAAAGATATATACAAAAACAAATGGCGACGTCATCCGAATGGGTGACGTCGTCATTTGTTGTGTGACACTCATAACTAAATAGCTATAAATGTCCTTGAACTTGTGGAAAGGTATATCTTTAACTCGCAAATATAGACAGTTGGTTTTATAGATAAATTCTTCAGTTCAAAGCATAAACCACATAGGAGTATTAAGTTGTAGACCTAAAAAGTGATTATCCACACAAGCATTCCCGTTGATGTTCTCAAGGTGATGAGACTATAAAGAAATAGTGTGTAAAAAATAGAGGCCATAAGTTCCAGTGCATTTTTGCAAAATTTATTCTTCAAAAAAGGTGAAGTTCAAGTTTGGGAAAGAGGCTTATCTATAGACGAACTGTAAATAAACAGCAGAAATTTTATTAAATCTTGTGGTTTATGTTCTTTTTAGTGATTTTTAGTTTTTCTAGTGCTTTCCTGTCCGGAATTTCCGCGATTGGAGCCTTCGTGTGCTCTTGTGTCCGTATAGTCCGTGCGTGTCTATGGTCTTAATATGTGGTCAGAAATATTTGATATGGTCAGTATGTGGTCAGGCTTGCCTCTCGAATTT
>JAZQZL010000056.1:0-43661 GCA_045634005.1 Candidatus Flemingiibacterium sp. | reverse complement strand
GGATAGTTACGCTTGAAATACACGTCGCCGTTTAAGTAGTCGCCAAGGAAGCGCAGGCATAATTCGTATGTCATAAGCAGCGCGCCGTCAGCTAGGAGATCGTACTCATTATCGGTAAGCGAGCCGCCGACACCCTTGATGAAGCCGCGGGTGAACTGCTCGAACAGACCGAGATCGAGCGAGATCTTGGTAACGTCGGGATCGTCCTCTGCCGCGGTGCACGCGCCAAAGCGAATGGCATCGCCGAAATCGTAAAGCACGGAGCCGGGCATTACGGTGTCGAGGTCGATAACACAAAGACCTTTATCCGTTTTGGAATCGAGGAGCACGTTGTTAAGCTTCGTATCGTTGTGAGTTACGCGAATGGGCATCGTACCTGCCTTGATAGCGTCAACAGCGATATGCGCGAGCGGCTCTCGCGACTCGAGGAATGCGATCTCTTCTTTACATTTAGCAAGGCGCTTCGGGATCTTACATCCTTCAACTGCCGCCTTGAAGTCAGCATAGCGGCTTACGGTGTTATGGAAGTTCGGAATGGTTTCGTGAAGCGTTTGGGCAGGGTAGTCGGAAAGAAGCGACTGGAAGTTACCGAATGCCTCGCCCGCGCTGTAGAAAAGCTCGGGACGTGTTATGGACTGGTAGGATGCCGCATCGATCCATTTTGCCATACGCCAATACGAGTTGTCGGTATCAACGTAGATTGGTGTGCCGTCATCGCTCTTTGCAAAGGTCATTGTTTCGCGGTCGGGATCGCCGTTTGCCGCCTTGACCTTTTCCTTGAGGAATGCGCAAACGTTTTCGATGTTCTCCATAAGCTTGTAGGGCTTCTTGAAAACGTTTACGTTTATATTCTGAAGAATATATTTTCCGCCGTTCTCAAGCTTGATTTCAAAAGTGCGGTTGATGTTGCCGCAGGTGATGGGCTTGATCGCTACGGGCTTGCTTCCCAGAATAAAATGTGTTGCCGCATCGAGTTCTTTCGTATACATTATTCGTGTTTCCTTTCGGGAATATTTTATTATGGAAGACTGCGGGGCGTACTGCTGATTTTCGTATACGGTTTACACACTTTTATCATTATATCATAAGGCAAACCGAAAAGCAAGGGTTTTGAAAAAATGCGAAAAAATTTTTGAAAACCTATTTACAAATAGAAAATGTTGTGATATAATAAATCCGTATGATTGCCGAAGGCGAAGTTTTCGGATCTCACCGACCGCTTGCATCGTTTCTCGGAATATACAATATCATATTTTAGAAAGGTGAAAAAACCATGATTACCAAAGAAGTTAAGCAGCAGATCATTGCAGAGTACAAGCTCTCCGAGGCTGATACCGGTTCGCCTGAGGTACAGATCGCTATCCTCACCAACCGCATCAACTCCCTCAACGCTCATCTTAAGAACAACCCCAAGGACCATCACAGCCACAGAGGTCTTCTTAAGATGGTAGGTCAGAGAAGAAACCTTCTCGGCTACCTCCAGAAGAAGGACATCGAGCGTTACAGAGCTATCATCGAAAAGCTCGGCCTGCGCAAATAAGACTTCAATCCGTTTTTGCGGCGGCTTTTGCCGCCGCAAAGCGGAAATGACCCTTCCTAACGTGCCTTACACGTCGGGATGGGTAAAAATTTTATATGGGGTATTTTACGGCTGAGCATTTACACCTGCGCCCGACTTATCGGACTCGGATGTAAGTGCGCAACCGTGTACTCCGAAAAAATCAAAAGGAGATAGCAAAATGTTTGAGAATTACAAAGTATTTAACTATGAATTTGCAGGCAGACCGCTTGTTGTAGAAACCGGCAAGCTCGCAGGTCTTGCAAACGGCTCTTGTCTTGTTCGCTACGGCGACACCGTACTTCTTTGCTGTGCAACCGCATCCGCAAAGCCCCGTGACGGTATCGACTTCTTGCCCCTGTCCGTTGACTTCGAGGAGAAGATGTATGCTGTCGGCAAGATCCCCGGCGGTTACTTAAAGCGTGAAGGTAAGCCCTCTGAAAAGGCTATCCTTACCTCCCGCGTTATCGACCGTCCCGTTCGTCCTCTCTTCCCGAAGGACCTTCGCAACGACGTAAACCTCGCGCTCACCGTAATGAGCGTTGATCCTGACTGCTCGCCTGAAATCACCGCAATGATCGGTGCTTCCATCGCCCTTTCCATCTCGGATATTCCGTGGAACGGTCCTATAGGCGGCGCATTCATCGGTATGGTTGACGGCAAGCCCGTTATCAACCCCACCCTTGAACAGAGAAAGGTATCCGACCTCCAGCTTACCGTTGCTGCATCTGCAGAGAAGGTAGTTATGATCGAGGCTGGTGCTAACGAGGTTTCCGACTCCGATATGTACGACGCTATTATGCTCGCGCATGCAGAGATCAAGGAGCTCATTAAGTTCATCAACTCTATCGTTGCTGAAATCGGCAAGCCGAAGTTCACCTACGAGTCCGGCGAGCTTGACCACGATATGTTCGACAAGATCTTCGCGTTCTGCGAGAAGGACGTTATGTTCGCCCTCGATACCGATGACAAGAACGTTCGCGATGCTCGTATGAATCCTATTCAGGACGCTATCATGGAGAAGTTCGGCGAAGAATATCCCGAGCTTGAGGTTCAGTACGCAGAGCTTATCTACAAGATTCAGAAGAAGATCGTTCGCCGTTGGCTCCTCGAGGACCACAAGCGTGTTGACGGTCGCCGTATGGACCAGATCCGTCCCCTCGCTTCCGAGGTAGGCATTCTTCCCAGAACTCACGGTTCGGGACTTTTCACCCGCGGTCAGACTCAGGTTCTTACCGTAGCAACCCTTGGTACTCTCTCTGACTCCCAGATGCTTGACGGTATCGACGAGGAAACTGAGAAGAGATATATGCACCACTACAATATGCCCGGTTACTCTACCGGTGAAGCAAAGGCTTCCCGCGGTGCCGGCAGACGTGAGATCGGTCACGGCGCGCTCGCAGAGCGTTCGCTCGTTCCGGTACTCCCGAGCGTTGAGGAATTCCCCTACGCTATCCGCCTCGTATCCGAGGTCGTTTCCTCCAACGGTTCTACCTCGCAGGGCTCCGTATGCGGCTCCACCCTCGCTCTTATGGACGCAGGTGTACCTATAAAGGCTCCCGTTGCAGGTATCTCCTGCGGTCTTATCACCGCTGAGGACGGCACTTGGACTACTATGATCGACATTCAGGGCCTCGAGGACTTCTACGGCGATATGGACTTCAAGGTAGCAGGTACAAAGAAGGGTATTACCTCCATTCAGATGGACCTCAAGATCGACGGTCTTACTCCCGAGATCATCGCTGAAGCATTCGCAGTTACCCACAAGGGCCGCGATTACATCATCGACGAGGTTATTCTCAAGGCTATCGAAGCACCTCGCGCAGAGGTTTCGAAGTACGCACCCAAGATGACCTCCTTCAAGATCGATCCCGACAAGCTCCGTGAGGTTATCGGTAAGGGCGGCTCCGTAATTCAGAAGATCTGTGCAGACAGCGGCGCAAAGGTTGATATCAGCGACGACGGTACTATCACCATAGCAGCTATCAACGGCGAGAGCGCAGCTATCGCAAAGTCTATGATCGACGCTATCGTATTCGAGCCCGAGGTTGGCGCGGTTTACGAGGGTACCGTTACCGGTATCAAGGAGTTCGGCGCGTTCGTTGAGTACGCTCCCGGCAAGGAAGGCCTCGTTCACATCTCCAAGATCTGCAAGGAGCGCATTGACAAGGTTGAGGACGTTCTTAACCTTGGCGATAAGGTAAAGGTTAAGTATCTTGGCCTTGATAAGAAGGGCAGAATGGATTTCTCCATTAAGGATGCAGAATAACTAAAACATTCATTGGGGAATGCCGCTTGGTGTTCCCCAATTTTTCTCGGATAAAATATTTATTTCGGAGATTTATATGAACAACGGTTATAATAACCGTCCGCCATACGGCGGACAGAATAATGCGCCGCGACGCGACGGTCAGCCGTATAAACAGGGCGGAGTACCCCATCAGAACGGTCAGCCTACACGCACTCAGGCACCAAACGGACAGATGCACAGGCCGGGGCAGATGCCGAGAACGGCACAGCAGCCCTACCGCACAGCGCAGCAGCCAAACGGTCAGCATCAGTACATAGCGCAGCAGATGCATCAGACGGGCACGCAGTATCCGCCCGTAAGACACAAATCGAGAAAGCAGACGCAGCGTGCGGCAGGCTTCGTCGTGCTCGTTGCGGCTATACTCGTTATGCTGCTTGTTTCGGTGATAATTTTTGCCGCAAGATGTGCAAGCGGAAGCATCGGCTTTGGCACGGGAACGACTGCGGACACTCTCGACACGACGCCGATAGTTGAAGCTGGCGACAGCGTGGGCGTTTCTGATACGACCGAGCCTGTTGTAACGACGCCGCCGGAGCCGGTCCTCGATCCCAAGTACGAATACTCAATAAAGACCGAGGCTGATATGCATCGCGGCTACCTCCTTTTAATAAACGGCGACAACGAGTACAATTTCGACGGCGGATTTACTATACAGCCGTTTCTCGGCAATAAAACCTCATCGTACAATCTTGGCGGCAATTATTCGCTTGATGCGACTGCTATGGACTTCTGTAATCAGATGCTTGACGCTCTTGCGCTTCATATGGGTGTGAGCGAGGTGCTTATAAATTCTGCTTACCGCACACTTGAGGATCAGCAGAATATTCTCGATTACTATATGTCGACAAAGGGCGCAGAGTACGTTGAAATGTACGTAGGAACGCCCGGATTCAGCGAGCATCACACAGGTCTTGCGATCGACTTTGCGATATATAATACCGCAACAGGCGAGTCGTACACGTTCGATCAGAAAACGGAGTACCCCGAATGGCTTCGCGCGAACAGCTACAAGTACGGCTACGTTCAGCGTTATCCAGAGGATAAGGTTGACGTTACGGGCATCGCTTACGAGAGCTGGCACTACCGTTACGTCGGCAAGCCTCACGCATTTTATATGGTCAGAGAAAATCTCTGCTATGAGGAGTATATGGAGCTTATTCGCACGTTTGAGTTCGGCGAAAAGCATCTTGCTCTGACTGATGACGAGGGTAATTCGTGGGAGATATACTACGTTCCCGCAGATGAGTCGGGCACCACGAAGGTACCCGTTCCGAAGTATGTTGAGTACGAGGTTTCGGGCAACAACGTTGACGGCTTTATAGTAACGTGCCATATGTAATATCGGGTGAAATTTCAGTATGAATAAGAATATTTTCTATTCGCTCGGCGCTGTGCTTGTCTGGTCAACTCTTGCCCCTATTGCAAAAATGCTTTTAAACGGCATCCCGAATTTCGAGGTGCTCGCAGTCTGCGCATTTGTTGCGGCAATCTTCCTCTTTTTCTTTAATATAGCCAACGGCTCTATTAAGAAAATGAAAGAGTACAAGCTCGTCGACTACCTCAAAATGAGCGGACTTGGCTTTATCGGTATGTTCCTTTCGAATGCGCTTTACTACTGCGGACTTGCTTCGAATATGACCTCGCAGGAGGCGTGCATACTTAACTATCTCTGGCCGATAATGATACTTATTTTCTCGTGTATCATACTTCACGAGAAACTGACGGTTATGAAGGTCATAGCTATCGTTTGCTCCTTTGCAGGCATTGTAATTCTCTCGCTTGGCGCAGGAAGCACGATGGATTCGAGCTTTATAGTCGGTGCCGTTGCGGTTATTATAAACGCCGTGTGCTACGGACTTTTCTCCGCACTTAACAAAAAAGCAGACTACAACCAGAACATCGCGATGATGATCTTCTGGCTGACAGCCGGCATTTTCGCTGTTATCGCAGGCGTGATAGGTAATGTAACAGGGCTTGTTCCGGAGCCATGGGTGCCGCTTGGTACAACAGAGATTCTCGGCCTCGTATGGCTCGGCATAGCGGTAAAGGCGCTCGGTTATCTACTTTGGGCTATCGGTCTTAAGAAGGCGTCCGACAGCGCGAAGGTTGCAAATCTTGCATATCTTACACCGTTTTTATCGCTTATAATGTCGTTCTTCCTGCTTGGTGAGCGAATCAAGCCGCAGGCGCTTCTGGCACTTGTATTTATAGTAGGCGGAATACTGCTCCAGTATTTCTGGGATCACCGCAAGGTTAAAAAGTAAAAAGAAAATCCATCGGTACCACCGATGGATTTTTTTATTTGTGTCAGTTTATACGAGCGCCTTTTCGACAGCCGCGAGCTTTACGCAAAGGCAAAGCACGTCGCACGCCTTCTGAAGGTCGGCGTTTGAGGGGAAGGTGGGCGCGATTCGAAGATTCGAGTCCTTCGGGTCGATGCCGTAGGGGAAGGTTGCGCCGACGTTTGTCAGTACGAGGCCGGCTTCCTTGCAGAGCGTGAACACACGCTTTGCGGTGCCTTCGGGCACGTTAAGGCTTACAAAATAGCCACCGCGGGGAGAGGTCCACTGTGCGATGCCCTCAAGCTCGCGCGCGAACGCATCGAGAACTATCTCAAACTTCGGGCGGATTATGTCAGCGTGGCGCTTCATATGTGCGTGAACACCGTCTGCATTCTTAAAGAACTTAACGTGGCGGAGCATATTGACCTTGTCGTGACCGATGGTCTGTATGGTCATAACGGACTTGATCTGCGCGATGTTAGCTTCACTTGCCGCGATTATAGCAACGCCTGCACCGGGGAAGCTGATCTTCGAGGTGGAAGCAAAGCAGAATATCATATCCTCACTACCGTACTTCTTTGCTTCGGTGAAGATATCGAGAAGCTTGTCGCCCTCGTCGTAAAGATCGTGGATAGCGTACGCGTTGTCCCACATAATGCGGAAATCCTTCGCCGCAGGCTTCATCGCTGCAAGGCGGCGTACAACGTCGTCGCTGTAGGTGATACCCTCGGGATTGGAGTACTTCGGAACGCACCAGATGCCCTTAACGCTGCTGTCCTTGATAAGCTCTTCAACGGTGTCCATGTCGGGGCCTTCACCCGTCATCGGTACGGACACAAGCTCAAAGCCGAGCGACTCGGTTACCGCGAAGTGGCGGTCATAGCCGGGAGCGGGGCAGAGGAACTTGAGTTTACCCTGTCTGCACCAGGGACCGTCGCCGCCCGCTACGCCGTAGAGCAGTGCACGCGAAAGCGCATCGTACATTAAGTTAAGGCTGGAGTTGCCTGCGACGATAATGTTTGCCGCAGGGATTCCGAGAAGGTCGGAGAAAAGCTTCTTCGCCTCGGGAATACCGTCAATGCCGCCGTAGTTGCAGGTGTCGACGCCTGCCTCTGTTTTGGTGTCTGCACGCGTTTCAAGCGCGGTCAGCATACCCTCGCATATATCAAGCTGCTCGCGGCAGGGCTTACCGCGCGACATATCAAGCGACAGTGCGCTTGCTTTTATTTCCTCGTATTCTTTTGTGAGAGCGGCTTTGCGTGCTTCAAGCTCGGCGCGCGTCATAGATGCGATCTGCATAATGTACTCCTTGTGTATCTGATCTAAAATGCAAGTTTTGATTTTGTAAATTGCATATTTCTAAATTTTACTATCTAATATTCTACCATATATCCCCAAAAAATGCAAGAGGAATTTGTGAAAAAATCGTGGTTTTGGTCAGGTTTGGCGATATTACCGACATTGTAGCCGTATCACGCGCTCCTTATTGTATTATATTTTGCATAGATGTGAGTGTTTATGCAAGTTCACTTGCAAAAAGTTGCAAAAATGCATTTTTGGTTGCAGACCGCCCGTCACCAAACGGAAAAAATAGACAAAAAATTACTTTTAATGGTAATAACATTTTTTCTATTTTGCGAATTGTTGCTGCGTAAGCGATTGTGGTATAATAAACTGAAAAATATTTATGGGAGGAAACTATGAAGAATAAAACGCTTCTCGCTACTGTTGCCGCACTGCTTGCGCAGGTTATATTCGGTTTCAGCTTTATGTTTACCAAATCGGCGTTTGAGTTTGCCGCTCCCATAACGGTCATCGCCGTGAGATACGCCGTGGCGTTCGTCGGTATGACTGCCGTTTTGCTTGTTTCGCGCATGAAGCTTCATTTTGGCAAAGGTGTGTGGAAGCTGCTTTTAATGTCGGTCTTTCAGCCCGTTATGTATTTTCTTTTCGAAAGCTACGGTATACAGATGACCACAAGCTCGTTTTCTTCCGTTATGATTTCACTTATCCCCGTTGTGTCGATGATAAGCGGCATATTTTTGCTTGGCGAGATACCGACGCTTCTACAGTATCTCTTTTCCGCGCTCTCTGTGGGCGGTATCGTAATTATGTCCCTTATCGGCAAAGCGGAGGGAACCGTTACGCCGCTCGGAATTATTCTTTTGTTTGGTGCGGTGGTTTCCGCCGTTGCCTATAACGTTATGAGCCGCAAGATCTCCGCCCGGTTCAGCGCATTCGAGCGCACGTATGCGATGATGCTCGTAGGTATGGTCGTGTTTGTTGGAATCGCGCTTGTGTCGAATATAAGTGCGCCGATCAATATTTTCCTGCCCCTCAGGAATCCGCCCTTTGTTGTATCAGTTCTTTATCTCGGACTACTCTCGTCCGTCGTAGCATTCTTGCTTTTAAACTACGCGAATACGCATCTGCCTGTATCCAAAACGACCGCGTTTGCTAACATAACCACCGTCGTTTCGGTTATTGCTGGCGCACTGTTTCTTAGCGAAAAAATCACCTTGCTCGGGGCACTCGCCATCGGTATGATCATCGTTGGCGTATGGGGCGTTCAGATGCAGGGAGTCAAGAAAAAATAATCTTTATTTGAAAGAAGGAATACTTTCTTTATGCCGTACACCCACGAGTTTTTATTCCCCGAATACTACGCCGATTTTGCCTGCAAGTGCGGTGATTGCCGTGCGACCTGCTGTCACGGCTGGGGAATTGCACTCTCGCAGGACGAGTATTTCCGCATAACGGGCGGTGAATATTCGCCCGAGCTTCGCCGCCGCGTCGACGTAGCGTTCAGACCTGCGACAAATCCCGCGCCGACACCCGAAAGATACGCGCTTATCTCGTACAATTGGCTCGGCAAGTGCCCCTTGCAGACCGAGGAGGGACTCTGCGCGATGCACCGCGAGCTTGGCGAGGATGCTATCCCGACGATATGCCGCCGCTATCCGCGATGCGTACGCGTCGCGCCCGTGCACGAGGCTTGCACGTCGACGAGCTGTGAATACACGCTCGAGCTTTTGTACCGCGACGATGAGCCTGTCCGCTTTCTAAAGCGCGAGATCGACGTCTTTGATGAGGAGTATGATGCGCCTGCTGCGGCGTCGCTTTCTGCGGACGAATATTTAGCCGCAAGAGAGAAGGCTTATGCGATCATGTCCGATCGCAGTAAGGGTATCGACGCGCGTATTGAGGCGCTTGCAGACGCATTTGGCGCGAGCTTGCCTTACTGCGTTATGCCTATGGAAAATGCCGCCGAGCTTTATGAGCGCCTACTTAAAACGAGCGGCTCGCTTGAAGAGCTTGACGGGGATATCTCGGCGTACTATGCCGAAGGATCGACAGTGCCGCGATTTAGCCTTGAGAGCGTTGATAAGATGGACATTTACCTTGAAAAGATGTTTGTCAACCACATTTTCTACAAAGCATTCCCGCGTTCATTTGCTGATTCTACGACGAGCGATGAGCTTGCCGCGCTCGTTGCTGTGCGCGCTCTGCACAGATACGTAACAGAGGCGTACATCGGCGTGCACGGCTGGTCGGTGGATGATTTCGTCGACGTTACGGCGAAGCTTTTCCGTATGATCGAGCATTCTCGCTTTGATGAGATTGCCGCACGATTTGTAAAAAAATAAAATTCGAGCAGCACTTGACAAATGTGCTTTTGTGGTGTATACTTATCGTACGTTGACAGTTCGCTTGTACCATCCTGTCATTAAACAAAACCAGGACTGCTGTTACACACAATAGCTACGGCGGCTTTGCGTTTTGCAAAGCCGCCTTTGTATGCAGCCCTCACATGGGGCTGCTATATTTTTTTGAGGTGAAAATGGATAATTTCTTAACGCGTACCAAGATAAGATTAAAAAATGAACGAAGGGAAGCGGTCATACTTCTTCGCTCTATTCCCGCAACTGTAGTGACGCTTTTTGTAGTCAGCGTTATCTCGATGAATCTGCTTGCCAACAAGACGCTTGTTCAAACGCCGATAATAGCGCTTGACGGCGGCATTCTCGTGTCCTGGCTGTCGTTTATGTGTATGGATATAATAACAAAGTATTTCGGTCCGAAGGCATCGAACACTATCGCGCTCCTTGCCTGCGGTATCAATCTTCTTACTTGTCTTATATTTTACATCGCGAGCATAATCCCCTCAAGCGCTGCCGATTACTCGGCGCTTAACGGCATCCTCGGCGGCACTTGGTTTATTCTTTTGGGAAGCACGGTGGCTTTTCTTGCGTCCGCCCTGATAAACAATTTCCTCAACTTTGCGGTTGGAAAAGCCTTCAGGAAAAATCCCGACGGCAAGCTTGCGTACGCCGCGCGCGCGTATATATCGACGTTTTTCGGACAGTTTTTTGACAACTTTATTTTTTCGGTAATAGTTTTCGTCATTTTCGCGCCGATATTCTGGGACGGCTTTTGCTGGAGCGTGGTGCAGTGCGCCACCTGTGCGCTGACGGGCGCTGTCGCGGAGCTTGTAATGGAGATCGTTTTTTCGCCGATAGGGTACAAAATAACAACCAAATGGAAGACACAGCTTGTCGGGCGTGAATATTTGGAATACGTAAACAAGGAGGACTGAGCTATGAAAATACTGATAACGGGAACGTCGCGTGGAATAGGCAAGTCGATCGCCGAGATATTTTTAGCGAACGGACACGAGGTAGTCGGCATAGACCGCGAGAGCGCGAGCATCGAGAATGAGCGATACACTCACTGCGTGTGCGACGTGCGCGATTACGAGAACCTGCCTGAAATCACGGGCGTTGAGGTGCTTGTAAACAACGCGGGAACGCAAAACGAGGACGATATTGAGATAAACCTTAAAGCCCTTATAAAAATCACGGAAACATACGGAGTTCGCGACGGGATACGCTCGATACTGAATATCGGCTCTGCAAGCGGACACACGGGCTCGGAGTTTCCCGAGTACTGTGCGAGCAAGGGCGGAGTTCTCGCGTACACGAAAAACGTGGCGATGCGCGTGGCAAAGTACGGCGCTACCTGCAACAGCCTTGACCCGGGCGGTGTTCTTACCGAGCTCAACGAGTGTGTTATAAACGACAGCGACCTTTGGGCGCAGATAATGGCGCTTACGCCGCTTAAGCGCTGGGCAACGCCCGAGGAAATAGCCGAGTGGGCGTATTTCCTGACGGTTAAGAACCGCTTTTGTACGGGACAGTGCATAGTGGTCGACGGCGGCGAGTCGGTGGATCGCAAATTTATCTGGAAGGACTAAATGTGTCACCCCTGGCATATAATGTGTCGGAGGTGAGCGCTTTGCGTATATGCAGTCTGTGCGAGCTTAAAAACAAAGAGGTCGTTAATATATGCGACGGCTGTCGGCTCGGGTACGTGTCCGACGTAGAGATAGACCTCGACGGCGGCAGGGTAGTATCGCTTATCGTACCGTCGGAGGCAAAGCTGTTTTCGTTTGGCAAATGCGCGCCCGTGCGCATACTCTGGTGTGATATAGAAAAGATAGGCGCGGACATAATCCTCGTGCGCCGTGCCGAGGTCATACCGCCGCGGTGCGAAGATAAAAAATGCGACTGTTAGACAAAAAAAGACCGCAAGCGGTTTGCTTGCGGTCCTTGTGTTTTTATTCGGTAACTTCAGCGTCGTCGGTGGTGTCTTCGGTTTCCTCGGTAACCTCTTCAGCAGGCTCTTCGGTAACTTCTTCCTCAATCTCTACGTCATCCTCAGCGGGCTCTTCGGTAGCGATCTCGCTTGCGTCAACCCACTTTGCGTAGAGAACAACGCCGGTTTCAATGGGCTTCGAGAAGTCGAACTTTTCGGTGAGCTCCTTATCGGTGTACCAGCCTTCAAGTGCGAGGCCGTCCTTCTCATCAAGAGTGAGAGCGGTCATAACTTCGCCGCGGGTGATTCTCTCGCGAGCTACAAGGGTCTCGCCGTCATAGTAGCTGATGTTCTGCTTGAGAAGAAGCATCATAAACGAGCCGGTGTAGTTGAATGCAGCAGCAGGTGCGATCATTGTAGTTGCAAGAGCAACTGCGAGGATCATTGCGAACAAAATCTTGGTGGTCTTTTTCATGGTGAGTAAATCTCCTTTTGAGTATATATTTTCCATACCCGTCAATTATACAACAAAAAAACACCTTTGTCAACATAAAAGTAAATTTTATCGACAAAAATATTTTGTAAAATATTTGTAAACACGGTTGCTTTTTTATAAATTATATGGTATACTATTTCGGTCAGCGACTGCGGCACCGCTGATACAAAAAATACAGCCGCGATAACACACACCGCGTGAGGTCGGAAGTTCTCGCCGTACGGCAAGTTTCCCGAATATGCGCAGGTGGTGGAAAAAACTAAAGGAGGACATAAAAATGTCTGTTATCACCATTAAGCAGCTTCTCGAGGCTGGTGTTCACTTCGGTCACCACACGAGAAGATGGAACCCGAAGATGGCTGAGTACATCTTCACCGAAAGAAACGGTATCTACATCATCGACCTTCAGAAGACCGTTAAGAAGTTTGACGAGGCTTATGCTTTCGTTCGTGACCTCTCCACCGAGAAGGGCACCGTACTCTTCGTTGGTACCAAGAAGCAGGCAGCTGACGCTATCAAGGAAGAGGCTGACCGCTCCGGTATGTACTATGTAAACGAGAGATGGCCCGGCGGTATGCTCACTAACTTCAAGACCATCAAGAAGTCCATCAACCGTCTTATCGCTCTCGAGAAGATGCAGGAAGACGGCACCTTCGATCTCCTTCCCAAGAAGGAAGTTGCAGGTCTTCTTAAGGAAATGAACGATCTTGAGCGCAACTACGGCGGTATCAAGACCATGGACAGACTTCCCGATGCAGTATTCATCGTTGACCCCCGCAAGGAGCACATCGCTGTTCTCGAAGCAAAGAAGCTCGGTATTCCGGTCGTTGCTATCGTAGACACCAACTGCGATCCTGACGATGCTGACTACATCATCCCCGGTAACGATGACGCTATCCGCGCTATCAAGCTCATCTCCTCTGCAATCGCTGACGCAATTCTCGAGGGCAGACAGGGCGAGCAGGTTACTGACGCTGCAGCTGAAGAGACTACCGAAGAGGCAGCAGACGCTGAATAATTCTAAATTAAACGATCTTATACGAAAGGAAGCATAAAAAATGGCTAACATTTCCGCAAAAGACGTTGCCGCTCTCCGCGCTAAGACCGGTTGCGGCATGATGGAGTGCAAGAAGGCACTCGTTGAGGCAGACGGCAATATTGACGAGGCTGTAAAGGTTCTTCGTGAGCGCGGTCTTGCAGTTGCTGCAAAGAAGGCTGACAGAATCGCAGCAGAGGGCGTTGTTAAGATTATGGAAAAGAACGGCCTCGCAGCAATGATCGAGGTTAACTCCGAGTCTGACTTCGTTGCAAAGAACGAAAAGTTCCAGGCATTCGTTGATCTTCTTCTCGAAACCATTATCGCTAACAAGCCCGCTGACGTTGACGCTCTTATGGCGTGCACTCTCGGCGACCAGACTGTTGAAGCGGCTCTTAAGGAGCAGATCTTCATCATCGGTGAGAAGCTCACCATCCGCCGTTTCGTAATCGTTGACGGCGCAGTTTCCACCTACGTACACGGTGGTGGTTCCACCGGCGTTATCGTTAAGTTTGACCTTGACGGCGTTGCTGCTGACGATGCAGCATTCGTTGAGTGCGCTCACAACGTAGCACTTCAGGCTGCTGCTATGAACGCAACCTACGCTAACAAGTCCGACGTTCCCCAGTCCGCTCTCGATGAGGAGAAGGAAGTTCTTCTCAATCAGATGGCTAACGACCCCAACCTTGCATCCAAGCCCGATAAGGTTAAGGAAGGCATCGTAATGGGTAAGCTCGGCAAGTTCTACGAGAACAACTGCCTTGCAGAGCAGGCTTACGTTAAGGATGACTCTATGTCCGTTGCAAAGTATATTGCATCTGTAAACAAGGGCATCAAGATCGCAAGCTTTGTTAAGTATGAGAAGGGCGAAGGCCTCCAGAAGCGTGAGGACAATCTCGCTGAGGAAGTTGCAAAGCTCACCTCCGGTCAGTAATTTTTATACGCTGTTTAGCCCGAACCGACCTTCGGTTCGCGGTATTTTTTTGTCCTCGGCGGGTCACCAAAAAAATATTTAATTTTTTTAGTAAAATTTTCTCGATAGCCCTTTACAAATCGGCGAAAATCGGTTACAATATAAGAAGGAATATTATCGGGCTTTGCCCATAGATTAAAACAAGGATGGTGTAACACAATGAGCGAAACAGCAACACCGAAATTCAAGCGCGTGCTTTTAAAGCTTTCGGGCGAAGCACTTGCTCCCTCGGAGGAAAAAAGACGCGAGCTTGCCGCACAGGGCGAGCATCCGATTCTCGACTACGATATGCTTGACCGAGTTGCAAAGGTCGTCAAGAAATGCGTTGCTATCGGCACGCAGGTATGCATTATAGTCGGCGCAGGTAACATCTGGCGCGGACGTCAGGGCACTAATATGGACAGAACGCGCGCAGACCATATGGGAATGCTCGCAACCACTATAAATGCTCTCGCACTTCAGGATTTCTTCGAACAGAACGGCATCGACACACGTGTTCTTACCGCTGTTGAGATGAAGCAGTACGCGGAGCCGTACATTCGCAACCGTGCGGTATCGCACCTTGAAAAGGGCAGAGTCGTTATCCTCGGCGGCGGACTCGGTATTCCGTTTATCTCCACCGACACCGCTGCGGCTGTAAGAGCGGCAGAGGTTGGCGCGGACGTTATACTTATGGGCAAGAACATCGACGGCGTATACACCGCGGACCCGAAGAAGGATCCCGGCGCAACCCGTTACAAGGAGGTTTCCTACAAGGAGATCCTCGCAAAGGACTTAAAGGCTATGGACTCAACCGCCGCTTCGTTCGGCAACGAGAACCATATCAAGACCTTCGTCTTCGAGCTTAAGGAGCCCGAGAACATATATAACGCAATCATCGGCGACGTTGAAGGCACCATCGTCATCGACGGCTGATAATCAATTTAAAATATTTCACACCGAAAGGATTAATACTATGAAACTCGATTGCAAAGCATTTGAAGAAAAAATGCAGAAATCCATCTCGTCCTACGAATCCCAGCTCGCTGATATCAGAGCAGGCCGTGCTAATCCCGCACTTCTCGACAAGATCGAGGTTGACTACTACGGCTCGCCCACAAAGATCAACCAGATGGCTGAAATCAAGGTAACCGATGCACGCACCATTCTCATTACTCCTTGGGATGCTACCACCCTTAAGAATATGGAGAAGGCGATCCTCGCTTCCGATCTCGGCATCACTCCCGCAAACGACGGTAAGACGCTTCGCATCAACTTCCCCCAGCTTACCGAGGAAAGACGTAAGGAGCTTACCAAGAAGGTTGCAAAGCTTGGCGACGATGCAAAGGTTGCTATCAGAAACATCCGCCGCGATGCAAACGATGCTGCAAAGAAGATGAAGAAGGACGGCGAAATGACCGAGGACGAGCTCAAGGCGTCCGATAAGACCGTTCAGGACCTCACCGATAAGTACATTGCGAACGTTGACGCAGTCACTGCACGCAAGAATAAGGAACTCATGGAGATCTGAGTTATCTGACGTGGGATGCCGTATATTGCGGCATCCCATATACTTTTGTATTTGGAGTTGTAAATGATTACACACGATCAAAACAGCGGTAAAAAGAAGCTCTCGCATATCGCGTTTATAATGGACGGAAACGGCAGATGGGCAAATTCGCGCGGGCTTATGCGCGAGGCCGGACACGTTGAGGGTGCAAAGACCTTCAGACGTGTGGCAGAATACTGCTTTCGCGGCGGCATCGACACCGTAACCGTTTACGCATTTTCCACGGAGAATTGGAAGCGTCCCAAAAGAGAAGTCGCTGCCATTATGCGGTTGCTTATGACTTACTTAAAACAGGGTATTCGCGAGATGATGAAGGACAATATCCGTGTTACCTTCCTTGGCGATAAAACGCCGCTTTCCAAGGAACTTCGTGAGCTTATGGAAAGGCTTGAGGCTGAATCGGCGAACAACAAATACCGCCTTAACGTCGCTATAAACTACGGCGGCAGGGCGGAGATCGTCAGTGCGGTGAACGCGCTTACCGCCCGCGGTATTACCGAGATTTCAGAGGAGCTTATCGCCGAGGAGCTCTATACAAAGGGACAGGACGATCCTGACCTTATCGTGCGCTCGGCTGGCGAGCTTCGCCTGTCGAACTTTCTTACCTGGCAGTCCGTTTATTCAGAGTTTTATTTTACACAAACGCTTTGGCCTGATTTTGGCGAAAAAGATATTGATGCCGCTGTTGATGCGTATTACGGACGCACCAGACGATTTGGCGGAGTCGTGTAAGTTCATCGAATGTGAGGTTTGATAATGAAGCAGAGAATAATTACAGCGGTGCTTTTGCTGCCGCTTGCTGTTGTCGTACTTATATTTTCGCACACGGTAGTGCTTCCCATTGTGGCGGCCATTTTTGCGGCTGTCGGCGTTTTTGAAATGCTCGGCTGCATCGGCGTTCGCAAGTATCCTTCCGTAACCGTTCCGTCTGTGCTTGTTTCGGCGGCGGTCGTTTTCTCCGCGCGATACGGCGTTTTGGCGGCAGAAAGAAGCTCGTACGTTTTAGCTCTTTTTGCGACGCTTGCTTTTGTTTATATTTTTTATCTTATGTGCGTTGCGGTCGTGTCAAAGGGCACGAAGACCATCGGCGATATGGCACTTGCCGCTGTTATGACACTTTATATAACGGTCGGATTTACGTCGCTCATTGTTCTGCGCGACGTACGCTCGGGTGAAAATGACATCGGCGCGTGGCTGTTTACGCTCGTACTCGTCGGCGCGTGGATACCCGACAGCGCGGCGTACTTCGTCGGAAGGGCGTTCGGAAAGCACAAACTTATTCCCGACGTAAGCCCGAAAAAAACTGTGGAGGGCGCTATTGGCGGAGTAATCTTCGGTGGTATTGCGTTCGTTGTTACAGGATTTATTGCAAGCCGTGCGGTAGGATTTGAGCCGCATTACCTTCAGCTTGCACTTGCGGGTCTTGTTGTTGCCGTCGTTTCGATATTCGGTGACCTTATCGCTTCTCTTGTTAAGCGTCAGTACGGCATCAAGGACTACGGCAAGATATTCCCCGGACACGGCGGCGTAATGGACCGCTTTGACTCGATAATCGCTATCGCTCCCGTTTTGATGCTGGCTTGCTCGCATCCCGACATTTTTTCTCTTTTGATGTGATATGGAAAAGACTATCGTAATTTTAGGCTCTACCGGCTCTGTCGGCACACAGACGGTCGAGGTCGCAGCTGACCTTGGCGTGCGTGTCGATACGCTCGCGGCAGGGCGTGACTACAAAACTATGGAAAAGCAGGCGCGGCTACTAAAACCGCGTCTTTGCGTTATGGAGGACGAGGGCGCGGCGCGTGAGCTTCGCACACGTCTTGCAGATACGGACATAAAGGTAGAGGGCTCGCACGATGCTGTGCTCTTGGCGGCGGCTGATACGAAGGCTGACGTAATCTTTAATTCGGTCGGCGGAAGCGCAGGACTTGAACCTACGATGTGCGCTGTAAGGGCAGGCAAGACTATCGGTCTTGCCAACAAGGAAAGCATCGTAATGGCAGGCGATTTCGTTATGAGCGAGGCTCGCAGAACAGGCGCTAAAATTATCCCCGTTGACAGCGAGCATTCGGCGATATTCCAATGTCTTGAGGGTAGAAACTCAAACGAAATAAGCCGCATACTTCTTACCGCATCGGGCGGACCGTTTTTTGGTATGAGCCGCAGCGAGATGGCTGGAATCACGCCCGAGCGTGCACTTGCACACCCGACGTGGAAGATGGGACAAAAAATAACCGTCGACTCAGCTACACTTATGAATAAGGGCTTCGAGGTTATTGAAGCAGTTCACCTTTTCGGCGTTTCGCCTGACAAGGTTGACGTCGTGGTGCACCGCGAGAGTATAATACATTCGATGGTGGAATATAATGATAACGCTGTTCTGGCACAGCTTTCGCTCCCAGATATGCGTCTTTGCGCGCAGTACGCGATGACGTATCCCGAGCGCGTTCCGGGCATTATGGGTAAGCTCGATTTGACTTCACTCGCCAAACTCACGTTCTTTAAGCCCGATATGGAGGCGTTTCCGCTTCTTGCACTTGCATACGAGGCTATCCCCACGGGCGGCGGCGTACCCGCGGCACTTGTTGCGGCAGACGAGGCGGCTGTTGAAGCCTTTATCGGCGGCAAGATAGGCTTCTCTGAGATTTACGACGTTGTTGCGGCGGCACTTGACAAATGCGGGAAAATTCCGCTTGCCTGTGTCGAGGACGCATACGCCGCGGCTGAACGCGGCAGAAGGACGGCTGAGGATATAATAGCATCTCTTTGACCGTATCCTACTTCCAAACGGAAAACGTAAACGAGGTTTTATAAATGAATTTGCTTTACATTCTTCTCACGCTTGTAACAATATCGGCCCTCGCGCTCGTCCACGAGCTTGGGCACTATCTTACTGCACGCGCGTTTGGCGTCGGCATAAACGAATTTGCCGTCGGTATGGGACCGAAGATACTCTCGCGTCGCAGTGGAAAGACGGGCATCGTATACTCTCTGCGTCTTTTCCCAATCGGAGGATTCGTTTCGATGGTCGGCGAGGATGAGGCGAGCGATGCGGAGAATGCGCTGAGCAAAAAGCCTGTGTGGCAGAGAATGATAATCACCGTCGCAGGCTCGTTTATGAATATTCTGACGGGTATAGTTTTAATGGCGGTGGTCGTTTCTATGACACCGAAGCTCGGCGGCACCACCGTCGCACAGTTTGACGAGAACGCAACGAGCGTTAATTTCGGACTCGAGGTTGGCGACGAGATAGTTCGCGTTGACGGCGTAAGAGTGCACGTGGCGGCAGAGCTTTCGTATGAGGTTATGCACAGCGCCGTAAAGCCTATCGACATCGTGGTTCGCCGTGCCGGCGAGCTTATCACTCTCAAAGACGTTGAATTTCCTCTGAAATCGAGCGATGGCGTTACGTTCGGTATGCCCGACTTCTTCGTATTGCAGGAAGAGAAGAACGCGTTAAGCGTTATCAAGCACTCCTTCTGGCGCTCGGTTTCGACCGTCAAGATGATTTGGGAGTCGATCTTTGACCTTTTAACGGGTAGATACGGAATTGATGCGGTTTCGGGTCCCGTCGGAGTTGCAGGCGCGGTTAGTGACGCCGCAAAGAGCGGGCTTTCCGATTTTCTCTATCTCGTGGTCGTTATCGCGATGAATCTCGGCGTATTTAACCTCTTACCGCTTCCGGCACTCGACGGTGGACGCCTCTTTTTCCAGACAGTCGAGCTTATCCGCAGAAAGCCGGTAAAGCCCGAGGTGGAAGGCTACGTCCACTTTGCAGGAATTATTCTGCTGCTTCTTTTGATGGTGCTTATTACCTTTAAGGACATTGTAAATCTGTTCGCGTGAGCGGAAATGTGAGGTTATAATGAAAACGACGAGAAAAGTAAACGTAGGCGGTGTTATTATCGGCGGCGGTGCTCCGATATCCGTTCAGTCGATGCTGAACGTCGACACGCACGATTTTGGCGCGGTGCTCGCGCAGACATGCGCCCTTGAGGCGGCGGGCTGCGATATCGTACGCCTTGCCGTACCCGATATAGACGCCGTTGAGAGCGTGCGCAGATTAAAGCGGTCTGATGTGCGCGTGCCTATCGTTGCGGACATACATTTTGATTATAAAATTGCCCTCGCGTGTGCCGCGGCAGGCGTTGATAAGATACGCATAAATCCCGGTAACATTGGCTCAAAGGCGAAGGTTGCAGAGGTGGTAGCAGCGTGCCGTGACGGCGGAATACCGATTCGAATCGGCGTAAACGGCGGCTCGCTTCGCCGTGAGATACTTGAAAAATACGGCTCGCCGTGTGCCGAGGCGCTTGCAGAGAGCGCAGAGGAGCACGTTCGCATTCTCGAGGAATTAAGCTTCGAGGACATAGTCGTTTCCATAAAATCCTCAAACGTCAAGACGATGATCGGCGCTAACCGAATCCTTCGTGAACGCTTCGACTATCCCTTACACATCGGCGTCACCGAGGCGGGAAGCGCTCATATCGGCACGCTTAAGTCTGCTGTCGGTATCGGCTCGCTGCTTTGCGACGGTATCGGCGACACGATACGAGTTTCGCTTACTGCAGATCCCGTGCTTGAAGTAAAAGAGGGAAAGGCGTTACTTACCGCGCTCGGACTTAGCACAACGTCGCTTATCGACGTCGTATCCTGTCCCACCTGCGGACGAACCAAGATCGGGCTTATCGATCTTGTATCCAAGTTTGAAGAGGAGATACTCCCGACACTCAAGCCATCGAGAAAATTAAAGGTGGCTCTTATGGGATGCGTCGTAAACGGTCCCGGTGAGGCGCGCGAGGCGGATATCGGTATCGCAGGCGGTGACGGCGAGGCGCTCCTTTTCAAAAAGGGCGTGACTGTTGCAAAATACAGCGAGGACGTTATTCTCGACGTGCTTCGCGACGAGATAAATAAAATGTAACACCGAAAAGGCAGACATTGATGAATAAATTTGAGAAAATATTCGCGCGATATGAGCAGACAGCGTCAGAGAAGGCGATTCTTGATACCGCAAATGACGTAGTTTCGCGCGTTGATAAGGAAAGGCGTGTAGTCGAGGTGACGGCGCGCTTCGATAAAATAATAAAAAAGCAGACGCTTTATGCGATCGAGGAAAATATCCGCGCGGCGTACGAACTTAACGTCGTGCGTATTTTGCCGCGCTATGACACCTCGCTCTGGTCGCCCTCGTACATCCCCGAGGTTATGCTTGAGTTAAACCGCGTCGGCGCGATCTCGCGCGGCTTTTTTAACGAATATGATTTTGCGCTTACTGACAACAGGATCTCGATAAAAATATCCTGGAACAACGGTGGGATCGAGCTTCTTTATACCGGCAAGACCAACGAAATTATCTCTAACATCATTTTTGCGGAGTTTGGACTTCGCTTCGAGGTCGAGCTTACGCAGGAGGGCGAATACAAGGAAACTATGCCCGAGATCGCCGAGCAGATTGCAGAAATGGAAAAGCTCGCTCGTGCACAGCAGCGCGATATGGAGCGTTCTATGGCGTCGCGCGCGGTCGAGGACAAGCCCGTTGAGGAGGACAAATATAAGGATTTCGAGCATATTTTTACGCTTGGCGCTTCTGACGTAAGATGCGAGCTTGACGGCAGCGTATGGCGCATCGGCGGTAAGAGATTCGATATCTCTGCGCCTGAATTCATAATCGGCGGCGAGTTTTCGCTTGAAAACCCCACTCCTATCAGAAATATAACCGGACCGCAGAAGAATCTGCTCGTTTTCGGCGAGGTTTTCGGCACCGAAATCAAGGAAACCCGTCGCGGTGATAAGCTTATTTATACCTTTGCGCTTACCGATAAGGACTCGTCTATATACATAAAAATGGCACAGCCGAAGGAACAGCTCGAGCCGTATCTTCAGAACGTAAAGGCCGGTATGACCATCGCCATCAAGGGATATTCGAAGATAGACACGTTCGATAACGAGCCGATACTTATTCCGTCGGCGGTTGCAAAAATATCGCAGAAGTACCGTATGGACACGGCTGAAGAAAAGCGCGTTGAGCTTCACTGTCACACCCAGCTTTCGCAGATGGATGCGATCATTGAGCCGGCGGCGCTTGTTAAGCTCGCGCATAGCTGGGGACACAAGGCTGTTGCGATAACCGACCACGGCAACGTGCAGGCATTCCCGATCGCTATGGGTGCGGCGGCAAAGCTTGGTATGAAGGTGCTTTACGGCATCGAAAACTACTACGTTGACGACACGGCGCGCGTGCTTTTCGGCGACACACTTGATTCTTATATGTCCACGCCGTTCGACGGCGAATACTGCGTGTTCGATATAGAAACGACGGGACTTTCATTCCAAAGCTGCAACATCACCGAAATCGGTGCTGTCCTTATGCGCGGAGGCGAGGTCATCGATCGCTTCAACACCTTCTCAAATCCCGGAGAGCCGATACCGCAAAATATAGTCGAGCTTACGGGCATTACCGACGAAATGGTTAAAGATGCACCCGATAACGAAGCGGCTGTACGCGCGTTCCTTGAGTTTGCGGGTGATCGTATACTCGTTGCTCACAACGCATCGTTCGATATTTCCTTTATACGCAAGGTCGCGCAAAACTTCCGCATACCGTTCACCAATCCCTATATGGATACCGTTGCGATGTCGCGCTACGTAAACCCAGACCTCAACAAGCATAAGCTTGACGTGCTTGCAAAATACTTTGGTCTTGAGGAGTTTAATCACCACCGTGCGTGTGACGATGCGGAGATACTCTCGAAGATACTCGTTTGCCTCTTTAAGAAGCTTCGCGAAGAGGGCGCATCTAACCTTCGTGAGATGCAGCAGCTTATGAGTGAACGCTCGGACCCCTTAAAGCTTCCGAGCTACCACCAGATCATTCTCGTAAAAAACAAGGTCGGACTTAAGAATCTTTACCGCATAATCTCCGACAGCTACTTAAAATATTACAAAAGAAACCCACGCACTCCCAAAACGCTTATCGAAGCCAACCGAGAGGGACTTATAATCGGTTCGGCGTGTGAGGCGGGCGAGCTTTATCAGGCTATTCTCAAGAACAAGACCGAAAAGGAGATCGAGGATATCGCAAGCTTTTACGATTATCTCGAAATTCAGCCGCTTTGCAACAACAGCTTTATGATCGAAAAGGAGATTGTAAAGGGCGAGGACGAGCTTATTGCGATAAACAAGCGCATTTACGAGCTTGGCAAAAAGCTTGGTAAGCCTGTTTGTGCGACGTGCGACGCGCATTTCGCCGAAAAAGAGGACGAGATAACTCGTAAGATAATCCTTGCAGGTCAGAAGTTCTCCGACGCTGACCGTGATATCGGACTCTACTTCCGTACGACGGACGAAATGCTCGCGGAGTTTGCGTATCTCGGTGAGGATGCGGCGCGCGAGGTCGTTATCACCAACCCGAATCTTATCGCGGATATGATCGACGATAAGATACTTCCGATACCCGAGGGCACGTTTACGCCAAACCTCGAGGGCGCGGAGGAGGAGCTTCAGCAGCGTTGCTGGGACAAGGCGAAAAAGCTCTACGGCGATCCTATTCCCGAGGTCGTTAAGGCAAGACTCGAAAAGGAGCTTAAATCCATCATCGAAAACGGCTTTGCGGTGCTTTATATGATTGCGCAGAAGCTCGTTGCTTACAGCGAGGAGCAGGGCTATCTTGTCGGCTCGCGTGGCTCGGTCGGCTCTTCGCTCGTTGCGTCGATGTCGGGTATATCAGAGGTAAATCCGCTCCCTGCACACTATTACTGCACGAATTGTCAGTATTCCGAATTCTTCACCGACGGCTCGGTCGGCTCGGGATTTGACCTTCCCGACAAGGTCTGCCCGAAATGCGGCACGCCCCTTACAGGCGACGGTCACGATATCCCGTTCGAAACCTTCCTCGGCTTCTACGGCGACAAGTCACCCGATATCGACCTTAACTTCTCGGGTGAGGTTCAGGCGAAGGTACATAAATACACCGAGGAGCTTTTCGGCTCGGAGAACGTCTTTAAGGCGGGAACGCTCGGTACGCTCGCGGAAAAGACCGCGTTCGGCTACGTGCTCAAATATCTCGAGGAGCGTCAGAAGAAGCTTCCTAAGGCGGAGATCGCCCGACTCGCGGCAAGCTGTGACGGCATCAAGCGTACGACGGGACAGCATCCCGGAGGTATCATAGTTGTACCGCGTGAGTTTGACGTGTACGACTTTACGCCGATTCAGCATCCCGCGGACGACCCTAACTCCGATATAATAACAACTCACTTCGCGTTCAAGTATCTGCACGATACCATACTTAAGCTCGACGAGCTCGGACACGATATTCCGACCAAGTATAAGTGGCTCGAAAAGTACACTAATACTTCGGTTATGGACGTTAAGATGAACGACCGCGCGGTATACCGCCTCTTTGAGAGCACCGATCCGCTCGGCATTACGCCCGAGGACGTCGGATGTCCGCTCGGTACGCTCGGACTTCCCGAGATGGGTACGCGATTCATTCAGTCGGTTCTCGTTGACGCGAAGCCGAAGAACTTCGCCGACCTTATGCAGATATCCGGTCTTACTCACGGCACGGACGTTTGGCTTGGTAATGCGCAGGACCTCATCAAGGACGGCATCTGCGATATTTCGCAGGTTATCGGAACACGTGACGGTATTATGCTTGTTCTTATCCAGCAGTACGGACTTGAAAACGCGCAGGCGTTCAAAATAATGGAGGACGTACGAAAGGGTAAGGGTCTCAAGCCTGAATACGAGCAGTCGATGCGTGAGCACGGTGTGCCGGATTGGTATATCGCGTCGTGTAAGAAGATCAAATATATGTTCCCGAAGGCGCATGCGGCGGCTTACGTTATGTCGGCGATACGACTTGGCTGGTACAAGATATACTATCCTCTTGAGTTTTACGCTGCATTTTTATCCGTTGCGCCCGGTGGCTTTGACGCTGAGATCGCGATGAGCGGCCGTGCAGGCATCAAAGCGGTTATGGACGAGATACGCAAGAAGGGTACAGAGGCAACCCAGAAGGAAAAGGAAATATGCGATACCTTCCAGATGGTGACGGAGATGTACGCGCGCGGACTCAAGTTCCTACCGGTCGATCTCTTTAAGTCGGACGCATTTGCGTTCAAGCCGGAGAACGGCAAGATCCGTATGCCGTTTACGGCACTCGGCGGACTTGGCGAGAAGGCGGCGGAGAAGATAGTAGAGGTGCGCGACCGCGAAAATCTGCTCTCGATTGAGGAGCTTCAGATAAAGGCAGGCCTGTCGAAATCCGTTGTCGATCTGCTTCGCAAAAACGGCGCATTCGGCGATCTTACCGAAACAAATCAGCTCTCGTTTTTCTAATATAACAAAATCTTTCAGGGTGTGATACTTTTATTGTAAATAGTGACAGTTGACATACTGTTTTTATTGTGGTATCATATTACTATACTAAAGCGCCGAGCGGGATAGTTATGCCAAATCGGCGCTTTACGGTGTGATTTTATACGAAAGGATGCTCCATTGAGCAACAGATTATGTCAAAGCTTAACTTAACGATTCCCGAGGGTACTCGCGATCAGCTTTACCGTGAGGCGAAGCTCTACGACGCTGTGTGCGCCGACTTCAACCGTATATACGAAAACGCGGGCTTTTCACGCATTTCAACTCCTGCGGTGGAGAATTACGATCTTTTCACAAAGGTGAATCCCTCGCTTCGTGAGGAGAATATTTACAAGCTGACCGATAACACAGGTCACCTGCTCGTTATCCGTCCCGACAACACGACGCCTATTGCGCGTGTTGTTGCAACGAAGCTTAAGAGTGCACCGCTTCCGCAGAAGCTTTATTACAATCAGCACATCTACCGTGTTAACAGCGACTACTCGGGTATGCGTAATGAGGTGCTTCAGAGTGGAATTGAGCTTGTCGGCGCGAGCGGCATCAAGAGCGACCTTCTTTGCATTATGACCGCGCTTGATACGCTCAGATCGATCGGACTTAACTTTAAGCTCGAGATAGGTCACGTCGGATACTTTAACGCACTTATCTCCAAAATGGACCTTACCGACGACGAGGTTATGACCGTACGAAGCTTCGTTGAGGCAAAGAACTTCGTTTCTCTCGGTATGTTCGACAAGACCTTGCAGAATGACGTCATCCGCGAGCTTCCGCTTCTTTACGGAAACGAGGAAGTGTTCGAAAAGGCTGAAAAGCTTGCAGGGGACAACAAGGAAGCGCTTGCGGCGCTCGATTATGTCCGTGCACTCTACAAGGCGCTCTGCGTTGCCGGATACGCTGATTATGTTATGGTCGACATGAGTATGGTACACAAGTTCGACTACTACACGGGCACCGTAATTCGCGGTTATATCGACCGTGCAGGCGAGCCGGTGCTCAAGGGCGGTCGCTATGATAAGCTCCTTTGCCAGTTTGACTATGACGTTCCCGCAACGGGATTTGCTATAAACGTGTGCGCGGTATGCGACGCGCTTATCAAGTCGGGTAAGCTTCCCGAGGATAAGGTGTCCGATGCGGTTGTATTTTATAACGAGTATTCGCTGGGCAAGGCTATCGAGCTGAAGGGCGAATATGCGAAGGGTGGCAAGGTATGCGAGCTTTCCGTGTTTGATACGATAGAGCAAACAGAAAAGTATGCGGCGGCTGTCGGAATTAAAAAGGTAATTGACCTTGTGGGAGGTGCAAAATAATGATACGCATAGCTCTTACCAAGGGTAGAATTGAAAAGAAGGCCGTTGAGATGCTCGCCTCTGCAGGATACGATTGCTCGGAGCTTATCGAAAAGGGCAGAAAGCTTATTTTTAAGCTTGGCCAAGATGACATCGAGGTTGTGCTCGCAAAGGCGGCGGACGTTATCACCTACATCGAGCACGGTGTATGCGACGTCGGCATCGTCGGCGAGGACACTATAATGGAGCACGGTAAGTGGTTCCACGAATTACTTGACCTCAATTTCGGCAAGTGCAAGTTCGCGCTCGCAGGAATTAAGGGTAAGGATTTTTACGAGGGCTATACCCATAAGATAATCGCCTCCAAGTACCCGAACGTTACAAAGAATTATTTTAACTCCAAGGGCATCGACGTTGAGATCGTTAAGATCGAGGGATCGGTTGAGCTTGCACCGCTTCTTAACCTCGCAGATGCTATCGTGGACATCGTCGAAACCGGCTCAACTCTCCGTGAAAACGGACTTGAGGTCTATGAGGACGTCGCTTACATCTCCACGCGTCTTATCGTCAATACTGCGGCGATCAAGCTCAAGAAGGCGGAGATCGACGAGCTTGTTGAGCGTATCAAGGCGCAGATAGAAGAATAAAGGAAGATTTGAAATGAAGCTTTACGACAAAACACAGACAGATACGCTCCTCACGGCACTCGCCGAGAGAGCGGAGAATATATCGCCCGAGATAATGGCAACCGTTTCCGAGGTTATCGCAAACGTTCGCAAAAACGGCGACGCGGCTCTCCGTGAATACACGGAAAGGTTCGACAAGGTAAGCCTTGAGTCGTTCTACCTCTCCGAAAACGAAAAGGAAGCGCTTATCGCCAAGGTCCCGGATGACTTAAAGAAGGTCATCGACGAGGCAGCGGCTAATATCTACGCCTTCCACGAAAAGCAGAAGCAAAACTCGTGGATGATGAACGAGGCCGGCAAGGTTATGGGACAGATCGTCCGTCCGCTTGAGAGGGTAGGTCTTTACGTTCCCGGCGGCACGGCTGCATATCCGTCGAGCGTGCTTATGAACGCTATTCCCGCAAAGGTTGCGGGCGTTGAAAAGATCGTCATCGTAACTCCTCCGAAGAAGGAGGGCATCAACCCTGCCGTTGTTTACGCGGCAAAGGTTGCAGGCATCGACGATATTATACAGATTGGCGGCGCGCAGGCAGTTGCGGCGCTCGCATACGGCACCGAGAGTGTTCCGAGAGTTGACAAGATCGTCGGCCCCGGCAACATCTTCGTTGCTATGGCAAAGAAGCTCGTTTTCGGCGCTGTTGACATTGATATGATCGCAGGTCCGTCCGAGGTGCTCGTCGTTGCAGACGAGCGTGCTAACGCGGCGTACGTTGCGGCTGATCTTATGAGTCAGGCAGAGCACGATCCTATGGCGGCATCTATTCTCGTTACCACATCGAAGGCTCTTTCAGACAATGTTCTTGTTGAGATCGAGCGTCAGAAGGCTACGCTTTCGCGCTGTGATATCATCGACCGCTCGCTCGACGCGTACGGCGCTATCATCGTTGTTGACACTGTAGAGGAAGCGATCGAGCTTTCCAACAAAATTGCTCCAGAGCATCTTGAGCTTGCGCTTGCAAATCCGTTTGAGGCACTGTCGCTCGTTAAGAATGCGGGCTCGATATTCCTCGGCGACAACGCTCCTGAGCCGCTTGGCGACTACTTTGCAGGTCCGAACCACGTCCTTCCGACGAACGGTACCGCGAGATTCTCCTCGGCACTCGGCGTTGACAGCTTTATCAAGAAGTCGAGCTACCTCTACTACGGTGAGGATGCGCTCAAGGCGATCGGCGAAAAGGTCGTCGCATTTGCAAATGCAGAGGGACTTTCCGCACACGCAAATTCCATACTCCAGAGATTAAAGTGAGATAATTATGACTGAAAACCTTATTCCCAAAAAGGTGCGCGAGCTCGAGGAATACCGCCCGAATATGACACCGTGCCGCGTTCGTCTTGATGCGAACGAAAGCCCGTTTCTGCCCTCAAAGGCAGTGCTCGATGAGCTTGCGGCGGCGGTCTACTCGCTCGATTTTAACCGCTATCCCGACCCTTATGCGACCGAGCTTGTAAAGGCGTTTGCCGATATTTATAAGGTAAGCCCCGATAATGTTGTCGCCGGAAACGGCTCGGACGAGCTTATCAGCCTTATCGCAGGCGGTCTTGTTGAAACGGGCGATACCGTAACGGTGGTACTCCCCGATTTTTCGATGTACGAGTTTTACTCGACGCTTGCAGGTGCCGGTGCACTTAAATTTATAAAGAGCGAAAGCTTTGAAATTGATTTTGAGAAGCTTTTTGACGCGGTAAACGAGGTCGGCTCGAAGCTCGTTATCTTCTCGAACCCCTGCAATCCTACCGGTTGGGTATGCCCGCGTGCTGACGTTGAGGCGTTCATTAAAAAGACCGATGCACTTGTTGTTGTTGACGAGGCTTATATGGAGTTCGCAGAGAATGGTGAGAGTGTTATCGACCTCACCGAAAAATATGACAATCTCATCGTTTTAAAAACGATGTCGAAGGCATACGGCGCGGCGGCACTTCGCCTTGGATTTGCTATTTCAGGCGGAGAGATCGCGAGCGCACTTCGCAAGATAAAGAGTCCTTACAACGTAAACTCCGTGTCGCAGGTGTTCGGTAAGATCATCCTTTCGCACTATAGCGAGATCGAAGCGAATATCGCGAAGATGCGCGAGAATCTTAAGTTTATGCGCGAGAGCATCGCCGCTATCGCCAACGCCAAGATCGAGCGCGTTTGCCCAACTGCGGCGAACTTCGTTTACATCAAGATGGTATCCGCCGACGTGGCACGCGAGGTGTTTGACACGCTTATGGCTCGTGGCGTTGCTATACGCTGTATGAAGGGCGGATACATCCGCATCTGCGCCGGTACTCGCGAGGAATGCGAGATATTTATAAAGGAATTTACAGAGGTACTAAAATGAGTAAGGCAACACTCACAAGAAACACTCTTGAAACACAGATAACGATGTCCGTTGACTTCGGTGCTACCGAAGGATTCGGTCTTCGCGGTACGAGCGGCATCGGCTTTTTCGATCACATGCTTAACTCCGTCGGCGTACATTCGCGCTCGGTGATCGAGCTTCAGATGACGGGCGATTTGCACGTTGACTGCCACCACTCAATTGAGGACGTTGGCATCGTTTACGGCAAGCTTCTCGCCGAAATTATAAAAAATCGGGGTCCGATCGTGCGCTACGCTACGTCGTTCATACCGATGGATGAGGCTCTTGCACGTTGCGTTATGGACGTGTCCGGCAGACCCTACATCGTATGCGACTACACGCCGAAAACGCCGATGATCGGCGAATACGACACGCAGATGACGGCGGAGTTTTTCCGCGCGGTTGCGTTCAATATGGGCGCAACACTTCACCTCGCGCTTCTTTACGGCGATAACGATCACCACGGCGTCGAGGCGATCTATAAGGCGTTTGCACACGCGCTCGCCGATGCAATCAAGCCGCGCGACGCTGTTTTGTCCGCAAAGGGAGTTCTGTAATTTTATGAAGAAGATCGGTATAATTGACTATGGAATGGGAAATCTCCATTCCGTTAAAAACGCGCTTGATTTTATCGGCGCGGACTCGTTTGTGTCGGATAAGATAGACGAGCTTTCAAGGGCTGACGGACTTATTCTGCCCGGTGTCGGCGCGTTCCCCGATGCGATGGAAAGACTCCGCGCGACGGGGCTTGACGAGTTTGTAAAGAAATATGTAAAAAACAAGCCGCTTATCGGTATTTGCCTTGGTATGCAGCTTCTTTTCGATAAGAGCTATGAGTTTCGCGAGTGCGAGGGACTTTCGCTCATCGGCGGCGAGGTTGTTAAGATAGTTGAAGCGGATCTCAAGGTGCCGCATATGGGCTGGAACGAGCTTGCTATCGTTAATCCGTCGCCCATCGCCGCTACCTTAAAGGACGGCGATCACGTCTACTTCGTGCACTCGTACAAGGCGATCGTGAAGGACAGAGCCGATCTCGTGGCGGTAACCGATTACGGCAGCGAGGTCACGGCGATAGTCGCTCGCGGCAACGTGTACGGCTGTCAGTTCCACCCAGAAAAGAGCGAGAGCGTGGGACTTGACATTCTTCGCAGCTTCTGGAGGATAGTAAATGATAATATTACCTGCAATTGATATACTCGGCGGCAAGTGTGTACGCCTTACCAAGGGCGAATACGGCACCGCAGAGAAGGTGGCGGCAGATCCTATCGAAACCGCGCTTTCGTTTGAGAGAGCGGGCGCAGAGTTCATCCATATGGTTGACCTCGACGGCGCCAAAGAGGGAAGCCGTGTTAATTCCGACATTTACACCGAGGTCGCAAAGCGCGTTAACGTGCCGATCGAGGTCGGCGGCGGTATTCGCGATATGGACACGGTTGACTACTACATAAACAAGGGCATCGAGCGCGTTATAATCGGCTCGGCGGCTCTTAAAAATCCGGCACTTGTAAAAGAGGCTGTAGAGAAGTACGGGGAGCGCATCGCCGTTGGGATCGATGCGCTTGACGGTATGGTCAAGACTGCCGGCTGGATCGAAGGCTCTGACGTAAACTACATCGACCTTGCGAAAAAGATGGCGGACGTCGGCGTAAAATACGTTATTTTCACCGATATCTCGAAGGACGGCACTCTTGAGGGACCAAACCTTACGCAGCTTGCGGCACTCGCAGATGCGGTTGATATAAACATCATCGCAAGCGGCGGTATCCGCGATATCGGCAACATACGCGATCTTACGAAAATGGACCTTTACGGCGCGATCTGCGGCAAGTCGATATACTCCGGCTCGCTTGATCTTAAAGAGGCGATAGAGGTTTCTAAAGGGGTTTAAATATGCTTTCAAAAAGAATTATACCGTGCCTTGACGTTAAGGACGGACGGGTTGTCAAGGGCGTTAATTTCGTCGGACTTCGCGATGCCGGCGACCCTGTCGAGAGCGCGAAATTTTACAACGGTCAGGGTGCGGATGAGCTTACTTTTCTTGATATAACCGCATCGAGTGACAGACGAAAGACTATCGTTGACGTGGTTGAGCGCACCGCGAGAGAGGTGTTTATGCCTCTTACTGTCGGTGGCGGAATCCGCACAGTCGAGGACTTCCGCGAGATACTTCTCGCAGGTGCAGACAAGGTTGCGGTAAACTCGTCAGCGGTGCTCAACAAGCGCATAATCGCCGATGCAGCCGACAAATTCGGTAGCCAGTGCGTTGTGCTTGCAATTGACGCCAAACGCTGTGAGGACGGTCATTTTACCGTTTACATCAACGGCGGTCGAAAGGATATGGGCATCGATGCTATCGAGTGGGCAGTCGAGGCGGAGCGCCTTGGCGCAGGCGAGATCCTTCTCACGTCGATGGATACTGACGGCACCAAAAACGGCTTCGACATCGAGCTTACGCGCGCGGTTGCATCGCGTGTCAAGATACCCGTTATCGCATCGGGCGGCGGCGGAAAGCTCGAGCATTTCTCGGACGTTTTTAACGAGACGGGATGTGATGCGGCGCTTGCTGCGAGCCTATTCCACTTCCGCGAGCTGTCGGTCAGACAGGTCAAGGAGCATCTCAAAGAGAAAGGAATTCCGGTGCGTTTGACATGATAGACAAGAGTGTTGATTTAGACGTATTTTTCAAAAAAAGCGAGCTTATTCCGGCAATCGTGCAGGACTACGAAAACGGCGACGTTCTGATGCTCGCGTATATGAACAAGGAGTCGCTTTCGCTGACTCTTGAGAGTGGCTTCACGTGGTTCTGGAGCCGTTCGCGCGGCGAGCTTTGGAACAAGGGCGCAACGAGCGGTCACAAGCAGAAGGTGATGTCGCTGTCCTACGACTGCGACGAGGACACACTTCTCGTTAAGGTTATCCAAACGGGCGCGGCGTGCCATACGGGTGCGCGTACCTGCTTCTATAGAGAATTAATGAACTGTGAGGAAAAGTAATATGAATGACAACGTACTTAACGATCTTTACGCGGTAGTAGCTGACCGCAAAATAAACCCCGAGGAGGGCTCTTACACCTGCTATCTTTTCGAAAAGGGACTCGACAAGATTCTCAAGAAGGTTGGTGAGGAGTGCTCCGAAACCATTATCGCCGCTAAAAACGGTGACAACGAGGAGCTCAAAAACGAGATCGCCGATCTCATTTACCACCTTATGGTTATGATGAACGAACGCGGTCTTCAACTCGAGGATGTTCTCGCCGAGCTTGATGCACGCTCGAAAAAAATCGGCAACCTCAAGAAAATGAAGGTTGTCGACAGAAATACTTGATGTATGGCCACAGAGCGTATGCTCTGTGGCTTTTGGGTTTAGGGGATACGCGGCTTTTTTGACACACAGCTTACTTGGCGCGACGCGTAGCGTTGCGACCCTACCGTGTGCTAACTTTCGCGCACAGCGAAGCGTCTGCGCGTATCGCCAACCACTCCGATCGTGATTTCACCATCGCTCGGTACCGCTAAACAGTTGCCGGGATGCAGGGCTCCCGGCTGCCCGTGGCGGTGCACGAAAATCGAAGCGTTGTGTCCATATCGGGAGCGCTAAACAACCTATTTTGATTTCGCAAGCAAGAGTTTAGCGAATGCGTTGTATAAAAGTTTTTGCGGAGCTTTTTTCAAAAAGCGACCGTCTCCCTCGTATCCCCTCGTGTCCCCCTCACACGGGCGGAAAATCGTCGAAATGCCGTGCCGCGCGATCGCGGATACGGCGGAGAGTGGACATACTCACGTTCATTTTTTCGGCAGTTTCGGTCATTGATAGTCCGACGATAAAATAAAGGCGCAGGAAAAGCTTGCAGGGGAACAGCTGCGGCGTTTCGGGGATGGACTCGACTACGTACTCTATCTCCTTCATTTTCGCTCGCAGAGCCTCTATTTCGCGCTCAAGCGAGCGTTGCCAGTCAGACTCAAGCGTGTCGCGGCTGAGAAGTCCCGAGTTGATGTCCGCGAGTATCTTTTGCCGTTCCGCTTTTTTTGTGCCGAGCGCGCGCAAATACCACGTGTAACGGGAGAAAAACAGCAGGGAATTCGGTATGCAGTACGTTCTCATATGCTATCACCTCCGTAAATCTCACACGGCTCGATCGGGCATATCGCGTATATCGCAGAATGGAGCGAAGCCGAGCTTTTTCTCACGCTTATGTACCCGCGTGACGTAAGCTCACCGCGTGCTCGATACAGTGCCGTTTTGCCAAGTGAAGACTCTGCTGTAAGCCGACCGAGCGGAAGCGAGAGCTCATCTGGAAAGCCGACGGAGTTGAATATCTCAAGCAGTACGTAATAGAGCGCGATAGCCGATGCAGAGAGTGGCTCAAGCCTTCTGCGAAGCGAAAATCCGTATATCTGTTTTATGTAGTTCATATATCCTCCAAATTGCGTTTAGAATTTCTGAACTCATTATAGCATCAAAGCGCCGTCAAGTCAAGACGGCGCCTTAATTTACTTGTACGGATTTCATAAAAAACTGCACACATTTTAAAGCTCGGAACGAAGTCGAGCGAAAATTTTCTTTTCCTCGCGTGACACCTTTACCTGCGTAAGCCCGAGCATTTCAGCGGTCCGCTGCTGCGACATATCGCAAAAATACCGTAGCACCACGATCTCACGCTGCTCTTTGGGAAGGGCGCGTATTGCCTCACGCAGGGCTAGACGGTCACAAAGCCCGTCAAGCTCGTTTTCGTCCGAGGAAATAAGCTCGCCAAGCTGTGCGCCGTCCTCACCAATCGGCTCGGAGAGTGAGTGCGGAGCCTTCATACAAAGCAGCGCATTACAAAGCTCCTCGCACGTCACGCCGCATATCTTTGAAAGCTCGTCAACTGACGGCTCGCGCCCCTCGCGAAGCATAAAGCCCTCTCGTGCACGCATCGCTTGCACTCCAAGCTTCTTTGCCGTACGGCTTATTTTTACAGGCCCGTCATCGCGCAGAAAGCGCTTTATCTCGCCGATTATCAAGGGAACCGCGTATGTTGAAAATACCGTCCCGAACGAGGGATCGTAGCTTTTTATTGCCTTTATCATGCCTATAGTGCCAATCTGTATTAGGTCCTCAAAATCGCACCCGTGACCCTCGGCGGCGCGTTCGCGAAAGCGTGCGGCTATACTGCGTATGAGCCCGGCATTTGCTTCGATTATTTCCGCCTCTGCAAGCGTGTCACCTTCGCGTACACGCGCGAGTAGCTCTGCGTTATCCTTGTAGTCGGCTGATCCCATATCAAACACCTCTGTTAAGTTATGTATTGATGCCGACCTTTATATGCATCGTAACGGTCGTACCGCGCCCCTTTACCGAGCGCACCGTAAGACTGTCCGTCATACTTTCCATAATGGCAAATCCCATTCCGCTTCGTTCGCCCGTCGTGTCGGTCGTATAGAGCGGCTGACGCGCGGTGTCGATGTCCTCGATACCGATGCCGGTGTCCTTTACGCTTATAGTTATCTGCCCGTTTGTGTAGCGGCGAAGCGTCATACTAACCTTGCCGGGAGTGTCGGGGTATGCGTGGACGATAGCGTTTGTAACAGCCTCGCTGACCGCGCACTTGATGTCGGCAAGCTGCGTTACAGTCGGGGAAGCCTGCGATGCGAAGCTTACTGCAACGCCGCGAGCAAAGCTCTCGTTTTCGCTTATCGCCCTGAAGGCTATCTTTACTTCGTTGAGTAACGTTTTCATTTCTTTGCTCCTTTTACGTCTGTTTTTTCAATCTTGATAAGTCTGCCGGTGCCTGCAAGCTCGAGTACTTTTAAAACGCTCTCGTTTGGGTTTATTACGCGAAGCTCGCCGCCAAGCTCACGCGCAAGCGTATAGCGCCCAAGTATCAGTCCAAGTCCTGATGAGTCCATAAACGCAACTCCTGACAAATCAAGCGCAACCCTCGGGCTTCGGTAATAGTAGAGTGCCTCGTCGATCTTTTGTCGCAGAGGACGTGCCGTGTGGTGGTCTATCTCGCCCGAAATTTTTACGGTAAGCTGTGTGCCGACGAGATTTACTTCAATGCTGTTGTCCATTTTTATTCTCCTTTTCTTTATTTGCGATTACAATTGTACCACGTATATGCCGCGATGCATGTCGCAATTTGACGGCTCGAGAAAATTTGTATAAATAAAATCAGGCAACCGTTCATTCGGTTGCCTGATTGCTGTTTTATTTTACCTCGCGCCAATCCACGATATCAACGCCGGTGTAGTATTTCGGGAGGATTTCCTCTGCCGTATAGCCGAGCTTCGCGAGGTCACGCAGACCTATTTGCGAGGCGCCGACTCCGTGTCCCCAGCCAAGTCCTGCGAAAATAAAGTTTTCGCTGTTCTTTGCGTATACGGTAACCGTTTCGTTTACCGCGGCGGTGTCGCCGAGAACGTACTCTCCGCTCGCGCTCAGCACTGTGCTGCGCGAAATTTCCGTTTCATATTCGCCGTCTGCCGTGAGAACGGTTACGGTCTTTGTGTCGGCAAGACTGTAGGTATCGTTGTCGGTGAGCGCCTTTACGCTATCGAGCGACGTTGTGTAAAACTGCGCGCGAGTTGCCTCAACGTGTCCCTTGCCTACTACGAAGTTAGCGCTGTTGCAGTACTTCGAGAGCGCGGTGTAGACGTTGGCGCTTGCCTTTATCGTTGCCTTGTTGCCGTAGATGTCCGTGAAGGTAATGTCGCGAACGTAGGTCGAGCCCTCGCACAGCTTATCAATAGAGATAGATTTTATCGCACTCTTCAGCTGTGTGTAGCCCTTTGAGTTAAGATGTGCACAGAGCGTGCTGGGAGAAACCTCTGCCGTCCACACGCCGTAGGAATGGTTGTTGTAGTTTTCCCAAGGCGTTTCAACCGCAACGAGGTAGGGAATATGCTGGTATCCCCAGGCATCGTAGCTACTGATCGTATAACCGCCCGTAACTGCGCTGTAGTAAGCGCAAGCAATCTTACCGCCGGATTCCATTACAAGTCCCTTGGTGGCCTGTACGGCGTCCATAACGGCTTGATTTACCTTCGTTCTGCCACCGTAGACCTGACAGTGCGTGGAGTTGCAGATATCAACCTGATACGCGCTCTCGTGACGTGTTCCGTACAGAGTAAAGGAGCGGACCATTATGGCGAATGCTCTGAGCGACTCTGCCGGCCACGCGGAGCTTATCTCGTAGGGAATAACGCCCTCAATGTACTCCTCAAGCTCGATGATATCGGTAAGCGATACGCCGTCGGTGCTGCCTGAGATGTATCTGCGGAACATAAACGTGCCGTCGTAGAGCTTTTTTGCGGGAGTTACGAGGTATGCCTTTTCGCTGGTGGGCGATGACTTTGGAGTAAGACCGAGTGCGGTCACGTCGCCGCAGTCGTACTCGAACAAAATCTTATCGGTAAGCGGATCGACTAGCGATACCGCCGTGCTCGTAGGAGCTGCAACTGTAAGTGGAAGCCCGCCAAACGTTTTTGAAAGCTCGTTTGCAGCAAGCTGTGCAAGCTCGGCGGAAGGGAAGTTACCCATACGCACGCAAAACGCGCCGTTTATGTATGCGGGAATAACGTACATATCAAGCTCATCGAGGGTGTCCCCGATAGCGTTTTCTATAACGATAACGTCCTCACGGGTGAGATTCTCGCCAAGCTCGATATGGTAGCCACCGATAACCGTTGACGAAGCGTAAGACGTTTTGGAGTAGGTCATACCCGACTTTGCGAGGTTGTGGTCAACCGTGCAGGAAACCTTGGTGAGGTCAATATCCCAGATGGGCTCACTCGTAAGGTCGCCCGTGCGGTTTACCTTATTTATATAGAAGCCGTACGTCGTGTCAACCTCGAAGCCGACCGTTACGCTCGTGCCGTACATAAGTCCGACGCGGATGAGCTTGTCCTCAATCTCTTCCGGCTCGGGAAGCGAGGGAACATCTATATTATAGTCAAATTCAGGCCAAAGTGATGGATCGGGCTCGTTGGTATCCTCGGGCTCGTCGGTGTCCTCCGGTTCGTCGGTATCCTCCGGTTCGTCGGTATCGTCCGGTTCGTCGGTGTCCTCGGGCTCGTCGGTATCCTCGGGCTCGTCGGTATCGTCTGTTTCGGTATATTCAGTCGTATCCTCCGACTCTGCGGCGAATACGGGTGTAACGAGGTAGAAAATCACAGAGGCAAACACCGAAACAAGCAAAAACACCACCATTAAAATAGCGACGATGCGGCGCATTTTATCGCGCTTTTTTTGCTTATTCGACAATTTCGTATTCTCCTCTCACCATAACGTACGCATCGGTCGAGGTTATCTCGATACCGCGTCCGTCGTTTCCTCGCGGAACTAAAAGACAGTGGTAAAGGGGAACAGCAGTTGCATTGAGCAGCTCGTCGCCGTTCGTGATATCGTTAAGGCCGTTCGCGGTGATGGAAACGATGATAGCGCTTCCCGTACGCAGAATGATCTCGCAGGGAGTTTTAGCGAGAAGCTTCGCGCCCTTCTTAACGTATACGACCTCATAGCCGGACGATGCGGTGTCGGACGTTGCGCCGCCGTTCGCGATTTTGCCTTCAAGCTCGCTTATTTTGGTCTCGGCACCGGCAAGCGCCGACTGCATCATTGTTATGATCTCGTTTGCAGCTTCGTATTTTTTAGTCAGCTCCGCGATCTTTTCTTCATATTTGGGAGTGAGAACCTTTTCAATATAGGAAAGGGAAATGAGTGGATCGTTTGCGCTGTCAAAAGCTGCCTCATCACCGCGCACCATCATAGGCGTAGCGGTTAGAGCGAGAGAGAATGCCGCCGCGAGGGCGATAAGCTTGTACTTTTTCATATGTAAAATACTCCTTACTGTTTTTTCGCATATCACTATTTTACAGTAAAATCGACAAAAAAGCAATAGACTATATGTTAACTTTTATCCGGAGTAAAAATTAATAAAAAATTTACTTTTGAAACGTTAGAATGCCCACTTTTTACCGACGTTTTTTGTACTAAAATTTCTTTTCTGAAACTTTCCCTGAAACTATTGACAAACGCGGTGGTAATTGTTACAATTAGGTGAGCTTTTAATATTATATATATATAATATTAAAGCGAACGCCTATGTGAAAATTTGAGGAGAAACTACTATGACAACAATCACACTTGCGAAAATCGGCACCCATAAGACGGTAAGCTTCGCTGTGGACGAGCTTGCACGTTACTTAAAGCTCATTGACAGACGTCTGATTATAGACCAGCGTCTGTTTGATGAATACGATCCCGAGATAACCGATGCTATATGGATCGGCTTAAACGGGGAGCTGGAATACCGTAAGCTTGTAGATGAGATAAAGATCGACGTAACAAATGCGGGCGGAATCATTACCGGCGCTAACGAGCGTGCGGTGCTTATAGCCGCATACCGCTTCTTACGCGAGCTTGGCTGCAGATGGATCCGTCCCGGCGATGACGGTGAGATCATCCCGAAGAAGACGCTTGACAAGGCGGCACTTACCGTAAGTGTGAATGAAACACCCTCGCTCAGATACCGCTCTATATGCTCCGAGGGCGCAACAATTTATGAGCACTTTTACAATATGGTCAATTGGATACCCAAGGTTGGACTCAACGCATACTATATGCAGTTCCTCGCAACCATGAGTAACTACAACCGCTGGTACAGACATCCGTTTAATCCGCACCGCGAGGCGGAGAGGCTTATCAGCTTCGAGGAGGCTTACGGCTCACGTCTGCGCCTTGAGGAGGAAATCGATAAGCGCTCACTTGAGCTTTTCAATCCCGGTCACGGTTGGACTATGTTCCCGTTCGGTATTAACGTTAACACGATAACCGACCCTAATGATCCCCGTATCACTCCCGAATATAGAGAGTGCTTCGCTCTTATTGACGGTAAGCGCGAGATATTCAATAATCTGCTTCATTTCACAAATCTTTGCTATTCCAGAAAAGAAGTGCGTGACGTCATGACAGACGGTGCGGTAGAGTACGTTAAAAAGCATCCGAACGTATCGGTTCTGCGTTTCGGACTTGCGGACGGTATGAACAACCACTGCGAGTGCGAGGAGTGCCAGAAGATGCGCCCTGCGGATTGGCTTATGACTATACTTAACGAGCTTGACGAAAAGCTTGCCGCAGAGGGTCTTGACACTATCGTTGGCTTCTCGCTTTACGTTGATACTCTTTGGCCGCCGGAAAAGGTCAGACTTAAGAATCCCTCGCGCTTTATTATGAACCTTTCACCCTCGAGCCGTACCTATTCGCGTCCGCTTTACGATATGAAGGTGGATCCCGCTACGATAGAATTGCCGCCGTACGTACGCAACAAGCTCACGCTTCCGCGTGACGTTGAAACGATCATGGCATTCTTCAGAGCGTGGAAGAAGGTTGTACCGTGCGAGTGCACGATATTCGAGTACCATTTAATGTGGGACCACTATCTTGATCCCGGTTATACCTCCTGCGCGAAGATACTTCACCAGGACGTTACGGGACTTGACAAGTATCCCTTTATCGGCTTTATAAGCTGTCAGGAGCACCGTGCGGCATTCCCGACGGGACTTCCTATGTACGCTATGGCTGACGCTATGTGGAATAAGGATTCGAAGTTCGAGGATGTTTCGCGTGACTATTACGCGGCGGCATTCGGCGAGGACGGTCCCGCTGTTGAGGCGTACCTTGCAAAGATGTCCGAGCTGTTTGATCCTGCATTTATGCGTAACGACCATGTAGAGGCACACAACAACGTGCTTGAGCGTATGGACGGCATCGACGCTCTGATTGACGGATTTAAGACATCGCATATTGAGCCGAAAAAGGACGTTAATGAATCGTGGAAGTACCTTTGGTATCATGCGACCTATGCAAAGATGTACGCCGAGCTTGTCCGCCGCTATGCCAAGGAAGATGAGGCTGGTATAGAGGAGCAGACAAAGGCACTCACAGAGTATCACTTCAGCATTGAGCCTGAAGTTCACACCGTGCTCGACAACTCTTATTTCGATGAGGTTTATCAGCGTTGGATCAAGCGTGTATTTGCAAATAAGCCCGTCGAGGTGGATTTCTAAAATACAAAATTCTTTACGGGAGTTATCGCTATGACTACTATCACACTTGCGAAAATCGGCGCACATAAGACGGTAAGCTATGCGACTGACGAGCTTGCACGCTACCTCAAAATGATGGATAAGCGTCTGCTCATCGATCAGCGTACATACGACAAATACGACGCGAACGTAAAAAACGTCATCTGGGTCGGACTCACTCCGCTCGTTGCAAGCCAAAAGTATGACGACGAGGTGCGTATTGACGTAAAGAACGGAGAGGGTGTTATCACCGGCGCAAACGAGCGTGCGGTGCTTATTGCGGTTTACCGCTTCCTTCGAGAGCTTGGATGCAGGTGGATCCGTCCCGGAGCTGACGGCGAGATCATTCCCGAAAAGATGCTCGAGCGCGCGGCGTTGAGCGCGAACGTTCACGAAACGCCGTCAACCCGCTACCGTTCGGTCTGCTCCGAGGGTGCGACTATGTACGAGCACTTCTTCAGTATGCTCGATTGGCTGCCGAAGGTCGGTATGAATACATACCTTATGCAGTTCTTCGCTCCGCTTGGAAACTTCAGACTCTGGAGAATGCACAAATACAATCCCTTTAAGTCACAAGAGCAGATGCCCACGTTCGACGAGGTGCTCGCCTCCAAGACCCGCTTCGACGAAGAAGCTATGAAGCGTTCGATGATCTACATCGGAGTAGGTCACTGCTTCACAACGCGTCCGTTCGGAATTAAAGAAAGCTACGTCCGCGATATAAACGACCCGAAGCTCACCGAGGACTACAAGAAGTGCTTCGCACATATTAACGGCGAGAGAACTCTCTTTAATAACACCCTTAACTTTACCCAGCTTTGCTATTCGCGTAAAGATGTTCGCGACGTGATCACCGATTTCGCGGTTGAATATTGCAAGAACACTCCTGTGCTTACGATACTGTCTTTCACTCTTGCAGACGGTATCAACAACTACTGCGAGTGTGAGGAGTGCAGCAAATACTCCGCATCCGAGTGGTACGTCACCATTCTCAACGAAATGGACGAGAAGTTTACAGCGGCAGGGCTTGATACAAAGATACTTGCATCGCTTTACGTCGATCTTTTATGGGCGCCCGAAAAGGTTAAGCTTAAGAATCCGGACCGATTTATTCTTGAGTTCTGCCCGTCGAGCCGCACCTACTCACGTCCGCTCTACGATATGAGGTGCGATCCCGACAGTATAGAGATTCCGCCGTACGTTCGCAACAAGCTTACATTGCCGCGCGACGTCGAGTCGCTCGTTGCACACTACAACGCATGGAAAAAGACTGCACCGGATTGCAAGAGTCTGCTATTCGACTATCAGATGATGTGGGACCACTATCTTGATCCCGGCTATACGACCTGTGCAAGGATTCTTCACCTTGACGTGACGGGACTTGAAAAGCTTGGACTTGAGGGCTACATAAGCTGTCAGGAGCACCGAGCGACGTTCCCGACGGGACTTCCGATGTACGCTATGGCGGCAGGCCTTTGGGACAAGAACTCAAAGTTCGAGGATGTTTCGCGCGACTATTACGCATCTGCGTTCGGGGCGGAGGGTTCTGCTGTTGAAGCATATCTTGCGAGGATATCGGAGCTGTTTGACTCTTCGTTTATGAGAAACGACCACGTTGAGGCGCATCATAACTGCATTGAGCGTATGGATGCTATCGACGCGCTCGTGAATGAGTTTGAAACGAAGTACATCTATCCGAACCGCGATAAGAGCGCACAGTGGAAGTACCTGTCGTACCACTCGACATACTGCAAGATGTACGCGGAGCTTGTACGCTGTTATGCTCACGGCGACGGGGCTAAGATCGATGCGCAGACAAGAGCATTCACCGCATACCATTTTGCGCTCGAGGATGAAACGCACACCGTGCTCGACAATTTCTATTTCGACGAGGTTTATCAGCGTTGGATCAAGCGCGTATTCGCTAACAAGCCCACTACCGAAGTGGATTTCTAAAATATAAAAATAATTTTAAGGAGATATAAGCATGACCACTATCACTATTGCCAAGATCGGCACTCACCAGACGCTAAACTTCGCTGCTGACGAGCTTGCGCGTTACCTCAAAATGATGGACAAGACTCTTCTTGTTGACCAGCGTACCTACGATAAGTACGATGCTTCGATCACGAACGTGCTCTGGCTTGGCCTTACCCCTATGGTTGAGTACAATAAGCTTGACGACGAGATCCTCATCGATGTAAAGGACGGCGCAGGCGTTATCTCGGGCGCATCCGAGAGAGCAGTGCTCATCGCGGCATACCGCTTCCTTCGCGAGCTTGGCTGCAGATGGATCCGTCCCGGTGACGACGGCGAAATCATTCCCGCAAAGAAGCTCGACAAGGCTGCGCTTAACGTAAGCGTTCGCGAAACTCCTTCGCGCCGCTACCGCGTTATTGCTATCGAGGGCGCTTCGATGTACGAGCACATTTACAACATGATCAACTGGATCCCCAAGGTTGGTATGAACGCGTACTACACACAGCACCTCTCGCCCGCATCCTTCTACCGCTGCTGGTACGGTCACAGATACAATCCATTCCGCGAGGCAGAAGAGATCGAGTTTGACTCCATCACTCATTCGAGCACCCGTATCGATGAGGAGATAGACAAGCGCTCGCTCGGTCATCTCGCTGTAGGTCACGGCTGGCTCCTTTATCCGTACGATATTTACGACAAGAGAAACTACACGCTTCCGCCCGAAATGGTAGAGGATATGGCGCTTATAAACGGTAAGCGCGGCGTTTTCGGTGCTCAGGTAGGCATCGACGGTAACAGCGGCAACATCGGATTCACTCAGCTCTGCTACTCGAAGAAGTCCGTTCGCGACAAGATCGTTAAGTGGGCGGTTGAATACTGCCGCAACAACCCGAGCGTTACCTTCATACGCTTTATTCTCGCAGACGGTATGAACAACTGGTGCGAGTGCGAGGACTGCAAGAAGATGCGTCCGGCTGACTGGTATATGATGCTTCTCAACGATCTTGACGAGGCACTCACTGTGGCAGGTCTTGACACGAAGGTTTCCTTCGTTATTTACGTTGACCTTCTTTGGGCTCCTACCCAGGTTAAGCTTAAGAATCCCGACAGATTCATTATG
>JAZQZL010000055.1:0-22872 GCA_045634005.1 Candidatus Flemingiibacterium sp. | reverse complement strand
CGTCAGGAATTGTCAAGCAATAGACTACCCAAGCAACTCGTCATACGTAGTTTCGAGCGCATCACGAATCGCACGGAGCTGTGTGGCACGGATATGCTGAACACCGCGTTCGATCTTTACGAGCGTTTCACGCGTCATTTCCTCACCCGCGAGCTGAAGCATACACACAAGCTGTGTCTGCCCGATGCCGCGCGAAAGGCGCACACGGCGTATATTGGCTCCGATTTTTATTTCATCTTGCTTTATTTTCTGTTCACTCATAAAATATCCTCTCAAAATTGGACCAAATTCGGTTCGGATACTTTATTTTATCGTGGTTTCGTGATATAATGGGACTGATACAGGTCCACCATTATCAAATCACGTTTTGGAGAGGTATTTTTATGAAAGTAACTTTTATCGGCAATCGCAATACGCCCGACTCAGTTTATCCCAGCCTATATTCAACCATTGAAACCCTTATTGAAAATGGTGCTTACGATTTTTACGTAGGGCACAACGGAAAATTTGACGCGCTTGTTCACAAAGCCCTAAAGAGTCTGAAAAACGCATATCCTCATATTAGGTTTGCCGTCGTTTTGACCTCGCCGGATAAAGCCGTGCCCGATATGCCGTCCGTTTTTCCCGAAGAAATGACAAAAGTGATGCCTCGCTTTGCCACAGTCAAGCGCAATCATTATATGGTCGATTTGTGCGACTGCGTCGTCGCGTATGCCGACAATCCTTATGGAAATACTGCAAAATTATGCAAATATGCGGCTCGAAAAGGTACGCGTGTTTTGTTTCTGTGATTGTACGCCTACTCCTGCTCGGCTTCTACCACGCGGACTATGCTCACTGTCATATCGTCGCTTCGATTGTTGGCGAAAACGGCGTTGTCGAGTATCTTTTCAGCCATTCTATCAAGGTCGTCCTCCCATTCGTAGGTCAAGAGATTTGCAAGCCAAATGCCGTCCTCGAGCGACTGCGCCACGCCGTCGCTTAACATAATTATCACGTCCCCGTCGGCAAGGTCGAACTTTATCTGCTCCGCATCAAGCTCGCGCAGTATGCCTAGCGGCACTGTTTTTGATTCAAGCTTATAAAGATTCCCGCCGCGCAAAACGAACGACGGTGCCGCACCGCTTTTTATGAAGCACGCCTCACCCGTTATAAGGTCAATTTCTGCAAGGTCGACCGTTGCGGAGCACTCGATACCGCGCGTTCGTATAAACCCGTTGAGCATCTCAAGTGTAAGCGCGGTGCCGTTTCCGCCCGTCAGCATCCGTTCGATAAATACTGCGCATAATTTCGAGGTTATCGCCGCCTCCCGGCCGCTTCCCATTCCGTCGCATATAAGCGAGTAAGCGTAGTCCTCGCGGCTTTCAAACACAGCCGTGCTGTCACCGTTGGCATTCTCCGACACCTTTACGTTGGTCGCCTTTGCCGTTTGTGTTTTAAACCTTCGGCAAGAGGTGAGCGTCATAGTAACGTCATCCTCATCAATGCTGAAGCGCGGCGCTTCAAGGCGCGTACCGACTGTATTTTCAATCGAGCTCCGTATGTCAGCCGCGCCTATTCTCATACGTCCAAGATCAAGTCCGCCTATGAATATCTGCTTTTTTCGCGAGCCGTAGCAAACGACTCTCGGCGCACTGACGTTCATATATTTCAGCGTGCGCTTAAGCGCAGCGGTCATATCCGCATCAACCTTGTATTCTGCATCGTTAGCGCCTATCTGCTCGGCGAGCAACTTCGACATCGCCTCGTAATCAAGCGCAAACGCCTCGGTCTTGTCGTTTTTATATAGCCGTTCAATCAGCTTCGCAGTAGCGCCGTTAAGCTCGTCGAGCACCGCGGTAATGTTAAAGCACCGTTGCTGCAAAAACGGCGGCACATCGTCGATATTCACACGCCCATTTTTGTAAAGCGCCGCCGTAAGCTTGCTCTGCGCATCAAGTGTCGTCACAAGCTCCCGCTCAAGACAGTGCTTTGACATCGAGCACTTTGAGCAAAACGAGTCGAACACCTTATCGGACACCTGCTTTAAGTCAACCACGCCCGGTCGGCGCATACGGTCAGAGAGCGCGTACATCGTATCCGACAGGTGCGAAAACGCCTCCGATAGCGAGCCCATACGCTCTGCCGTATCGCTTTGCTTCTGTTTTGTTATCATTATGTCCTCAATACTTCTGTCATCATCGTGTTGCAAGAAAACCGGTATTTTCGGCAAAAGTCCAAGATGTGAGAATGGCATAAAAATCGCCGCCGCGCCTACTACGTCGGGCAAGAGCCGAGGCAATATCGCATACCCGTCAAGCACAAGCCCGAGCGTTACGCCGATAACGCTTGCGGATATGATCGCCGCCGTACGCGAAAGCCGCCACACCGCTCCAGCCACAAGCCCCACGCACGCCATAATGCACGGTGCCGCACCGAGAGAATAGGCGATCTCATACGACGAGCCAATGGGATTAAGCCCGCCGCACGCAAGGCCTGCAACCAGTCCAACAGTAGTGGCTCGCAGTGCGCCCACCTGTGATGCCGCCCAAAGCGTTACGAAAAGCGCGCTGATAAACGCCGGCGAAAAACCGAGCAGGCTTACGTCGCGCAAGGAATATACAGTAGCGAACATAAGTGCCGCCGCAGACAGCTCCATAAAGCGCTCAAACCGATCATCGCGGACAAACATCGGTGCAAGCACTAGTGTCAGAAGCGGACTTATCAGAAAGCCCGAAAGCAAGCCGAACAAATCGTAATATAAAAATCCGCCGGCTATAAGTCGGTACAAGCCGAAAACAAGCGCGGCAAAGGCTGATACCGCGACGCGCATAATTATTGGCTCTGCGAACAGCCCTCTTTGGGCGCCGCCGCGAAAAATCGTGCTTAGCTTTGCGTAAGGGCCTGATTTCCTCGTACCTTGCTTCGGCTCCTCCTGTAATCGTCCTAGTGCCCAGCGGAGCATAAGTACGACCGTATACACCACCGCACTTGCGAGAGAATACCCTCGGCACACAAGCGACGAGGCGATAAGCCCAAGGTAGCTGTACGGCAGAAATCTGTCCGTCACGGCAAGAAATCCTATGCCAAACGGATAGCTCGAGAACACCGCACCCGACGAGCCGAGCACAAACGACAGCGCCGCCGTGCCAACTCCCTTTACAATATGTATTACGTCAAGCCTTGACAGGTCCACGCCCTCGTCCGTATTTTCATCTCTCTGCTTAGCAAGAAGTCTTGCAAGTCCGTCACGCAGTATTTTTTGAAGTGCCATATTTTTTACCGTCCTTGTTTCTGTTTTGCCATAATTATACACGAGCGGTGCGAATATGCCTGTCGCATTATGTATGTAAATTCGTGGCGAATAATGCGATATACGGCGTACGGTGCGGTAAAATGGAAAAACGGCGTGAATACGGGCAAAAATTAGTGCGCCGGAGGCGTTTTTTTTTTAGAAAACCGAGAGTTTTTGTGATCAGCATCTTGCATTTGTGCCTTATAGTATGATATAATGTTTAGTATGATAAAGTAACTTACCGATCGGCGCTCTGCGCCATACGATATACGAGGAGTTTTTCGATGTATAAGGTAGTCGATAAAAAAAGCCTTAACAGCGCCGTCACGATGATGACCGTCGAGGCCCCCCTGGTCGCTAAAAAGGCTGCGGCAGGACAGTTTATAATCCTTCGCGCAGATGAGGACGGCGAGCGCATTCCGCTCACTATCGCGGACTACGACCGCGAGGCGGGTACGGTCACGATAATATTTCAGATAGTCGGCGCAACAACCGCAAAGCTAAACCAAAAACAGATAGGCGACTGTCTACCCGATTTCGTTGGACCGCTCGGCAAGGCAACCGACCTTTTGGGTCTAAAAAAGGTCTGCGTCGTCGGTGGCGGCGTTGGTTCGGCGATAGCTCTGCCGATTGCAAAGGCGCTTCACGCTATGGGCTGTGAGGTAACGTCCGTCGTAGGATTTCGCTCAAAGGAGCTTGTCATTTTAGAGGATAAATTCAAGGCCGTATCCGACAGGCTCATTATTATGACCGACGACGGCTCGTACGGTCGCGAGGGCAACGTCTGCATACCGCTCGGCGAAATGTTTGCCGCAGGCGAACGCTTTGATGAGGTTATCGCTATCGGTCCGCTCGTTATGATGAAATTCGTCGTCGAAGCAACCCGTCCGACAGGCATTCCCTGCACCGTGTCTATGAACCCCATTATGATAGACGGCACGGGAATGTGCGGCGGATGTAGACTCATCGTCGGCGGCAAGACGAAATTTGCGTGCGTGGACGGACCCGATTTTAACGGGTACGAGGTGGACTTCGACTCCGCGATGGCGCGCGGTACCGCGTTCCGTGACTTTGAGCGCCACGCATACGAGGACGCCTGCAATCTCTTTAACAAGGCTTAATGCGAAAGGAACCGCACAATGTCAGTTAATATGAACCCCAAGAAAAATCCGATGCCGTCACAGGCGCCCGATGTCCGCGCGCGAAACTTTGACGAGGTGGCGCTCGGCTATGACGAGGCAAGTGCGCTTGATGAAGCAACGCGGTGCCTTAACTGCAAAAATATGCCCTGCGTGTCGGGTTGTCCCGTTAACATACACATTCCCGAGTTCATCGGTAAGATAAAGGAAGGCGACTTCGAGGGCGCGTATCAGGTCATCGCGAGAACGTCGTCACTCCCTGCCGTATGCGGACGCGTTTGTCCGCAGGAAACACAGTGCGAGGCAAAATGCGTACGCGGTGTAAAGGGTGAGCCCGTCGGTATCGGACGCCTTGAGCGCTTCGTCGCCGATTGGCACAACGCTCACTCCGGCACGCCTACCCAAAAGCCCGTGCCAAACGGGCACAAGGTAGCCGTTATCGGCGCAGGTCCGTCAGGACTTACGTGTGCGGGAGATCTCGCCAAAAAGGGTTACGCTGTGACCGTCTTTGAGGCACTTCACACCGCAGGAGGCGTGCTCGTTTACGGCATTCCCGAATTCAGACTGCCCAAGACTATAGTAAAAAAAGAGGTTGACAATTTAAAGGCGCTTGGCGTTGACGTTCAGACGAACGTGGTAATCGGCAAAACGCTTACCGTTGACGAGCTATTCGATATGGGCTACGAGGCGGTATTTATCGGCTCGGGCGCGGGTCTTCCGAGCTTTATGAATATTCCCGGTGAGAACCTTCGCGGCGTTTATTCGGCAAACGAATATCTTACCCGAAGCAATCTTATGAAGGCGTATCTGCCCGGAGCGGCGACACCTATTGAAAAGGGCGGCACGGTCGCCGTAGTCGGCGGCGGTAACGTCGCAATGGACGCGGCAAGAACCGCGCTCCGCCTTGGTGCAAATAAAGTTTATATCGTGTACCGCCGCTCGATGGATGAGCTCCCCGCTCGCCGCGAGGAGGTCGAGCACGCGCTTGAGGAAGGCATCGAGTTTATGCTTCTGACAAATCCCGTCGAGATCCTCGGATACAAAAACGACGCCGACAAGCGCGATTCGAAAAACGGCTCCGTCGTCGGCATAAAATGCGTAAAAATGGAGCTTGGGGAGCCGGACGAGCGCGGCAGACGTTCACCTGTACCGATAGACGGAAGCGAATTCACAATTGCCGTCGACACGGTCGTAATGTCGATAGGCACGTCACCAAATCCGCTTATAAAGTCGACCACCCAAGGTCTTGAGGTCAACCGCCGCGGCGGTATCGTCGTCGAGGAAACGACAGGTGCAACCACCAAAAAGGGCGTTTTCGCAGGCGGCGACGCTGTTACGGGCGCAGCAACAGTCATTTCCGCGATGGGTGCGGGAAAGGTTGCGGCAAAGGCGATAGACGAATATCTATCAAAATAAGAGTACAAACGAAAAAGGGCTGTCCACACACGTGGACAGCCCTATGTTTTTGCCGTTTTATCTTGCTCTGCGGTTGTATTCCGACTTCGGGTTTACAATCTCTCGCCAATCGAGTCCGCCGTTATCAAGTGCACAGACGAGCACCTCTGCCGTCGCAATATTGGTAGCAACGGGGACGTTATAAACGTCGCACATACGAAGAAGGTTCTGCTCCTCCTCGTTGAAGCCCATATCCTTGCCCGTGTCGCGGAAGTAAATGAGCAGGTCGATCTCGTTATATGCAAGGCGCGAGGTTATCTGCTGTGTACCGCCCTGCGAGCCGGAGAGCAGACGCTCGATGTTGAGTCCGGTTGCTTCGGATATATATTTTCCCGTGATGCCTGTTGCGCACAGATTATGCTTGCACAAAATACCGCAGTATGCAATACAAAACTGCGTCATCAATTCTTTCTTCTTATCATCTGCAATAATAGCTATTTCCATTTATCTTTTCCTTTCGTTGATATATCCGAATTGTCGGTCAGACTCTGTCGAGAAGCCGTTTTATCTGTCCCTTGACTCTGCCGCCGCCAAAGCCGTGAAACAGCGGCACGTACATACCCGACAGGCGACTTGCCACGTTGTCAAACGCCACACTCGCGTTGGAATTTTTTATCTGACACGCAAGCCGTCCTGTTTCCGCTCCGATCATAAGCTCGCGCTCGTACGGAACTATTCCGCAAAGCTGTATATACGATTTGTCGATGATCTCGTTTATTCCAGGGCGATTACCCGCAAGCGCCGCCGCGAAATCAAAGCTGTTTATAAGCAGGCGCTGGTCAAGTATACGGCATTTTTCAAGATATTCGCCCGTCTGCCCCGCCGCGCGTATGCTTGACGGCTGATGCGACGCGACGATTATCGCGCTGTCCGCGACGCCCGAATCGAGTACCGCAGGTACTCCAAGCGATCCGGGAGTATCAAGAATAATATTGTCAAACGCCTCTATCGACATAGCGTCCTTTATTATACCGGCAAATTCATCTGCCGTTATATCTCGCCCGCCCTTATAAGGAGCAGGTGCAAACCAGAGATTTTTACATCTGTCGTCAACAAGCACAACCCTCTCAAGTCCAACGCGCCCCTTGGCAGCGTCGTAGAGGTCGTACATTATTTCATTCTCAACTCCGAGCATAAGGTCAAGACACCGCATATCGAAGTCGCAGTCGCAAAGCAACACCTTTTTTCCGCGACTTGCCAAAGCCATCGCAAGGTTTGCCGCAACGGTCGATTTGCCGACTCCGCCCTTGCACGAAGTTATTAGTGTGATCTTAACCGTCGTTATGCCCTCCGTACGGCGCCGCCTATCGCGACGTCGTTATTTTGCATCACGGCGACAACGAAAAAGAGCGCTCCGAGCTAATAAAAAGCGTCGAAAGCGATCGATATCGCAAATTTCGCCAATGTGCCATTAATATGATACCATAATTTTGTGGTTTCTGTCAATACCTCACAGCGCATTTTTCTTCAAAACGACGTTTTTTTACACTTTCGACAAAAAATTTTGATTTTTTTGTCGTACTTGTCGCCCACACACATCTGATTTTGAAATTTTGTCGCGCATCACCTCGCGTTTTGCCCAAAAAACGGTGTTATCTTGATTTAATATTTACAAAATAGGTATTGTATTTTTGCTGATTATAATGTATAATATAAGTTAAAGTGTATTTAGTAAGTAAATACGAAATAAAACTCATAAGGAGAACAAAAATGATTAAGGAAAATATGAATTTCATCACCGAATACGACCCCGACGTAGCCGCGGCTATCGAAAAGAAATATGCGCGTCAGCAGAGAGGTCTTGAGCTTATCGCTTCGGAGAACGTAGTTTCTCCTGCCGTTATGGCGGCTATGGGCACCGTTCTTACCAACAAGTACGCCGAGGGTTATCCCGCAAAGCGTTACTACGGCGGTTGCGAATGTGTTGACGTTGCCGAGAATATCGCTATCGAGCGTGCGTGCAAGCTTTTCGGCGCAGAGCACGCTAACGTACAGCCTCATTCCGGCGCACAGGCTAACACCGCAGTTTATATCGCACTTCTTCAGCCCGGCGACACCGTTATGGGTATGAACCTCGCACACGGCGGTCACCTCACCCACGGAAGCCCTGTAAACATCTCCGGCCTTCTTTACAACTTCGTTCCCTACGGCGTAGAGGACGACGGTCGTATCGACTACGACAAGGTTGAGTTCCTTGCAAAGGAGAACAAGCCGAAGCTTATCGTAGCAGGCGCATCCGCTTATCCGAGAATCATAGATTTCAAGCGTCTTTCCGAGATCGCAAAGAGCGTTGGCGCATACCTGATGGTAGATATGGCTCACATCGCAGGTCTTGTTGCTGCAGGACTTCATCCGAGCCCCGTACCGTACGCTGACGTCGTTACTACCACTACTCACAAGACCCTTCGCGGTCCCCGCGGCGGTATGATCCTCTGCCGTGAAGAGCTTGCAAAGGCTATCAACAAGGCTATATTCCCCGGCACTCAGGGCGGTCCTCTTATGCACGTTATCGCATCGAAGGCTATCTGCTTCGGCGAAGCACTCAAGCCCGAGTTCAAGGCATATCAGGAGCAGATCATCAAGAACGCTAACGCACTCGCAGAGGCACTCGTTGCAGAAGGCTTCGATCTCGTTTCCGGCGGTACTGACAACCACCTTATGCTCGTTGACCTTCGTTCGATGAACATCACCGGCAAGCAACTCGAAAAGCAGCTCGACGAGGTTTATATCACCGTCAACAAGAACGCTATCCCCAACGACCCCGAGTCGCCGTTCGTTACGAGTGGCGTTCGCATCGGTACTCCAGCAGTTACCTCGCGCGGTCTCAAGGAAGACGATATGCGCACCATCGCACATCTCATCAAGCTCGCAGCAACCGATTTCGAAAACTCCGCAGACTACATTCGTGCAGAGGTTACCAAGCTCTGCGAAAAGTATCCACTCTACGAGGGCAAATAATCATCTGAATATTTCACGGGCAAACGCGGCTTTTCTCTAATAGGAAGGCCGCGTAATCGCCCTATTACGAAGGAGAACGAATATGATAAAGATAACCTCGGCTGAAATTCTTTCCGTAGGCACAGAGCTTCTGCTCGGCGACATCGTTAACACCGATGCTGCATACATCTCAAGAAAGCTCGCCGCTCTCGGCATAAACCAGTATCATCAGGGAGTTGTCGGCGACAACCCCGAAAGACTTGAGGAAACTCTCAAGATATCCCTCTCGAGAAGTGATCTTGTCATCTTAACCGGCGGTCTTGGGCCGACATACGACGATCTCACCAAGGAAACCGTTGCAGGTCTTTTCGGTCGATCGATGTATATGCACGAGGAAAGTCTTGAGCGAATGATGCGCCGTATGGCAAGCCGCGGCGTAGTCGTCACCGAAAACAATAAAAAGCAGGCTCTTATGCCAGAGGGTGCAATCATCTTCAAAAACGATTACGGCACCGCTCCCGGTCTTGCTATCGAGGATGAGGAGAGAGGCAAGGTCGTTGTCCTTCTTCCCGGCCCTCCCAGAGAATGTGAGCCGATGTTTGACGAGCAGGTAACTCCCTATCTCAAGAAATTCTCCGAGCGTATATTCTTCTCAAAAACGATAAACATCTTCGGCATGGGCGAATCCACCGTCGAAACCGTACTCAAGGAACTTATGCTCACGTCCACTAATCCCACCGTCGCTCCTTACGCGAAGGACGGAGAGGTGCTGCTTCGCGTCACCGCTGCCGGACAGACCGAAGAAGAGTGTGCTGTGCTCTGCGACAAGGCTATCGAAGAAATCAAAAAGACCGATGTAGGTCCGCACATCTACGGTGTTGATATGGGCTCGCTCGAGGCAGCGCTCGTAAACGAGCTTATCGCTCACGGCAAGACCATTGCGACCGCAGAGTCCTGCACCGGCGGATATGTTGCAAAGCGTATTACCAACGTAAGCGGCTCAAGCTCCGTAATCGACGGCAGTATCATCACATACGCGAACAAGATCAAGGAAAAATTCGTTGGTGTATCGCACGATACCCTCGAAAAATACGGCGCTGTTTCCGCACAGACCGCAATTGAGATGGCTCGCGGCGTACGCAAGCTTTTCGATGCGGACATCGGAATATCCACTACGGGTATCGCAGGTCCCACCGGTGGCACACCCGAAAAGCCCGTCGGACGCGTTTACGTTGCCGTTTCTCACGGCGACTACGAGGAGGTTCGCGAGCTTAACATTGGCGCAGGTCTTGCAACTCGCGAATACGTGCGCTACGTTTCCGCGAGCAATGCGCTCGATCTTGCGAGAAAAGCACTTATCAAATAACCCGTCGCAGAAAAGGTATTACTATGAACACAAAACAGCTCATCGCCGCTATTGAGAGCGGTAAATACACGAAGATCTTCACTGAACTTTACGGCGCGGAAAATATCGAAGCGCAAAACAAGCGCTATATCGCCGCTGTGAACGAGTTTGCACACCTTTACGGCGCGGAGCGCGAGGTGTCGCTCTTCTCCGTTGCCGGAAGAAGTGAAATCTCCGGAAATCACACCGACCACAACTACGGTCGCGTACTCGCAGCATCCATCAACCTCGACATCATCGCCGTTGCGTCGCCGCGCGACGATATGAAGATAAGCATAAAGTCCGAGGGCTTCCCCATAGACGAGGTGGACATAACCGATCCTACAGTTGACGAGGCGCTTTACTATACGTCAAAGTCTATCATCTCGGGTATGTGCTCGGGATTTCTAAAGTACGGCCACAAGGTCGGCGGATACGACGCTTACACGACCTCGAACGTATTCAAGGGCTCGGGCCTTTCTTCCTCGGCGGCATTCGAGGATATGGTTGGACTCATTTTAAGCGGCTTCTACAACGGCGGCACAGTTGAAAACGCGGAGATTGCAAAAATTGCGCAGTACAGCGAAAACGTATTTTTCGGCAAGCCTTGCGGTCTTATGGACCAGATTGCTTGCGCGGTTGGCGGATTCGTTGCAATCGACTTTAAAAACCCGTCCGAGCCGATAATCGAAAAGCTCCCCTTCAATCTCGACGAGGCAGGATATAAGCTTTGTATCGTAAACACCGGCGGAAATCACGCCGATCTCAACAGAGATTACGCATCCGTTCCTGCCGAGATGAAGAAGATCGCTTCTTATTTTGGCAAGAAAGTGCTCCGCGACGTGAGCCTCGATGAAATTCTTGCAAACGTAAAGGAGCTTCGCACATTCGCGGGTGACCGTGCAATTATGCGTGCTATCCACTACATAAACGAAAACGAGCGCGTAGATATGCTCACAGATTCGCTGAAAGCAGGCGACCTCGGCACCTTCTTCAAGGGAATTCTCGCATCGGGCGACTCAAGCTTTAAGTATCTGCAGAACGTTTACACTGTCAAAAACGTCAAGGAGCAAGGCATTTCCCTCGCTCTGTGCGTTGCGGAGAACACACTTCGCAATAATTCGGCAGCTTGGCGCGTACACGGCGGGGGCTTTGCCGGAACCATTCAGGCGTTCGTCAAGACAGAGGACGTTCCCGACTTCAAGAAGGCGCTTGACAACACGTTCGGTGACGGAGCGACGACTGTTCTTCGCGTCCGTCCCTACGGCGCGATCCGTATAGAATAATGGCAAAGCAAAAGAAAACGAAGAAAAGAAAGAACTCCTCTAAAGCGGCAGAAGGACCGGTAAAGGCACAGTTACGCCGCTTCAATTGGAAGCAGTTGTGCCTCATCGTACTCTCAACCGCGCTCGCGTTTAGCATATACGAGGCTCTTATTACGCTAAACTTCCTGCCAATCAGCGGAATCCCGATAATTATGCCGGTGTATTTTATAATCACAGCCGTGCTTTTATGTGCTGTGCTTATCCTTAACAGCGGCATATCAACGAAAAAGATCACCCCTGAAATGCTCCACGCCGACGAAGGTGAGGATCCTGCGCATCTTGAAGAAATATGCGCCCGTCTTAACGCGCGCAAGGACGTCGCAAAGAAGCTTATGCTCGTGCTTCTTCCGTTCCTTTTCGCGATACTTTTCGATGTGATATACCTTTTCTACGGTGACTTTTTTCTCGGCGCTATCTCTGCTCTCGGAGGCAAATGATATATGGTCTTTACAGTATATACGCTCGCATCAAGCTCCAAGGGTAATTCAATCTACGTTCGTCTTGGCGACGATGAGATACTCATCGATGCAGGCATCAGCTGTAAGCGCCTTTCTGATGCGCTTCGCAGCATCGGCGCGGATATATCGCGCATCAAGGCGATATTCGTCACGCACGAGCATTCCGATCACGTATCAGGGCTCGAAACCGTTGCGAAAAAGTACGGTATACCGATACACATAACCGAGCCTTCGGCGCGCGCATATCTGTGCTCGTCGAAGACGGCAAGTGCCGCTTCGACGGCTATTATTCACCCGATACTCTACACAGAGAAGGTCGGTGCTCTTACCGTGCGATCGTTCGCTACACCGCACGACAGCGCGGCAAGCGTGGGCTACGTTATAAGCGACGGTACTCACGAGCATACGGTTGCTGTTGCGACAGATATAGGAACCGTAACAGACGAGGTGAACGACGCGCTTATCGGCTGCGAAAACGTTATTATCGAATCAAATCACGACGAAAACATGCTTCTCTGCGGTGCATATCCGTACGAGCTTAAGCGGCGAATTCTGTCCGACCGCGGACATCTTTCAAACGAGGCGGCGGCTGTATTCGTTTCGCATCTTGCGGCATCGGGCACGAAGCGCATACTGCTCGCGCATCTCAGTCAGGACAACAATCTGCCCGAGCTTGCTTACCATTCATCGCTCGAAGCGCTTCTGGGCTGCGACGTGCATTTAGGTGTCGCCGCGCCGAGCGAGCCGACAAAATTAGTATAACTACGAGGGAAACGTATGCTTCGAGTTCACATCGTCCACGTGGGCACAATAAAAGAAAAATATCTCACCGACGCCGTGGCGGAGTACGAAAAAAGGCTGTCGGCGTACTGTACGGTCGACAACATCTCCGTCAAAGAGGAGCGGCTTTCCGACAAGCCATCGGCCACCGAAATAGCCACAGCGCTCAAAAAAGAGGGCGAGCGTATACTCGCCGCACTTCCGCCGCGAGCATACAACATCGCGCTTTGCGTCGAAGGCAAGCAACTGTCGAGCGAAAAATTTTCTGAAAGACTCACAAGCATCGCAAACGAAGGCTTTTCAGACGTTTGCCTTATCATAGGCGGCTCTGACGGACTCTCCGACGAGGTTAAAAATACTTGCCGTATGCGACTTTCCATATCGGAGATGACCTTTCCTCATCAGCTTATGCGCGTAATACTTTTAGAGCAGATCTACCGTGCGTTCAACATCGCAGCGGGAGGAAAATACCACAAATAGCATTACATTATTTGTATATAATTACATTTATTAGGAAGCCAAAAATATGACAAACATCCCCGAATACCTCGCAGGCAGCGCAGACGTATGCGTTATCGGCGCAGGGCACGCCGGCGTTGAAGCCGCCCTTGCATGTGCAAGGCTCGGACTTTCAACCGTCCTTTTCACAATAAATCTCGACGCTATCGCAAATATGCCCTGCAATCCGTCTATCGGCGGCACAGGCAAGGGTCATCTCGTTTATGAGATCGACGCGCTCGGCGGCGAAATGGGACGTGCCGCGGACAAGGTTATGCTGCAAAGCCGAATTTTAAATCTCGGCAAGGGCGCGGCAGTTCATTCAAAGCGAATTCAGGCAGACCGCGCCGAATACAAAAGAATAATGAAGCAGACGATCGAGGAAACGAAAAATCTTCGCCTCATACAGGCTGAGGTCACCGACATCAAGTGTGAAGAAACGCCTGGAGGCAAGCGCGTTTCGGCTGTTGTCACACAGCTTGGCGCACGCTGGGATTGCAAGGCAGCGATAATCTGCTCGGGCACATTTCTGCGCGGCAAGGTCATCGTCGGCGAGGTGTCGTACGCCTCCGGCCCAGACGGTATGCTTCCGGCGAACGAGCTTACAGCAAATCTTGAGCGCGAGGGCATTGTTATGATGCGCTTCAAGACGGGTACGCCGGCGCGCGTTCACCACGACTCCATTGATTATTCGAAGCTCGAAATTCAGCCGGGCGACGAGCTTGTTGAGCCGTTTTCGGTGGATTCCGACCGCGAGGAGTTGAATTTGCGTGAGCAACTTCCCTGCCATATCGTATATACAAACGCAAGCACGCACGAAATCATCAGAAATAATATGCACCGCTCGCCGCTTTATTCGGGTGTTATCGAGGGTGTAGGACCGAGATACTGTCCAAGCATTGAGGATAAGGTAATGCGATTTGCCGATAAAGAGCGGCATCAGCTATTCGTTGAGCCGATGGGGCGCGATACGAAGGAAATGTATATTCAGGGCTTTTCCTCGTCGCTTCCCGAGGAGGTACAAATGCAGATGCTGCACTCTCTTCCGGGCTTTGAGAAAGCCGAGGTAATGCGTACGGCATACGCTATAGAATACGACTGTATCGATCCCACGCAGCTCTATCCCACGCTCGAATTCAAGGCGATTTCGGGACTTTTCGGTGCAGGTCAGTTCAACGGCACCTCCGGATACGAGGAAGCAGCCGCACAAGGTCTTGTTGCGGGAATAAATGTTTTCCTTAAGCTTTCCAATCGCGAACCTATGATCTTGACCCGTCAAAGCTCATATATTGGCACACTTATTGACGATCTCGTCACCAAGGGCACCAAAGAGCCGTACCGAATTATGACCTCCCGTTCGGAGTTCAGACTCCTTCTTCGTCAGGATAACGCAGCCGAACGCTTGACACCGATAGGCAGACGCATAGGGCTTATTTCAGACGAGCGGTTTGCGGCATTTGAAGCCGAGCAGACGCTCATAAAGCAAGAGGTTAAGCGCCTTGAGAGCACCTCTGTACCACCGAGCGCAGAGCTTGCGCAAATCCTTGAGGAAGCCGGCTCAACACCGGTCTCCACGGGCATTCGCCTTGCGGATCTGCTCCGCCGTCCGGAGCTGTCGTACGGCAAGCTCGCACCGGTTGACAGCACGCGTCCGGAGCTGCCGCCGCGTGTACAGATGCAGGCAGAAACAACCATAAAATACGCCGGCTACATCAAGCGTCAGCTTGCAGAGGTTGCGCGCACAGCCAAGCTTGAAGAAAAGCGCCTTCCGACACCGTTTGACTACAGCACGGTTAAAGGAATACGCCTCGAGGCAACGCAGAAGCTAAATAAATTCCAACCTACAAATATAGGCCAGGCATCGCGCATTTCAGGCGTTTCACCTGCAGATATTTCTGTGCTTCTCATTTATTTTTCATCACAAAAGAAGGACGTAGCAGACAATGATAAACAAGTCTGAATTTTCCGAAAAGTTAGCTATAGGCCTGACAAAAAACGGGCTTGGCGAATTTGCGACCGACGTTATTCCCGACAAGCTTTACGCGCTTACCGAGCGTATGCTGACAGTCAACGAATATATGAATCTGACCGCAATCACAGACCTTGACGGGATCGTTTTAAAGCACTATACCGACTCGCTTACGGTTTCGAAATATATCCCACAGGGCGCATCGGTCATTGATATTGGCTGCGGCGCGGGATTCCCTTCGCTTCCGCTTGCTGTCGCCCGTCCTGACGTTACCATAACCGCACTTGACAGTACCGCAAAGCGGATAGCGTACATCAACGAAACCGCAGAAATGCTCGGGCTTACCAACATCACAGCAATAACCGCACGCGCGGAAGAGCTCGCAAATTCGCCAGACTTTCGCGAAAAATTCGATATTTCCTGTGCGCGAGCTGTTGCGCGGCTCAACGTGCTGTGCGAGCTTTGTATTCCGTACGTTAGAGTGGGCGGAAGCTTTGTCGCAATGAAAGCAAACGCTGACGACGAGCTTGCAGAGGCAGCAAAAGCTATTGAAAAGCTCGGCGGAGCACTTATTTCTGCGGAAAAGTTCGAAATAGCTACGGATAATGTCATTGGCGATCCGCGTTGCATCGTTTCTGTCAAAAAAGTATCGCAAACGCCAAAAAACTATCCGCGCAATAACTCGCAAATCAAGAAAAAGCCTCTTTAATCACACATTTTCGCGCGATTTTTCCAAAATCTCGACAAACCGACGATTATTTCGTCGGTTTCTTTTATTTTCCGACAGTCATTATTCGGCACACTTTCGTGTTCTGCTATGATATTATATTCTCAACAAGTTTATGTTAAAAGGAGAATTTGACGTGAAAGCACAAGAAAATGCGCCGTTGGAAGCCTCTTTTACGCGATTTAATAGGTCTGCTCGCCCGTGGCAGGCATTTGAATTCAGAGGCGGAAAATTCACTGGCGTAGAGGATTCAAGAAAAATACACATGATTGCCGTTGAGCGAATAATCCACAGCACATCTCAAGCGCGGCAAAGTTTTAATGATGCTTCAATTTTAAGCCTCGCCAACAGCATACGAAATCACGGCATAATCAACCCGATAACCGTGCGCAAAAGTGCCAACAGCAGAGATTTTTTTGAAATAATAGCCGGCGAACGGCGTCTGAAGGCCGCAAAGCTACTTGAAATGAATGAAATTCCTTGCATAATCGCAGAAGCCGACGAATTAGAAGGCGCCGAAATATCAATCATAGAAAATATTCAGCGAGAAGATTTGAGTTTCTTCGATGAGGCCGCTGCGATCGCTTCTCTCATTAGATTGCACGGTTTGACCCAAATTGAAGTCGCAGAACGCCTGTCAGTCAGCCAACCGTACATAGCAAACAAGCTGCGAATATTGCGTTTAAGCGACGATGAAAGGCATAAAATCTTGAAGTCTGGGCTTTCGGAGCGTCACGCTCGCGCTTTACTGCGAATTTCTTCGCCGGACGAGCGCATGAGGATTATAGACTACATTTGTACGCACGATTTAAACGTGGCGGCAACTGAAGCATATATAGAGCGCCTAATGAGCGAAAAGACGTCAAAACGCAGCGAACCCTTCTCAAAACGCGTTGTTTTAAAGGACATTCGCTTGTTTTACAACTCTGTGGACCGCGCAATTTCCACTATAAAACAAGCCGGAATCCCCGTAGAAAGCGAGCGAACCGAGGAAAACGGTGTCACGGTGCTCACTATTCGCATTACAAACAATGTTTCACGTGAAACATTGTAAAACGGACGCGAATGTTTCACGTGAAACATTCGCGCAAATATTTCTTTTTACGCGCGCATATATTTACAAAATATCATTGACTTTTTTTGCGATTGTTGATATAATATAAATATGTAGTGTTTTGCTCGCAAAACGTTCACACGGAGGCAAAAATGGCTTATATTATTTCACTTTCGAATCAGAAAGGCGGAGTTGGAAAAACCACCTCGGCGGTCAACTGCGCTGCAGCTATGGGCGCTCGCGGAAAGCGCACCTTGCTCGTGGATCTCGATCCGCAGGGCAACGCGACAAGCGGCGTTGGCGTACAGCGCAAGAAGGTCAAAATCTCGTCTTACGACATTCTGATCGGAAACGCTACCGCAACTGACGCAATAATAGATACGGGATTCAAGAATCTTCACGTTATCCCGTCGCAAATATCGCTCGCAGGAGCAGAATTCGAGCTTATTGACATCGAAAACCGAGAGAGACTGCTAAAAACCGCTCTCGAAGCCGTAGTCGATAGTTACGATTACATCTTCATCGACTGTCCGCCGTCGCTCGGCATACTTTCCATAAACGCGCTTGCAGCATCAAACGGCGTAATAATCCCTATGCAGTGCGAATTTTACGCGCTTGAGGGACTTTCACAGCTTATGCTGTCGATAAAACAGATAAAAAAGCTCTACAATCCGTCGCTTGAGGTGCTTGGCATACTCATAACGATGTTCAACGGCAGACTTAACCTATCGCTTCAAGTGCTCGATGAGCTCAAAAAATACTATGCAGACAAGCTTTTCAAGACGAGCATCGTGCGCAACGTAAAGCTCTCCGAGGCGCCGAGCTACGGCGAGCCTATCATATACTATGATAAGCATTCAAAGGGAGCCGTCGCATACAGAGACGTTGCAAAAGAGATCGTAGAACGCACTTTATAAACTTATTGGAGGATATATGGCAAAGAAAAAGGGACTTGGGCGCGGCATGGACGCAATCTTCCTCGATAATTCATTCGACGACGCCCACGAAAAGACAAATACCCTGCGCATATCCGAGATCGAACCGCGTCGCGGACAGCCGCGTAAAACGTTCGATGCTGAGGCGCTTTCACAGCTCGCAGATTCAATCGCGGCGAACGGGCTTATTCAGCCTATCATCGTACGCGAGCGTGCTGGAACGGATTTCTATCAGATAATTGCAGGTGAGCGCCGTTGGCGTGCCGCAAAAATGGCGGGACTTTCAGAGGTACCCGTTGTAGTGCTTGAGGCAGACGACAAAAAAGTTGCCGAATATGCACTAATCGAGAATATTCAGCGCGAGGATCTCTCGCCGATCGAGGAGGCTATGGGCTACAAGGCGCTGATCGGGGAATACGGTATGACGCAAGAGCAGGTGGCAACACAAGTTGGCAAGAGCCGCGCCGCAGTTACCAATGCGCTCCGTCTGCTCGATTTGCCCGAGGACGTGCTTGAGCTTGTTTCGGACAAGTCGCTTTCCGCAGGTCACGCACGTGCGCTGCTTGGACTTAACGACAAGTCGCGCATTTCCGAGCTCGCCGATACGGTAGTTCTTCGCGAACTATCGGTACGCGCAGTGGAAGAGCTTGTAAGAAAATACAATGCAATGCCGGAAATCGTAGAGGAATACGAGGATAATCCGGTTGAGCGTGCATATTACAAATCGCTGGAAAAGAAGATGAGCGAGGCGCTCGGCTCTCGTGTTAAAATTTCCCATTCTAACCGTAAAAAGGCAATTACTATTGCATATAAGGACGCAGACGAGCTCTCCGAGCTCATAAAGAAGCTTGTTGGCGATGAAGCCGCACAAAAATTATTTGTTTAAAATCAGGAGAAACTAAAATGCTTGACATCAAATACCTCAAAGAAAACACAGAAGAAGCAATTCAGCGCCTTGCAAACAAGGGTAAGGACGCAAGAGAGGAAATCGCGCGCATTCTGGAGCTTGACGCACAGCGCCGCGCTATGATCTCCGACAACGAAGCAAAAAAAGCAGAGCAGAATAAGGTATCGAAGTCCATCCCTCAGCTCAAAAAAGAGGGTAAGGACGTTGCTCCCATCTTCGCACAGATGAAGGAGCTTTCCGAAATCATCAAGGAAAACGACGAAAAGCTCAAGGCTGTTGAGATTGAGTACTCCAACCTTATGCTCTCGCTGCCGAATCTTCCCGATATGGACCTTAAGGCAGGCGGCAAGGAAAATAACGAGCCTCTTAAGTATTTCGGCGAGCCCCACAAGTTCGATTTCGAGCCGAAAAATCACGTTGATATCTGTACCGATCTCGGTCTTATCGACTACAAGCGCGGCGTAAAGCTGTCCGGTAACGGCTTCTGGATCTACCGCGGTATGGGCGCACGCCTCGAGTGGGCGCTTCTCAACTACTTTATCAACACTCACATTGAGGACGGCTACGAGCTTGTGCTCGTTCCTCATATGCTCGGCTACGAATGCGGCCTTACGGCAGGTCAGTTCCCGAAATTTGCAGAGGACGTATATTGGCTCGAAACCGCAGAGGACGAGCGCCGTCGCTTTATGCTTCCCACTGCGGAAACCGCTCTTGTTGCACTCCATCGCGACGAAATACTCACCGAGGCTGATCTTCCCAGAAAATACATCAGCTACACGCCTTGCTTCCGCCGCGAGGCAGGCTCCTACCGTGCAGACGAGCGCGGAATGGTACGCGGACATCAGTTCAACAAGGTTGAAATGGTACAGTACACGAAGCCCGAGGATTCTGACGATGCATTTGCAGAGCTTGTAGGCAAGGCAGAGGCCCTCGTTTCCGGCCTTGGCTTCCATTTCCGCACCGTTAAGCTCGCAGCAGAGGACTGCTCCGCGTCGATGGCACGTACCTACGATATCGAAATTCACATTCCTTCTATGGACGGCTACAAGGAGGTTTCCTCCGTTTCCAACGCGCGCGACTATCAGGCTCGCCGCGGTCAGATGCGCTTCAAGAGAGAGTCCACGGGCAAGATCGAGTTCGTACACACTCTCAACGGCTCCGGCCTTGCAACCAGCCGAATTCTCCCCGCTATCGTTGAGCAGAATCAGCAGGCTGACGGAAGCGTAGTTGTTCCCGAGGTTCTTCGTAAGTATCTCGGCTGTGACGTTATCAAAAAGGATATGTAATAGCCGTATGCGGCACGATAAAAGGAGTATTTGATGGAATTTTTTGAAACGCTATGGAGAGATCTCGGCTCCGTATTCGGACAGCGAGTACAGCTTGGAACCAACTCCGTAACCACTCTTAACATCATCGTATGGTCACTTTTTATCGGTTTCATCATAGCAATCGGAGCTACACTTTATAATAAGCTCGTCCTCGGACGCGTTATACGCTTGCTTATAGAAAAGAACGCGCATACGCCCGAGAGCGCGTGCACTGCCGACGAGATCGGAGCAGGTAACCCACTCGTGAGATTTGCACTTCGCCGCACAAGCTCGTTAAGACGCGTTGTTCGCACAACGCTCGACACCGATAAGGAGCAGGCAAAACTCGACGCAGAAAATATAAAATTCTACGTTCCGAGCGAATGTCTGCGCCGCGCAGAAATAGTGTACGGCAGACCGGAAGCGAGTGTGTTTTCCGTGCTTTTGGCTATTGTTGCTTTTCTGATTTTAGCAATGGTTGCATTTTTAATCATTCCCGACATCTCTCAGCTATTCTCAAATATCACGAATTTGTTTTAGTAAACGTCGGGTATTAAGTAACTCTGTGGAAAGGATGCTCCCACGTGGGGCTAAATACGTACAATGAATTATACACAGACAGGAAAACGTACAAAAAAACGCAGCAGCACGTTTAGTATCGTGCTTACCACGGTTATAATTGCGGCGGTAGTGCTCGCAATTATTGCGGCAGGTATGTACTTTTCGGGCATTCGCTATATCAAGATGAATACCGAGGACGGCGGCAGAGTAAAGTACTTCGGTCGCGTTGACAGTTACGGCAATCCCACAACGGGTACGCTCCACTATTCGACGGGCGTTACCGCCGAGGTTGATATGGCCGCTCGTACAGTCATTTACTCCAACGGCGACGTCTACGATGGCTCGCTCGACGGGCTTTACCGCCACGGCGAGGGAAAGATGACCTTTGCATCAGGCGACGTTTACGAGGGCGCGTTCAGCCATGACGCTATGACGGGCTTTGGCAAATATACGTTTGCAAACGGCGACGTTTACGAGGGTAATCTCGTGAACGGCCAAAAGGACGGTCAGGGCACGTATTCATGGGCTGACGGCTCAGTATACGTAGGCTCGTTCAAGAACGACCTCAAGAACGGAAACGGCAAATACACCTGGGCAAACGGCGACACCTACGAGGGCGCGTACGTTGACGAGCTCAAAGAGGGAACGGGCGTATACACCTTCGCTAACGGCGACAAGTACATAGGCGACTTCAAGGCGGATATGCGCGACGGCCAGGGCGAGTACATCTGGGCAAACGGTGACACCTACGAGGGCGCGTTCAAGGAAAACAAGATGAACGGCGAGGGCAAGTACACCTGGACAAGCGGACGGGTTTACGAGGGCCTCTTTGAAAACGGCAAGATCGTTCGCAGCGAAGAAGGCGACGACGTTGGCGCAACACAGTAAAGAGTATAGAAAAAAACCACCCTTTGGCGTACCTGCGATAAAGCAGGTGCGCCTTCTCTATTGCTACGCCGAAAAATATGTGGTATAATAAATAAGTCCATAATCTCTGCAAGGACAACAGCCATATCCGCATGCTACAATGTAGGCACAGAAAGGAGATGACTTTATGGAAAACAAAAACTTAATTGACAAAGCCATCGGATTCATACAAAAGAATCCAAAAGACAATCTGTCGCTACAGAGTATTGCAGACAACGCAGGATTCTCACTCACCTACTTTGATGCAATCTTTAGACAGCATACGGGATATAGCCCCGTAGAATACTCTCGTATCTACAAGCTCACGAGAAGCGCACTTGAACTTCGCAGAACGCAAAAGACCGTACTTGATATTGCTCTTGATTTTGGTTATGCAAGTCCCGAAAGCTTTACCCGTGCATTCAAAAGCTTTTATAGTATTACACCGAGTGAATACCGTGAAAAGTATGCGAATGAGGCGGTAACGTGGCACGATCTTTCCGGTAAAATTGCAATCAGCCATTTTAGACGAAGCTTTCCCGAATTAAAGGTGTCGGATATTGACCTTGCCCTTGACTTTTGCTTTACCCATAATCCTCTAAAGTATGCCGAGGATATTGTGGGAATGACGGTTGCAGAGTCCGAGATCCTTACGCTCGGCAATCCCGAAAATCTTGAACACTTCATTTATGTATCGGATTATAATTCCGTAGAGCCTGCCGTAATGCTCATATGCGAAAACGAAGAAGATGCACTTCCTTATTTGAAGCTTTTTGCCAAGCTCGCAAATCCGCGATTTTCTATTCGCAGATCTGTTTATACAGAATGGGAGGCATTTGACGCGGAGGTAGCCAAGCTCGGTTTGACCTGCCGCTATGGATATGATATGATCTATCCAAACGATTCTATTTCCGTTCCCGAATATGATGGATTGTCGATCCGCCTGCTCACTGCAGAGGATATACCGCAAGTCAAGGTGTTCAAACAAAGTGGCGGATGTGCCGACTGTCATGTTAGAGCAATCCAAATCCACTTTGATGGCAAGGGAAATGTAGGAATGACACCTATGGGAATTTTTGAAAACGAAGAACTGATTTGCCTTGCCATGCCCGATCTTGATCAAATCAGAGAACTCAAAAAATATGACATCGGTGCTATTTTTACGATCAGTACAACAAGCAAGGAAAAGGCTATCGACTTGATGTGGAGATATGCTATTGATTACTGTTTGAAAGACCATGCCACGATTGGAAATT
>JAZQZL010000054.1:0-4357 GCA_045634005.1 Candidatus Flemingiibacterium sp. | reverse complement strand
GCACCTATCGGTGCGGACTCAAGGCTTCGGTCGCGGAGGCGCGACAGCCTTGTAGCCTTCGGCGTTCACGCATTGAAGTTGGTGCGAACATAGCAAAACGTAATTCAAAAGACGCTATCTAAACAATAGCGTCTTTTTCTTATGGAAAGGGGATGAATTATTGTTTACCACCTCGCCGGTGGGGGCAAACGGCTTCGCCATTCACGATATTTATTTGCGCAAACATATCCGTCGCACTCCGAAAATCTACGGCTAAACGCCTTGATTTTCTGGTTTGAGCAAATTATATTGGTGTGTTGTAGGGGCGATTCGTGAATCGCCCGTCATCGTAGAATATGTTTGCACAAATTAATTGCGACGGAATTATATAAGGCATACATCAATTCGTTTAAAAAACGTTAATTTTCGGGCGATTCGTGAATCGCCCCTACGACGAATAGTGCGAACATTGTGCGGTAAACAAAAATTTATCAAAAGAAGCTATCGGGGTGGTTTATTTGAAAAAACTTTGCCAAACCCCTTGAAATATCCGAAAAAATATGTTATAATGTTATCTGTAAAACGCTGTGATGAAGTTTGCGATTTCATAACGCGATCCCCAGAGAGAACCGACTCGGCTGCAATCGGTTCGTTCGTGTGAAATTCAGCCTTTCGCTTCGGAGCGGGTCTTGTGAAACTAAGTAGCGGGACACGGCAGACACCGTTATCGGTCGGCAGAGTGTTAGCTTTAGCTAAAATTACGGGTGGTACCGCGAGGCTTTTCGTACCTCGTCCTGTTTGGACGGGGTGCTTTTTCATTTTGCAAATAAAAGACTACATAAATACGAAAGGAAAAAGAAATGAGAGAAAAATTACAAAACATTCTCACCGAGGCAATAGGCGCCATTAACTCGGGCGCAGACCTCGAACAGATCAGAATCAAATATCTGGGCAAAAAAGGTGAGCTTACCGCCGTTCTTCGCGGAATGGGTCAGCTTACTCCCGAAGAGCGCCCCGTTGTGGGTCAGCTCGCTAACGACGTTCGCGCTAAAATCGAGGAGGCTCTCGAGGGCGCGGCTTCGGCATTCAAGGCAAAGCAGCTTGAGGCACAGCTCAAGTCCGAAAAGCTTGACGTTACTATGCCCTCCACACGCGCAAAGCTTGGTCATCACCACCCCTTGACCCTTGTTCAGCGCAGACTTGAGGACATCTTTATCGGCATGGGCTTCTCCATCGTTGAAGGTCCCGAGGTTGAGTACGATTACTACAACTTCCAGGCGCTCAATATTCCCGAGAACCATCCCGCTCGCGACACGCAGGACACCTTCTACATCACCGAAAACATCCTGCTTCGCTCGCAGACCTCTCCCGTACAGGTTCGTACGATGGAGAAGCAGCGTCCTCCGATACGCATAATTTCTCCCGGTCGCGTTTACCGCTCCGACGCGGTTGACGCCTCTCACTCTCCGCTTTTCCACCAGCTTGAGGGACTCGTTGTTGACAAGGGTATCACCATGGGCGACCTTAAGGGTACGCTTGAAACCTTTGCAAAGACGATGTTCGGCGAGCAGACACAGATCCGCTTCAGACCGCACCACTTCCCGTTCACCGAGCCGTCGGCAGAGGTTGACGTTTCCTGCTTCGTTTGCGGCGGCAAGGGCTGTAAGCTTTGTAAGGGCGAGGGCTGGATTGAGATCCTTGGTGCAGGTATGGTTCACCCGAACGTGCTTCGCGGATGCAACATCGATCCCGACGAATACAGCGGATTTGCATTCGGTATGGGCGTTGAGCGTATCACGATGATCAAGTACGGCATCGACGATATGCGCTACCTCTATGAGAATGACGTACGCTTCCTCGATCAGTTCTAATCAGAGGGAAAGGAGTAAAGAACAATGAATTTATCACTTAACTGGGCAAAGGATTACGTCAGCCTTGACGGTATCACGCCCAAGGAATATTGCGACCGTCTTACCGCTACCGGCTCGAAGGTTGAAGGCTTCGAGATCCTCGGTGAGGACATCGAAAACGTTGTTGCCGGTAAGGTGATCTCGCTTGAGCGTCACCCTGACTCCGACCACCTCTGGATCTGCCAGATCGACGTTGGCGAAGAGGCCCCCGTACAGATCGTAACGGGCGCACAGAACGTATTTGCAGGTGCTATGGTGCCTGTTGCAAAGGCTCCGTCGAAGCTTCCCGGCGGTGTTAACATCAAGGCGGGCAAGCTCCGCGGCGTGCCCTCTAACGGTATGCTCTGCTCTATTGCCGAGCTTAACCTCACTACTCACGATATGCCCGGCGCTATCGAGGACGGTATCTTCATTATGGACGGTATCGACTGCAAGCCCGGCGACGATATTCACGACGTACTTGGACTTTCCGACACTGTTGTTGAGTTCGAGATCACCTCGAACCGCCCCGACTGTCTGTCCGTGCTCGGACTTGCTCGCGAAACCGCAGTTTCGTTCGGACGCGAGTTCAAGCCCACCACTCCCACAGTAACCTACGCAAACGACGGCGACAAGATCGAGAACTATCTTTCCGTTGACGTGCAGAACGCGGAGCTTTGCCCTCGTTACACCGCACGCGTTGTAAAGAACGTAAAGATCGCTCCCTCGCCGCTTTGGCTCCGTATGCGCCTTCGCGCATCGGGTGTTCGTCCTATCAACAACATCGTTGACATTACAAACTACGTAATGCTCGAATACGGTCAGCCTATGCACGCGTTCGATTACTCCTGCCTCGACGGCTCGAAGATAATCGTAAGAAATGCGGCTGAAAACGAAATCTTCAAGTCGCTTGACGACATCGACCACACCCTTAACGCTTCTAACCTCGTTATCGCTGACGGCAAGAAGGCAGTTGCACTTGCAGGCGTAATGGGCGGCGCTAACTCCGAGATCAAGGACGGTACGACCACCGTTGTATTCGAGTCCGCGAACTTCCTCGGCAGCTCCGTTCGCGTTACTGCGAAGAGCCAGGGTATGAGAACCGAGTCCTCGGGTCGCTTTGAAAAGGGTCTTGATCCCGAAAACACTATGCCTGCACTCGACCGTGCGTGCGAGCTTATCACTCTGCTCGGCGCAGGTGACGTTGTTGACGGCACAATCGACGTTTACAAGGGTAGACAAGAGCCCTTCACGATGAAGCTTGATGCTGACCGCATCAACGCGTTCCTCGGTCTTGACGTTAGCGCAGACTACATGAAGGACGTGCTCACGAAGCTCGAATTCAAGTTTGACGGCGACACGATGACCGTTCCTACCTTCCGCGCAGACTGCCGCTGCATGAATGATATCGCAGAGGAAATCCTCCGCATCTACGGCTACGACACCATTCAGTCGACCAAGTTCGTAACTCCCATCACCTCGGGAAGTCGCACTCCTATCCAGAAGTTCGAGCTTCTCTGCGCTGAAACTCTCTGCGCTATGGGGCTTTACGAGTGTGAAACCTTCTCGTTCATCAGCCCGAAGTTCTACGATAAGATCGCTATGGCTGAAAACGATCCCAGACGCAAGTCGATCGTTATCTCCAATCCTCTCGGTGAGGACACCAGTGTAATGCGTACCACCGCTATCCCCTCGATGCTCGAGGTTCTTGCGCGCAACAACAACTATCATGCAGGCAAGACCGCGCTTTACGAGATGGCGAAGATTTATATTCCCGATGAGGATCCGAAAAAGCTTCCCGAAGAGCGCCGCCGTATTACCGTTGGCTTCTTCCGTGACGGTGATTTCTACACCCTCAAGGGTATGGTAGACAAGCTTCTCGACAAGGCAGGCATCGCTGATGTTACCTACAAGGCAAAGCGTGACGATGCGGCGTTCCATCCCGGACGCTGTGCAGAGCTTGTATGTGCTGACGGTACCGTGCTCGGTACTATCGGTGAAATTCACCCGAGTGTATCCGCAGGCTACGAGATCGACGTGCCCGTTTACGTGGCTGACCTCGACTTCGAGAATATGTTTGCAAAGGCAAGCCTTGACAAGCAGTTTAAGGCACTTCCCAAGTTCCCTGCGACCACGCGCGACTTCGCGTTCGTGTGCGACGACGAGCTTGAGGTTGGCGCAATCGAGGCTGTTATGAAGAAGGCGGGCGGCAAGCTCGTTGAGGACGTTAAGCTCTTCGACGTATACCGCGGCAAGCAGCTCGGTGAGGGCAAAAAGAGCGTTGCGTTTAGCGTTGTTCTCCGTGCACCCGACCGCACCCTTACCGACGAGGAAGCAGACAAGACCTCCAAGAAGATACTCACCCTTCTTGAGCGTGAGCTCGGTATCACTCTCCGCGCGTAAAATATAAAAGCGAAGCATACGACGCAAAGGCGGGGGGGGCGTTTTTTATTTTTTTTCCGGGGGTGGGTGGGGGTTTCCCAGAAGAG
>JAZQZL010000053.1:0-41313 GCA_045634005.1 Candidatus Flemingiibacterium sp. | reverse complement strand
TTCATTTTTTCATTAACGCTCATTACCACGCACCTCCGAGAATTGCCTCGTCAACGTACGCCTTTATTTCGGCTTTGTCCGACTCCGTCCAATAGTCCGTGCCGCGAACGGGAGTGTAGCCGTCAGCACCGGGCTCACCGTGAACTCCGCGCTCGCCTTGTATACCCTGCTCACCCTGCGCAGGAACGCCCGTGTCAACGTCGCCGACGTACCAATGGCCGTCCTCCCCGATATGCGGTGCGACGTCGTCTATCGCCGCGAGTAACTGCTGCCACACGTCGGGCGTCGGCTCACGCGATTCGTCAGCCGCTTCCGTGCCCTCGTTCACCGTTACAGCCTCCGACCAAAGCGTTGGGCGGCGCTTGTCCGCACTCTCACCGCGCACGCCTATATAAAGCTCACCGGGAGATACAAGCGCCTCCCACGGTATCTCGCACGCGCCGTCAACTATAAGCTGCTCGACCTCCACGCCGCCATTCTTAAAGACAGCAACCTTGACGGGGTACTCGCCCCAACTCTCGCCAAAGTCGAACTCGGTAGCGTGCACCTTTACTTCACCGGCAACGAGGGTTTCATCTTCTACGATCTCCACCCTCGAACCGCTAACCTCTAATTTCATTTCCCGTGTCCTCCTTATCCGATAGCCATATAATGCACAGTGCCACCAAAGCCGGTGTTCAAGGTGCTGAAAGTAACCGCTTTCTCTTCCCAAGTTACCGTCATCGTGTTAAAATCCACGCGCGACATAGTCGTGTTCACTTTTATTGTCGGCGAGATCACCGTCGCATACTTTTCGCCTCGAAGCATATGTGTTATATACTGCGTATTCACGCTCGTTGAGCGCTGGATCACCAAGTATTGAGGCTCAAATTCAAACTCGAGCGTTACCGTGCCGCCGCCCTCAAAGCTACCAAACGCAATTTTCGCGCCGCTAACACCTGCCGCGCCGCTAAAATCGCTTATATCAGCCATTACGTGAGTATGCCCCGGCTTCGAAAACAAGTCGCCGTGCGCGCCTTCGTCTGCGTTGTGTTCCTCGAGCACACCCGCAGGCTCCGCGCCAACCATTTCAGGTGTATAGTCGTTTCCCGTCGGCATCACCGCGCCGGTACGACCGTTGAAGCTCGTCACACCACCGCCCGACGCATCCGAGGCGTCTTTCGCAGACTTCGCCGCCGCTTCCGCGCTCGCCGCCGCATCCATTGCCAACTGCGCCACGGTCGCTTCGGTTTCGTCTATGTTGAGGTCCAACGAATTAAACTCGCCCTTTAGGTTTTCAAACGCCGCCTCGAGCCTTGCCGTATTCTCGTCGCTGTTCTCTGTGTACTCGTTTATGTAGCCTTCAAGCCGCTGCATAGCACGCGCCACCGCACGGTTTTGTATGGGATTTCCCGACTCGAGCGAAAGCTGTGCATCAACGCTAAATCCTGCCTCGTCGGGCGACGGCAGAGCAGGCGACGCATCCGCACCCTCGGGGAACAGCTTAAATATCTTCGCGCCGTCATCGTCGTAGCCGATAATAGTCTGCGCATCGGTATCGGGATTGAGCTCAACCTCGTACCAATACTCGACGGGCTTGTTTATGCCCTCTCCGAAGCGCGTGTCCGTCTTGTTAAGGAATATCTCAACCGATACCGTGTCCTCGGCAACGCCGAATCGCTTTGAGAGTACCACCTTGTCGCAGTTCTTTTTCTCAAAGACCTTTATCCTTAAAACGTCACCGGCATTAAACGTGTACGGCTCCTCGCCGTCGTACGCCTTCACGGAGAAAAACACCGCGTCGCCGCGCGTCGCGTATATCGACATATCCTCTTTGTTAATGCTGAACATTTACTCGCCTCCCAGCTCTCTTATAGCTTCAAGGTCGGCGATGGCTTCCCCTACCGTCACGATGCCCTGCACGGGCTTGATGTAGCCTCTGCCATTTTCCTCATAAATGAGAATATCGCCCTCGTTTAGAAATACGCGCGTGTCCTGCACGCTCTCGTATCCCTCTCCCTTTATTTTCAAGACCGAATGAAGGACAAGCCCCTCCACTCTCTGCTCAAGGTTGTCGCGCTTATACTCAAGCACCGTGTCCTTCGTAACGCGCACACCGGGATACAGATCAATACACGGCCTTTCTACAAACATCTGCATTTTTATATCTCCTTTCCTTTCGTCAGTACAGAAAAATGCTCTGTATTCACGAAAAGAGGGGAATGACATCACTCCCCTCTCTCGATGTTATTTCTTCGCCTTGCCCTTGGCGGTTTTCTTGGGAGCTTCCTCGATGGGCTCCTCGACGGGCTCCGCAACGGGCTCCGCAACGGGCTCCTCGACGTCGCCAAGCACGCTCACGAAATTCACGCCGACCGCGCGGATCCTCGCAAGCATCTCGTCAGAAACGTCAAGCTCGTCGCCGCGCACAAGCAGCTCGCCCGTTTCACCTATGCGAAACGGTGCTTCAACTCTGACACGCTTCATATTGCCACCTTATACGGTTGCAACGAGCGGCATCTTGATGACCTGAATACGCTCCGTGTCGATAACCTTCGCACCGAACGTGTCAAGACCGCGGATGATGTCCTTGAAGCGCTTCTCTGCGCGGAGAGCCTCAACCTCGTTGATCTGACCGGCGAACGCGATCGCATCCTCACCGCGAATGTCGCAGTAGGTATGAGTGCCGTCCGTCGCCATATTGTTGGACATCAGAACCTCGAAATTATCGTACATACCAACGATGCCCTTCGCGATAAGCTCGGGGTTGTTGGTGGACGTGGTAATGAGGCAGTTCTTAAATACGTTGTAGGATGCAGGATCAAGCTCGATTCTGCCCTTTCCGCTGAAGTTACGACGGCGAAGTTCAACGATAGCCGCGTCGATAGCAGCCTTGACGGCAGCCTCGGTCAAGTTGGTCGCAACCGTTACGTTGTCGGTTACGCTCTTGATAAGGCCCGCAACGTAGGTGTCACGCTCTACTGCAAGACCGTGTACAGCCTTCTTTCTGTACTTTTGCATAAGACCGGGCTTGCTCTGCGCTTCGTTCACGTCGTCGACGTAGAACGCGAAATACTTTGCCTGATCGATGTTGAGAATCTGGCCCTTGTCGCTCATCTCCTCGATGTCGATATCCTTGGAGCTGTCGTAATCTCCGATGGTAGGATCGCCTACACCGAGTATCTTGACGGACGCCGCGTACTTGCACTCGCCCTCGTACTGGCGGTTGCAATAGTCCACGAGCTTGCACTCAAGCTCGAGATCGTCCTGAATGTGCTTTGACCATATGGTCTGAATAAAATTGGTTACTGCCATAGTAGTGTTTTACCTTCCTTTCGTTTGGGGAAGCATCACCATTTAGACATCGACGCCTCGACAGCCTTCATAAGCTTGGGATTCTTATCGAAGTCAGCTCTGGTAAACTTCAAAGCTTCCTCTCTCGTGTAAAAATCCTTCACAGCGCCCTCGTTGCCGCCGGTGTTTTTCATACTTCCCGCAGTTTTGATTTCTTTTGTCGGATGTACCTTCTGATAGTGGGCGTATATCTCGCTCATAGGAACGCTCGCGTTGTACTTCGACGCGAAGCCTCTGAACTCCTCGCTTTCATATACGTCCTTCGATACGCCGATGTCCGAGAGTTCCTTCGCCCTCTCCGCCGCGCGTCTGTGCTCGACAAGTATCTTGAAGGCCGCCTTTTCTCTCGCGCTCATCTTGTCAGCACCGAGAGCTGTAAGACGGTCTACCTCCTCAACTACCTCGTCGTACCCTGCACGGATAACGTCATCAGCGTCCGCTTTTGCGAGTATCTGAACGTCGCCGTCGGAATATTTCGCCCTTTCAGGCATCGGCACGCCCCTTTTCTCGTAAAAGTTTTTAAGAGAGCCGGTTATTTCCTCAAGACTCTCCTTACCTGTACCGGCACGAAGCACATCTTCAACCTCGCCGTACTTTTTTTCGTACTCGCGACGTACCTTCGCCTCGGCTCTCGCCTTGATCTTCGGCTTTGCTTCGCTCATAATCTCGTCAACTCTCGCGTTGACTCTCTCTGTGAATTCAGCCTCGCTGTAAACCTTCGGGGCCTCTGCCGTGCTTTCCTCTGCGGTGTGCTCCGCATTTTCAGCCATTTCGGTGGCGACCTGTTCGGTCATAAGGTTTTCATTCTCGTTCATAACGATCTCCTTCTCATTTTTTGTCGGGTGTTTACTTCACCTAAATTCCATACAGTTTAACGACGTAAATGCTTGGTCGTATAAAAAAGCAAGCGTTTGTTTTTTTACGCTCGCCTAATTATCGTCGGGGTTCTCCGCGGCAAATGCCGCCTCGCCACCCTGCATCGCTCCAAGCTGCATTGCCGCGTCCGCTATCTGCGAGGCTTGCCCGTCAATATCGCCCATAAGGAACTGACCTACGCGCTGCTTCATCATCTGCGCGTTTGCTTCCATCGTTGCGATATTTCTCTGCGTATCCTTCATACGCTTAACGATCTTCTGAAGCTTCGCCTTCGGCGTTACGGAATCGTCGTCAAGAGCCTCAACGTATATTTCGAGCTCGGGGAGCTTCTGCACGTTAAACCAGCCGCCGACAAACATATTTTCAAGCGTCCGCTCTTGGGCAAACTTGTCGTATACGCTCTTTGGCGTCACGTCTATCTTGACGTCCGCCTGAAGCTCGATGAGCGCACTCTGCGGAACTCTGACGAGGCGCACAGCCTTCTGTCCGGTTCTGGGATCGTCGTACTCCTCCTCAAGGCTTACGCCGTTTCGCGCGTGGGCGATGAGGTACGCGAGATGTATGCGCGACCAGTCCTCAACGAAGCTCTTATAGCTCTCCTTCTGTTCAGTCACCGGCGCGCGAGAGGCCTGCTGCACCGCTAAAATAGCGCGACCGGACGCGTCCTCGGCGTTAATGTCACCCGTTGCGGTGTCGCCTGCACCGGCGAGCGTGCGGCTCATCTCGATAAGGTCATCCTGCAAGAGCTTCACGTCACCCGACATCTGCGCCGGGGGTATAGTGCCGACAATCTTGCGTACGTCATCGACCGTGGCACCCTTGGTCTTTATAACCATACCAAACCTGCCAAGATCGTCGGGGTTTTCAACCTTGCTTGTGTCAACGACCTTGTGCGGGAACGCCTGATTCTTAACGGTAAGAACACGGCGCACCTCGGTACGGTTCACCTCGATCTGGTTCGGTATAAGGTTTTTGACCTCACCCTCGCCTCTCGCACTGCCTTCCTTTTCCTCCCACACGAAATGCGCGATAGGATACAGCGGTATCTCAAGATCGTTGTCGCCGCTTATCTCTACTAAGCGCGTCGAGGCGGAAAAGCGAACCGTACCCTCTTCCTTGTAGAACTTGTAGACGACCGTGACCATATCGTCAAGCTCCTCCTTGGCAGCGTCGCCGCTCTCCTCGAAGGTGTCCTTGTCGCCTATGATGAACGGTACCTTGTCCTCGCTCATACCAAGCGAGAGCGCAAGGTCCACGGCATTCACCACCGGCAAACGCCTGCGAACGAGTATGTACGGCTGCGACTGAATATCGTCGTCGTTCTCGTTGCCGTAGTATACGTCATTCTTCTTGATTATCTCGTCGACGGGAAGCATCGTCTTTTCGTCGAAGTCGACGTATATAATGCCCTCTCCGTTGATAGCCGCGTCCTTGGTAATACGGCGCCCCTTATGGTCGAGCTTGCCGCGCTCCCACGCCTTTGCCTCGTAGCGATTCAGAAGCTCGCAATACCGCTCGGCAGTTGGGCGGAAGGCCTCGTTCTCGAAGTTGAGCGACGAAAACACCGGTGCGTAGAGATTGTCGTGTATGACCGCACACTTGTATTTGACGATCGGCTTGATGAAGTTTTTCTGCACGCGCTCGACGTCGCCGAGCTCTGCACCCTCCCACTGATCGCCGTTATAGAAGCGGTAGTTGCGGTCGGTGTCGTCGTATATACACTTAAGCCTGTGATAGTTTCTGCCCTTTTCGTAGAGCTGCCATATCGGCGTTTCTTTTATTTCCTGTCTGTCCACTTATTCACCTCCTCACGGTACCTTCTTCTGCCCAAGCGGCGTGCCGTCGTACCGCTCAAGATTTTCCATAATGGTGTTCATGCGGTCCTTTTCCGCACTTAGCTTTTTTTCGCTCTCGCGCTCGCGCATAGCCTTCACGGGGTTTACCTCGGGAAGCTCTATTCTCTCGCCACGCACGATCTTCTGCCCAACTCTCGCACCTATAGCAAAGCAAATAATGTTCATCGCACCGGCGACGATAAATAAAAGCGCGAGTAATATGACAAGTAGCGTTTCCATACGTCCTCCTATATGACAGTAATGCGAGAGCCAACGTCGCCGCGCGGCTCTCTGTTTTTTTCTGCGCCGAAGCCGTACCGCGGAGCAACGTGCACGGCGTCATTTGTGAATATGACCTGATCGCGTATCTCGTGAGCTATGGCAAGGCCCATCATAAGGTCGTCGTGACCACCGACGGGTGCCTCGATGCGTCCCTTTTCGTTCTTGACTATCGTCATAAGCTCCTCGAGCGTCTTTCTGTCGAGTATCAAATCCGAATGCTCACGCACTACCTCAATAAGGCGCGATATTATCGCCGGGCGAGTGACGCTCGTCGTCTTGAAGCCAAAGCGCTTCTCGATCTTGCCCGTGTACGTGTCCGGCGCCTCGCGCACGTATTGGTTTTCATACCCAAGCCGCGTGAGCTCCATTATCGGGTAGGTGTCAAAGTTCGCCTCTATACCGATGAGCGCGTCCTTGTAGTACTTTCCAAGACAGTACATCTGGCGCGTGTACTGATCCGCATCGAACTGATGATAGAGCACCGCGACCTGCCTGCCCGTTTTCGCGTCAAGCACGTGGCCCGTAAAGTAGTCGCTTCCCTCTCCCGCGGTGTCGCCGCCGATACAGTATTTCGTGAACTCGGGCTGATTTGGAAGCGCGTACAGCTCGATATATCCGGTGCGGTCGTTCACCCAACGGATATTCGTGATCCTCTGCCCGTCGTAGTCGTACGCGAAATATCCCACCTTGATGGGCTTCGGTACGCGTTCAAGACGCGAGAGTATGACAGCCGTATCGAATACCGTCTTGCCGGAGAGAAGAAACGCTTCCTTCGGCGTGCAGGGGTACTCCTGCTTTATAAGGTCTTTGTCAAGGTATTTGTCGTATTTGTTAAAGTACCAATAGAGCTGCTCGCCCGACAGATGCTTGTCATCGCAAAGCCAGCGAAGCCGCTCCCATATCCAGTCCGTGCCCGTGTCGATGCTATGAAAAAACGACGCTCTTACGTCGTCGTTTGGGAAAGCGATAGCGTACTCCTTCGTGCGCCACCACTCGTAGAAGCAGTTAATGTGAACGCCGCTCGACCACATCTTTTCGTAGTCGTTGTAGCCGTTCGCGGTGCTCTCGTATATCTTGATGCAGTTTCGCGTCAGAGCCTCGCCAAGTGCCGCTTGAATGGGCGAGATACCGTCCTTCCAGAAAGCACACTCCGAGCCGTGAAAGAAGTTGACCGTACGCGAGCGTCCGACGTCCTTCGTGGCGGTATCGACCGCCCACGAGCTGTTGAGCTTTTCGAAAAGCAGCTGCTTGCGGTTGTTGAATTTTTCTGTCGGCTTTAATAGCTCCGGGAGCTGTGCGTAAGCGAATTTCGCCTTGTTCTGAAATATCGCCTCGGCGTTGTCCGACTTGTCCGCCAATGTGTAGCCTTGAAAATTACGGTTGAGTATCGAGCACGAGAGCTGATACGCCGTCACGAGCGTCGTAAAGCCCTGCTGTCTGCCCTTGAGAACGAGGAGAGATATCTCCGGGATAAGTCCGGCATTAAAATCCTCGATGGCTCGGTTAAGAGTGCTTATAAAATCGTGCTGTACGTCGTTTAGAAAAAACGGCATAGTGCGCTGGTTTTTGTCAACTACAACGAATACGAGCTCGATGAGCTTCTCGGGATATTTTTGCACCTCTGACAAAAGTGCCGCATCCTTTGAGAGCTCCTGTGCAATAGCGGCTCGAAGCTGTTTGTCGCGCTCAATGTCGTGAAATTCCTCCCACCGCGCACGTCGGCGCTCTATGAGATAGTCCGCCGTGTACGTCAAAGCAGATCCTCGATCTTCACGCCGCCGAGGTTAACGTCCTTCTGCGACTTCTCCGTCCAGCCCTTGAAGTTGTTCGCAAGGCTGAACTTCGCGCCGTTCGCGCCGGATGAATCAAAGAGCCGCTCCTCGGTATATTGTTCCACGCGCGCCTTCGCACGCGTTACCGTGTCCATAAATTCCTCTTTGTCCTGATAGTTGAGAAGGCTCTGGCGACTCGTAAAGCCAAGCGCCAAGGCAAGTCCCGTTATAGTGGGCGGACGCGCAGGAAGAAATACCGCATTTCCGTGCTTGTCGACTAAAACCTTCTTGTCCTCACCTAAAACCGGTTGCGGACGGCAGGAATTAAAGTATTCGTCTATCTTTTTCTGCATCGCCCTCACGCTCTTGTATTTAGGCGGTGCACCAACCTTTTTTTCGCTCACCGTGACACCTCCTCGCCGCCACTCGTTTATATCTATCGTCGCCTGCCCCCACCAACTGCACAAGTAGCGACGCCGTTTCCCTTTACCCTCACGCGCGGCAGGAGTAAGGACCGCGCGCTAAACAAAATCGCCGAGGGGTATTTTTCTCTACCTCTCGACGATACCATTTTAACACGCCTATTCGGGACAAAAGGGACAACTTTCATTTTTGCTCGGAATTTTCGATATAGCGATAGCATATCTTCTTGACTCCGTCTGCAGAAATACCGCCGCCAATACGCATAGCAACAGCCACCCACGACAGGTGCTCAATGAAGCGGTGCGTGAATATCCGCCGTGTCAAGCTGTCGGAGATCTGCGCGATATACGTTTCGAGCTTTATCTGCTCTTTCTCGCATCGCGCAATCTTGCTCTCGATGAGCTTTTCTATCTGCGCGATCTCCGTGCCGTATCGGCTCACTCTGTCGCCGCCTTTACCGCCGGGCGTGCCCGACACGTTCGGGCTCGACGCCGTGTATGCCTTGGAACGAAGGAGCGCAAGACGACTGCGGTCTTCTGCTATTTCGAGGCGCAAATGATAAAGCTGTGATAATTCCTTAAGCGTCACGCCCGCACCTCCCCTCGAACGTATCTCTCGATGAGGCGTATCGCCTCGGCGGCAGAATGCGCGAGCGCGACAAAGTAGCCCTCGATGTCGAGCGCTCGCATAAACTTCTTTTGCTCCGCCGTCGGCTTGCCGTCGCCGACCTTGAGTTCTATGTATAGGCCGTGGTATCCACCGCGCGCCGCGGGCAAGGTGATGTCGGGCACGCCCTTCTTGAGTCCCTTCGCCTTCATTCGCCCACCACCGGCCGCCGAACGCTTCCCCTCGTTTGGCGTGTGGTACATCAACTCAAGGCACGGATATACACCCTCAAGCATCGACGCCCACGCAAAGACGGCGCAAAGCTCGTCGTCCTCGCATCTGTTCTGCTCGTATAAACTACTCAATCGCACTCTCCTTTCTGCGCTTTCTCGCGCTCCTCTCCCGGTTTCTCTCTTCAAGCTCCATCTCGGTCAGCCGACGTAGCTTCATTCGTATCGACACACCCGAGAACTCGCTGTCTGTACGCGTGTACGCATATTCGTGCGGCTCGCATACCGTCCAACCGGGATAATGACGCTCCCACCACTTGACGTCAACTACGTCCGCGTTGTTTTCACAGATCTCTTTGAGGTCCGCGAAGTCGTATTTGTCATCGTTGCGACTTCTCACGTACGGCTTCTTGAGGCCCACCGACGCATACCAACGGCGAGCGATACCCTCTCTGGGCTGCTTCGCGAGGTATGTACACAAACCACCAAGCCCGTCCTGCACTTGCAAACGGTCACAGTCGGCAAATCCGAGCGGTGCACCGAGCCTCGCTGCCTTTTCTTCCTCGCTCGCATCGGCGCGGCATCTGCCGGGCTTGTCAGGCGCACGCCACAAAAGCTCGATTGCCGTGCGGTCAACGCCACCCGTCATAACGACGTGGATATGTAAACGCACCGGCTCGCCCGCCTTGCCCGACGCGTACGACATCACCATAACGTAGCGAAGCTTCTTGCCGCACTCGCGGTAAAGCTTCTTTGCCTTCGCAGCGAATCGGTCGAAATCGCGCTTCGCATCCTCTGCGCTCGATGGAAGATACTTTTCATCGTAGGTCAGCGAAAGGTGATAGTCGCCCTTGCCGAAATTCATATTGATAAGCCTGCCAAAGTAAAGCCACGCGTGCTTGTCGTTGAGCTGAGCTTGCTTCGGTGCCGTCAGATTGCGACGAACTTGCCTGCGGCCAGAGGAGTAGTACATCTTACGCCCTTCGGTCATTACGTTTAGCTCAATATCCTTCATCTGCTCGCCCTTGACGTCGCGACGAACTATTTGCGTCTCTCTAACAAACGCGCTCACTTTTTACACTTCCTTTCTCATCGCCCTCCGGAATTCGCTGTCGCTGTTCCGTCGGGCTAATGGAGATTCGCTTCGCGAACTCCCGCAGTTGGCGAAGCCAACCTGCTTGAACCTACGATGAAATATCACAAACAAAATTACGACCACGGTAAAAGAATTACCCCGAGTTGTTAATACCCAATACAAGCTCGCAAATGCGACCGCCAACGCGAGCGCACTCTTGAGCTTGTATTTATATGGTATAGAAAGTCCATTTGAGGCTCCCTCCGGGAGGGAGCTGTTGCCAAAGGCGACTGAGGGAGAACGCGCCGCTAACGACGCAGGCTCCTTCCGTCACGGCTCACGCCGTGCCACCTTCCTCCCAGAGGAAGGCTTTTATGTTACGACACGGGCGAGCACAGGTCGCCCCTACGAAATAACGCGAAAATCAATGAACCATTGTGCATCATCGCCGCCCACCATCTAAACCGTAGGGGCGACCTGTGGTCGCCCGCCCGTTCCGTTCTATACCATAGAACACGAAAACGTCGGACGTTCATCCATTACCGTAAGGCAAAGGTCGCAATGCTTGCCGTCCTTGTCGGCACCTGATATTTCCGCTACCGTATACCCCGTCTTTATCGTGATGTTCGTGCGCTCGATGCTAATTCCCGCGGCCTCCGCGCTCTTCACGATGCTCGCCGCTGCTTCTGCAAACATCGCCGCGTACGTACTCGCCGCATCCACCGGCACAAAGCCTTCGTTATCGCACGCTCCTATTCCGTTATCGTACGCGTGTGTTCCGTTATCGTATGTATCATTTTCGTTATTGCTGTTCTCTGCTTCAGGTCTGCCCGAACCGAGGAACGTGTTCATAATTCTTTCGTTGGTGTCCATATCGTTGTTCTCCTTTTTATCTTCTTCGTGTGTATCGGGCGATTCGTGAATCGCCCCTACAGTGTTACTGCTCCCCTCGGAGGCTCCCTCCGGGAGGGAGCTGTCGCCGAAGGCGACTGAGGGAGAATGCGTCGCCTGCGTCTTACACGCCGCGCTCGGCCTGCCCTTTGTGATACGGTTCTGCACCGTACCGACCGATACGTCAAAATGCTTCGCTATCTCCTTACGGCTCTTCCCGGCGTCAACCATAGCCCAAAACTCCGCAGGATCTATCTGCACTCGTTTTCCATACTCTTTCACATTCTTACTCCTTTTCGGACGACCTATGGTCGCCCCTGCGTTTCTGTTGCCGGAGGGGCTCGACCTGCCCCCCCCTGCTTTTGTTTTCCGTCTCGCCGAACTCACGGCGAATTTCTTCTATGCTGTAACCCGCATCTCGCATCATTGCAAATTTGCAAAGGTCCTTTTCCGTCCATATCATAAGCACACCTCAAAACGGAAGATCGTCGTCACCGGTGATCGTTTCAAATTGCGGTAAAGGCGGGGCGTCGTGGGCGCCGTCCCCTACGGGACTGCCGCTTCCACCAAGGCTCCCTTGTGTAAAGGGAGCTGTCGGCGAAGCCGACTGAGGGATTGACGCGCCACCCTCGCTCTTGCTGTCTACGAAGCTTATCTCGTCCGCAACAACGTCGGTCGCATACTGCTTGTTTCCCTGCTTGTCCGTCCACGTGCGCGTCTGGATCCTGCCGACCACACATATCGACGAGCCCTTTTGAAAATACTTCGTCACAAACTCGGCAAGCTCACGCCACGCGACGCATCTTATGAAGTCGGCAACAGGTGTGGCTTCGTCCTTGCCGCCGCGGCGGTTTATTGCCACGGTGAACTGCGCCACCATAACGCCCTGCGACGTCTGCTTAAGCTCGGGAGTCGCAACAAGCCTGCCACCGAGAATTACTTTGTTGAAGTTAAAGTTTGCCATTCGCTTATCCTTTCTTTTGCAAGTGCGGTTGGCTCGACCTCGTCCACCGGCGCGATCACCACCGCCGAGCCGCAGTAGTCCGCAAGCTCAAGTGAGTATTTCTCGCCCTCGGGCGTTATGCGAGTGATGCGCGCCGAGATACGCTCATACTCGATGCCGTTATGTACCACCGGCACGCCGAGTCGCGAAGCCGTCACAGCCGTTTTCATATCCATATAGCGCCCATCTCCTCTCTTTTGTGAAATTCTTCAAGGTCCACCGCGTCGGGCATTGCCTCTCTGAAGTGCGTCACATACAGCGCACCGGGAACGGGAGCGAAACACTCCCTCTCGGCGTCGTAATATCCCGTCACGATCTCGCGCACAAGCTTGCCGCCGCGAAATACCGTAGCAAGCAGCTCGTACCAGCCTCCACACACGGGAAGCTCCCACTCGAGGGAGATAAAGCCGTCGGGGATCGCATCGACGCTACTCATCGCGCACACAGCACTTATTTGCAAGCGCTAACTTCGAAAGCGTAACGAGCTGTTCGAGATCGTCGATAAACTCTTTGTTGATTATCTGCATCGGCATCACGATACCGACAAGTGAATAACCTTCCTTTACAGCAACGTAAGGAGCGCCCGATCTTGTGGCGCGTATATACAGCTCGTATCCGTTTTCAAGATCGTCAAACGGGAGAAGGTATCGCTGGTTTATGAAGATAACGCCCTCTTCCATCTGAAGCGGCTCAAGTAGCTGTCCGCCGTAGTATACCGGCGGCAAATCGCGCTTTGCGAGATACTCCCCGTCAGTGCTGTCGGAAAGGTCGTGACAAATGGTAACGTCCGTATGAAAATGCCACGCGCTGCGCTTCTGTTCGGGGATGTCCCACATCGTCAGAAGATTTTCCGGAGCAAGATGCGGCATACCGAACACGGGATACAGCGACGCGCCGTCACCGAGCCACTGAACACCACCCGAAGTATGTATTATTACGTTCTTGTTGCGTTTGAGTATGCTTTCAATTCGCTTAAGCTTCATTTTCTCTACTCTCCTTCGTCTTTCTTAATAACAACCTGCACCTTGACGTTCACGTTGTCGCCATAAAGGTCAGCCTCACGGAGCACACGGCGGATACGGTCCTCAACACCGAGCTTGTACGCACCAATGTCAAACGGCTCGGGAGCTACGACATTCTTGCTGATCTCGTGGATACGTAACGTCACGATAGTTTCAAACTCACGGTATGTCTTGGCGTTTGCAGGACTAATCGTTGCCTGTCTGCCTAAAACATCCTTTGTTATCGGACGCACCTTGCGCTTACGTTTCCCACCAAACAAATACGCGCGGAGCGCAAATAGAAGCGCACGCGAGCCGTCAACGTAGCCACTGTAGTACGCCGCGCGCTTGTGCTCCTCGTAGCTCACCGGCTGCATCGGCGCACATATACGCGCATCGAGCGCGTTGTCGTTATGTACCCTCTCGGCAAACGCCGCGAGGTCACGCTTTTTGATAAGTCCAAACATTTTAGTTATCCTCCTTAAATTCTCCGTTTTTCTCGGCTTGCTTCGCCTTCTTTAACGTATCTTGGTTACCGTAAACACAAAAGGTGCACAGTTCTTTTGTATACGCGCATATCGGCACGACGTGCTTGTCGCTGTCCGGATAAGCGGTTCTCTGATATTCACACATCGTAATCCCCGCCTTTCATCATATTAAACACATAAGCTTGTAGCATATCGCTATAATTATCGGAGCAATAAAGTATAAAAGCAATGGCAGAGGATGATCCATCATAGCACAAAGCATTACCGGTAAAATAACTGAACCGATAGCGGTGGCAAATAACACCAAAAACGCCATCACCCTGTAAAGCTCCAATGTGAGTTCTAAAAAGCCGAGGTCCATTATTCCTCACCCCTTTCCTTTAGTGCCGCTTCTGCCTCCTCGCGTGTGAGGAATACGGTTTTGCCGAAGTCTGTAAAATCAACGCCTTTTTCGTGCAAAATGCCCTTTGTTGTTACACCTATTTTGGTTACTGTATCGTCTGTCACAAAATCATTAAATGCCAAGTGTTCACTCATATTCACGATAAAGAAAATTTTATCGCCCACCTTGCACGGCGGCACGATAACACCGTTAGCGAGTAGATGGTCGGCATACACACCGCAAATTTCTTTCAATGTTGGTATGCGATATGTGTAGTCGTTTTCCCGTAAATACGCTTCCGCTTTTTCTTCTGCTTTTTCAAGCAGTTCAATCAATCTTTCGCGCTCATTCATTCCTGCTCACCTACCATTTCTTTTACAAAATCGTCCAAGCCTTTTTCTGTGATTGATATAATCCTTCGTGGGCACAAGATGTCAGCTTGGCTGTATTTATCTTTTAGTTTTTCTGCAAACTCTTTGATTGCTTCGGTTTTTAAAGAATTGAATTTCAACGGGAGTCCTTCGATAACTCGTGTTAGCTTATCATCCCACTCAAGTACAATTCGTTCGTAGCTTGCAATCTCTGCCTTTTTCTCGTCGATGATTTCAAGTTGTTCGTGAATGTACTCGACTTTTCCGTGTAATTCATTATTGAGGCGATTTATCTCTGTCTTTTGGCGGTTGACAAGGTCGAGGGAAATTCGTGGGAGTTTAACTTTGCTACAAGGTTGATGCGGTATATTTAGCGGACAATTCTCACAATCCTGAAAGCCCTCGTTTGCGCAACACTCTAATGCCTTTGTAATCTCGTTATCGCTCATCATCGCTCGCCCTCCTAAACACAACTACAACAAACATAGTATCCGCATCCAAAAGACCTTTTCTGAAGCACGGATTTGCCGATACTATATCAAGGTTCTCTCGTTCGGCAAAGCTGTTTATTTGTTCTTCGAGTCTGCGCTCGCCACCGCAACCCGATTCGGAGAATATCTTTACAAGCGTATTCACCTCACCACCCCCATTTCAACCATTCTACAAATTTGCACCACCAAGAAAGCTTGAAGTGAGGACACTTCGGCGACGGGCATTTGTGTTTTCGCAAGCTCCCGTCACGCAAACACCGAGTCATACCGTATGCGCTCTTCTGTTCATACTGGCATCGTTTCACCTCACCACCACCTCCGGCAGCGAGGGCGCATTGTCGAGCCAGTGTGTGACGACCTCGCCCTCAACGTAGTCCCAACCATTTGCGAGATCATACTTCAAAAGAAAGCCCTGCGCCTGCTCGTATGCGGTAAGATCCACACGTTGCATATTTTCAAGCAGCATCGTTGCAACCTGCTCGCGCTCCGACATTTCAACTATCACGCACGGAAGCGCGGTAAGTCCTGCCACCTTTGCCGCCGCACTTCGTCTGTGACCGATGATCACCGTATAGCCGCCCTCACTGCGAGGCACGACCGTCAGGTTCTGCATAACACCCTTTGACTTGATACTCTCGGCAAGCTCGGTCAGATCTCCGAGCTCCTTTCTCGGGTTGTCCGGGTGCGGATGAAGCTCATCCACGGGTATGTAAACAAGCGCGCTTCGGACGCGCTCTGTATCCTTGTCACCATACGGCGCCTCAAGTGTTTCTAAAATCTCTTTCATTTCCTATTGCTCCTTTTATTGAAATTCTTGCATCTTCCATCCGGAACATATATCGGATAAACCGAATACGAGCCGTTTTTGTTGAAGCCCTTAAAGCACACACCAAAAACGCCGAAATCTCCGTCGCGGTTTGTATATCCCCTCGGCTGCTCAAACTTTTCAAAATGCCTGCAATTGTAACAGCATTCTCCCGGATGAGTGTCAAACATACTTATCTGTTCACCGAACATCGTTTACGCTCCTCCCATAAAAGCGGAAATAGTGCTCTAAATCCCTCAATATCGCACGGCACGTCCGCGAACTCGTCGCCGTCTACACCGACGAACGCTATCACACTGACGAAGTCCACACCGCATACCTTGCAGTTGTGCGGTAAACCAATCAGCCGCCCTTCCTCGTTGCAGATAACGGCGAGGTCCGAGCAAAGCGTGACCGCCTCTATTGCCCCCCCTACAAGCTCCTGCAAAGCCTCAAGGGTATTCGGCACGCTCGCCGTGCAAGGATCCTCGCCCGGGCGCTTTATAATAACGTTGATGTTGGTCATTGTGCACCGCCTTCCCTTTTGTATGGCTCTCGTATAACCGTTATCGAACCTTCAATCTCTGTAGCAAAACAACCTTTGCTACTTTCCCTGAATTGGATTCCTCCAATGTCGAGAAGACGTCTCCCAATATCTACAGCTATACTTTGTTTAGTGAATTTTTCTGCTTCTTTCGGAGAGTGATTGAGTATGGCTTTCGAAGCCACAAGAGTAATAACGTCCGCACCGTCGAGTATGTTAATAGCTCCCACGAGCCTTATCACTTCCTCCTCAACTCGCCTACGTTCTATATAATCCCACGGCATTTTTATAACCAGATATTCGTTTCTCACCGCCGCCCCTCCCTCAAAACGTAACCGTTACATTGAGCACCGCCGCAGCGAGCCAGTATATTACCTTTCTCGCATCGCCCTCGATACCGTAAACGATAGCCGCGCCAACGTCAAGCGCGATCAGTATAAGCGGAAATATGTGCTGTACCTTCATCACTGTTCCTCCACGCGTACCGCACCGGGCACACCGTCCATATCAATGACCACGTGTATCTTGTGCCGTGAGAGCAGCTCTGCCTGCATCGCATCAGCCGCAGGATCGCTCTGACCGTTAAGTATGCTGCCATTGCGCGCTTCGCTTGCAGTGAAGTTCTCCTCCGTGTAATCCCTCAGCACGTCGTCGATACCGCGAAGCACCCACATAAGACGCTTGTCGCCCATGTGAAACAAATCGTTAAGCACAAGACATACAGCAAGCGACCAACGCCTTACGATAACCTTCTGCCGCGCCTTCCACGCCGCATCTATATACGCATCGCAAGCCTTGCGCATCGTCGGCGAAAGCGCTTCAAACGCGCTTGTTTTCGAAAACCGTGCCTTCATTCCGCTTCACCCTCATCGGCATTCTCGACCTGCTGCTCCATCGGCACAAAGATCGGGCTGTTTTCATCGGTGAGAAAACTTATAAGCGATTTTCTGAACAACTCACGCTTCATATTGCCCCCCGTTTGTCGTCAAGCTGCTGATATATGCTCGCGATAAGAATGCTCACGTCTGTGGAGAGTGTTATGAGATTTCCTTCCGCCTTCACTGTTTTTTCATCATCCGTTATATTCACTACTAACATTCCTAATACCCCTTTACGACCTCGTGCACGGAAAGCTCGCGCTTGTCAAAAAGCTCCGGCGCGTAGTCGCCCGGCGTCACGATCTGACGCGGATATATCTTGAATACACCCTTCTTGTCGTTATAATACCCGGTGTATTTTATCCGCTCGATGTTGTCTATCACGAGCGATATGAGATACGCCGCGCTCCAATTCGGTATCGGTCCGTAGTTCACGTACATTTTGAGGTCTCCTTTCTTTTATTTTTGAATTAAATCTTGATTTTTGCTGAAAATTATGATACACTATTGGTGGTTAAGTGGTGTGCTTCGCACATCCGGCCGGCACCATGCTGCAACATCGTGAGCGGCCTTTCTTTTTAGCGCACGTTGAACCGCGTGCGGCTCTCTACCAAGTATGCGACCGATTTCCTCATAGCTTTTACCGAGTTTTCGATAGTCCATAGCCTTCTTGATCTCCTCGTCGCTTATCGCCTTGCCTTTCTTTGGACGAGCGAGCGCTCGCACCTTCCTCGCGCCGTCAATTCCCGTCGCCTCGTCCCAGCTCTCGCCGTTAACCACGCGACGTATCACCTCGTCCGGTACGTCGTTGATGTCCGCAAGGATCTCCACCTGCGCCGCCTGATCTTTCGCAAGCCGCACGTCGCGCCGTACCTCTTCCTCCGTCATTTGTATGTACATTAGCTTACCTCCTCCCCGGCTATTGCCATCACCTTATTTGCATATGCGCTTACAACACCGCGATAATGTCCTGCGTTGTAAGCCGTTAACGCCTTGTAGTAGTCGCCGCCGTAACGGTCGAGGAGCTCGTCGAGAAAATCAACACCAACAAGCACATTTTGAACACCATCGAGCAAATTTTGCACACCAAGCCGCGCCATACGCTCACCGTGCCAACGCGGCTGTACCTGCATAAGTCCGTAGCTCTGGCATCTGTCGCCGATAGCGTTCTCGTCAAAGCCGCTCTCAACCTCAATGATCGCAAGCACTACGCGAACGTCAACACCGCGCGCCGCGCATACGTCCTCGATCATCATCTGCACTTCCGTGCGAAGCGGAGTGCGGAACATAAGCTCGTACATATCGACCGCTACCGTTTCCGGCGCCGCCGCAGATACAGATGCGATCTCCTCGCGAGCCTCGAGAAAATCCCTCTCGACCTCTCGTCTGACGTTCACGTCATCCTCATATGTATCGACCGGAGCGATGATCCTGACAAGTGCCGTGCCGCCTTCGTAGGGTACAGGCGTCCCCGACTGTCCGCCGTCGCCTCCGAACGCACACATAGCAACCACCGTCATAAGCAACAGCACGAGTATCATAAATGCAAAACAGATTATAACGTTTCTCTTCATCGTTTAACCTCCAATGTAAATCCCTGCTCGGCCGCGTACGCCTTGCACGCCTCCTTGAGCGCGTAGTTGTGAACGATAACGTCGTTAAGAAGCCCGTCGCCGTGGCCGCTCGTCACCGCACTCTCGTACTTGCCCTTTGCTGTGCGGTACCAACGCGAGAGCATCACTTCACTCGGTGCAGCCTCACGCATCTTCGCAAGCGTATGCTCGATACGCTTTTCAATCGCATTCTCCGCCGTCACGACACCGCCTCCTCCGCTACCGCCGTACAGCCTCCGTATTTCTGAAGCTTCGCGTATCGCCGCTCGAGGTCGGCTATATTGATGCCCCATACCTCGTATGCTACGTCGGTGTTGCACTTCGTAGCATCATAGCTTGGTATGCCTTTCTCGTGCATCGCTTCTCTTGCGAGCTTTTTTAGCTTCAACGCCCGTTCGCCACTGATACGCTTTCCTTTGCCGGCCGCGAATAGCTCGCGTATATCACCAGTCGAAAGCTCCGTTTTGCTGTAAAACAGCCGTATCGCCGCAAGCGGATCGCGTATCTGCGGCACGCGAACGCGTATTTCTTCTTGATGTGTCATTATGTATTCACCTCACTCTTCATAAAATTTCTGCCAATCGAACCCGAGCGCCGCCGCAATCTTCTTGGCGGTCCATACTGGCACTTTTCGCTTTCCATCTTCGATAAGTCCGTAATATTGTCGCGATACGCCACATTTGGCTGCTGTTTCGGCTTGTGATAAGCCAAGTTGCTGTCGCAACTCTTTGAGGAACTCCATCAAATCCCCTCCTTTTATATTTTGCTTCACTTCGTTGCGGTATTTACATTATAGCATCACTTTGAAGCATTGTCAAGGGGTTTCAAGAAAATAATTTTATTTTTTCTTCGTTTTGTGGCGAAACTTGACACGCAACAAATTGTAGCGTATAATATAAACGAGGTGAGATGTATGAAAAGACTGATACAACTTCGTAAACAGCAAAAAATAACGCAGGATACCCTTGCCAAAGAACTCGGCATATCACGCCAAGCATATTCCAATTACGAATTAGGCAACAGAGAGCCTGATTTTGATACCCTAAAAAAGCTCGCAAATTACTTCAACGTATCCATTGACTATCTTGTCGGCAACTCAGACACGCCAAATGATGCCGCAGCATATAACGACGTCAAAGTCGCGCTGTTTGGCGGCGACGGTGAGGTAACTGACGAAATGTGGAACGAGGTCAAGCAGTTCGCCGACTTCGTACGCGCTAAATACCAAAAGGAGAAAAAATGATCTCGGACAAGCTATATCTTGAAGCCGAACAAGCAGGCATTATGATTTATTGTGGTAAAGGTCTGCAGAACACAAAATCTTTATCTGTGAAATCTGAAGGCGATATGTTCATCGGAATAGACGATACCGCGATGGAAACGAGCGCCGAGGAGCGCGTCCACCTCGCTCACGAGCTTGGGCACTGTATGACGGGCGCGTTCTACTCTATCTATTCGCCTATAGATAATCGCGGATATATGGAGCGCATCGCGAATAATTACGCAATAAAAAAACTCGTCGACGAGGACGAGTTGATAAGAGTTATTAAGGAATACGACGGAAACATCCAGCCGTGGGAGCTCGCGGAACACTTCAACGTGACCGAGGAGTTTATGCACAAGGCTTTGGAATATTATTTTGGTGGCTAACCAATGACAAGCGCCAACCTCATTGCATTTTTTAAAAGATGCGTAGCGGTTCTACTTTTTCTTATAGTTTTTACCACGCCTTTGTCCGCACACGCCGGCAAGACCGATTCTGCCGGCGGACATTATGATCACGATTCAGGCGAATACCACTATCACCACGGTTATCCTGCGCATTCGCACTACGATATGGACGGCGACGGTCGAAAAGATTGCCCTTATAATTTTGATGATAGGACTGGGTATAACAGCGGCGAGCCTTCGTCATCTTCAAGCTCACATTCGACACTCCCGAGTAAACCGAGCGGTTCACAAGTATCCTCGCGTGCACCAAGTTCTAATAAATCTACCGCAACATTGCGCACTTGGATAGCGTGTGTTATGCTTATCATACTATATTTTTCTGTCAGGATTTTGTTTTTTCGTTTTAGGTGCAAAACAAGGAAGTATGAACTATCCGGGCTCGACGGATTTATCCTCGTATACGGTGGTGGATTTGTCTTGATACTGGGACTGTACATCGCCTGTAAAGGCGTATAAGGAGTTAAAGCTTTCCAACAAACGCAATCGGTAGCATTTTGTTGGCGTCAACAAAACACCATACCACACCAGCAAGAAAGGAGCCGCGCTATGCCAATCACAAAAATAGACGGTAAGCGCCGCGATGGCAAACAAGCCTACCGCGTGCGCGTGAACTATACCAACGCCCTCGGCGAATATAAGCAGGCAGAGCGCACCGCCTACGGCTACGCCGAGGCGCAAGAGCTTGAGCGAAGACTTATAGAAAAGTACGAAGAAAACGGATCCTTACCAAAGCATATGACGGTTAGGCAGTTATACGACGAATATATGACCGCGAAGGAACAAGAGGTCAGGATAACAACCTTCGACAAGACGCGTCGCATACTCGAGCACGCTGTCATACCGCAGCTCGGAACTGTTCGCTTGGACCGCCTTAACGCACAGACGCTCCAAAAATGGAAGAATGATCTCGGAGAACAAGATTTGAAGATACGAACGAAGCGTAATTACTTCAAAGAGTTCAGCACTATGCTTAATTACGCTGCCAAGCGTTTGTATATACCGCAAAACCCTCTCACTCTTATCGGTAACTTCAAGTCGCCCACCTTTGAGGTAACCGAAAAGAAAATACAGTATTATACCGCCGACGAATATCTCCGCTTCGCAAACGAGGCCAAGAGCGCAGCTGATACCAATACCGACTGGGGATATTACGTGTTCTTCGCGATTGCGTTCTATACGGGAATGAGAAAAGGCGAAATAAATGCCCTGCGCTGGTCTGATATAAGCGGCAATATGCTTACCGTAAGACGCAGCGTTTCTCAAAAGGTCAAGGGCGACTATGTGGTGGATCTTCCAAAAACAGCAGCTTCTTACCGATCCTTGCAAATACCCGCACCGCTCTCCGAGATACTCGCGGAACACAAAACACGCCAAGAAGCCGATCCGAGATATACAGATGATTATTACGTGTGCGGAGGTTATAAAATGCTGTCCGACACTTCGATTGAAAAACGCAACGATAAATATAGAAAGTGTGCGGGCCTACACCATATCCGTATTCACGACTACCGCCACACGCACGCGACGCTTCTTATAAACGAAGGGATAAATATACAAGAGATCGCGCGTCGCCTCGGGCACGAGGATGTGCAGGTAACGTGGAAAACGTATGCCCACCTTTACCCGCGCGAGGAGGAGCGCGCCGTGGCAATTCTCGATAAAATCAAATAAAATTCGGGGATTTTTCGGGGATTTCACAAGAGCCAAAACAAAAAAGTGCCGTAAATACGGCACTTTTTTGTTTTGCTGGTGGAGGCGAGGGGAATCGAACCCCTGTCCGAAAATTCATCAATATAGCTTTCTCCGGGTGCAGCCGATTTTTTGAAATTCCCTCACCAAGGCGCCAAACGGCAGGCTCGGCGGCGAGGTAGCGCTTTAATGCATGGCAGCGTCAAGTGCGAAAGGGCTACTCACGTTCACTGCTAAATGATGCCCGAGCGGAAGCCGCAGTACTCATCCGGCGGACAGCTGCACTTAGGCAGCAGCTAATTCAGTATTAGCGTTTAATTTTAAGATTGCCAATTTTAAAGAGATCAGGCGTCTCTACCCGCTTACCATACGTCAAAATCCCCGTCGAAACCTTTACGCCCCCATATCTTTCGCCTATCGGCGTTTTTTAATACCCTTCGTACGACTTCGACTTCATCGAACGCTCAATATCGCGTCCTGCCTGTCGCGCCGCCTCGGAGTCACGCTTGTCGTAAAGCTTCTTACCCTTGCAAAGACCGACCTCGATCTTTACTCTCGAGCCCTTGAAATACATCGACAGCGGCACGAGCGTCAGTCCCTGCTGTGTTACGACACCGAGGAGCTTGTTTATCTCCTTCTTGTGCATAAGCAGCTTGCGAATACGCATCGGATCCTTATTGAAAATATTTCCCTGCTCGTACGGGCTTATGTGCATTCCCGATACGAAAAGCTCACCCTTGTCAACGTAGCAGTACGAATCCTTGAGATTCACCTGACCGCGGCGAATGGACTTTACTTCCGTACCGAAAAGCTCGATACCGGCTTCGTAGGCTTCCATAACGAAATAGTCATGGCGCGCTTTTTTATTCGGTGCAATAAGCTTTGTTCCGGTCTTATCTGCCATACTATCACGTCCCTTCAAAAACATTTACGCCTTGCGTAGATATTATTATACCATAAATCTGTTAATAAATCAAGTCGTAGAAAAAATTTATTACCGCGAAAAAAGGACGAGGCTTAGCTTCGTCCTTTTCCGATTTTATTCTTCAGTTTCTTCCTTTACTACCGCGATGGAAAGCTCGCCGAGAGCCTTCATATCGGGAAGCGCGGGAGCGCCCGTCATAAGCTCGGATGCGTTCTGTACCTTCGGGAATGCGATAACGTCGCGGATATCGTCAAGTCCGAGGATAAGCATGCACAGACGGTCAAATCCGAATGCCATACCTGCGTGCGGCGGTACGCCGTACTTGAATGCCTCGAGAAGGAAGCCGAACTTTTCGTTTGCTTCTTCCTTGGTAAGACCGAGAAGATCGAACATCTTCGACTGGATCTCCGCGTCGTGAATACGAACGGAGCCGCCGCCAAGCTCGTAACCGTTAAGTACGATATCGTAAGCCTTTGCGCGGATCTTTGCAGGATCGGTGTCAGCGTACTTCGCAAGGTCCTCCTCCATCGGCATGGTGAAGGGGTGATGCTTCGCGTAGTATCTGCCGTCCTCCTCGTCGTACTCGAACTGCGGGAATTCGGTAACCCAGAGGAATTTGTAATCGTCAGACTTAAGAATGCCAAGACGCTTTGCAACCTCGCAGCGGAGTGCGCCGAGAGAGTCGAATACAACGCTGTTCTTGTCAGCAACGATAAATACGATATCGTTCTCGCCTGCGCCGAGCTTGTTAAGCACTGCAGCATTCTCCTCGTCGGTGAGGAACTTCGCGTAGGACGAGGAAGCCTCGCCGTTCACGTTCTTGTACCAAGCAAGGCCCTTTGCTCTGTAGGACTTAACGAAGTTAGTGAGCGAGTCGATATCCTTACGCGAGAACTTCGCAGCCTCTCCGTCGATAACGATAGCGCGTACGGAGCCGCCGTTTGCGATAGTATCAGCAAACACCTTGAACTCGCAGTTCGCGAGAACGTCGGAAATATCCTTGATCTCGTAACCGAAACGCATATCGGGCTTGTCCGAGCCAAAGCGTTCCATTGCCTCTGCATAGGTCATACGAAGGAACGGAGTGGGAAGGTCAACACCGAGAAACTCCTTCCAAAGGCGAACAACGAACTTCTCGTTGATGTTCATAACGTCGTCCTCGGTCACGTAGGACATCTCAAGGTCGATCTGAGTAAACTCGGGCTGACGGTCAGCGCGAAGGTCCTCGTCGCGGAAGCAGCGTGCGAGCTGCATATAGCGGTCAAAGCCCGAAAGCATAAGAAGCTGCTTGTAGAGCTGAGGCGATTGCGGAAGTGCGTAGAACTTGCCGGGATGTACGCGGCTGGGAACGAGATAGTCACGTGCGCCCTCGGGAGTAGGCTTGATAAGGCAGGGAGTTTCGATTTCGAGGAATCCGTTCTCTGCATAGTAGTCGCGCATGATCTTCGCGATCTTCGAGCGTGCGATGATGTTGTTCGCAAGGTCGGGACGGCGAAGGTCAAGGTAACGGTGCTTTAAGCGAAGCTCCGGCTTAACGTCGCTGTTTTCAACGATCTCAAAGGGAGGAGTTTCGGACTTCGAGAACACCTTGAGTTCATCAACAGCAATCTCGATCTCACCCGTGGGAAGGTTCTTGTTTACTGCACCCTCGCCGCGTGCGCGAACGGTACCCTTTGCGCAAAGGGAAAACTCAGCACGAAGTCCAAATGCGATATCGAATATTTCTCTGTCGGTATTGTCGTCAAAAGCGAGCTGAACAATGCCCGAGCGGTCACGAAGGTCAACGAAGATAAGAGAGCCAAGGTCACGCTGACGCTGTACCCAGCCCATAAGGCATACACGCTCTCCAATATTTTTTGCCGACAGCTCTGCAACGTAACACGTGCGCTTGTCGTTATTTGTAAGTTGTGCTCCCATAGTATATTATCCTTTTCTTTCTAAATAGATTTTGTTGTTATAAGTCCTTTGCTCACCCCCGCGCGACAGCGCGGAGCACGCGCTCGGACTTTACTTGTCGGCGAGGGCGATGTCAATGTCGGTCAGTATAAAACTCGGCATATTATCGCCTCCATATTTTATTCTCTAAATATTATATCAAATCCATCGCAGTTTTGCAATAGGATATTTGCTCTTTATGTTAAAATTTTGATTGTCGAAAGCTGTCGAAATCCGCCCACGATTTTTGTTGCCTTTTCTGACACGGTGTGGTATCATATAAGTACCACATACCGGTATGCGGATACTAACTCCAAAGAGGTATCTGCTATGAATCAAAACGAAATAATCACAGCGGTCTTTTACTCAAAAAAGCATCTCGACAACGCAACAACTGTCGAATACGCCGTCATACTGACCCCCGTACACGAAGCCCACCGTGCCGCGTACTCGTTCGTCGCCGAAGTGAACGGCGAGCGTACAGTGTCAGAAGCGGTAACGTGCGAGCGCGATGTGGCGGAGCGCATTTTTAACAAGCTCGTATGCAAAAACGTAAAGCCGTGCGAGCTCGAGGCGTTTGTTCGCTCGGTCAGCGAATAATACCGCCGCCGACTACGGTGTCCCCGTCGTAAAGCACGAGCGACTGCCCCCTCGTAGGCGCACGCTGCGGCTCATCGAACTCGACTCGAAGCTCATCCTCGCCCGTCTGCCAAACGGTCGCAAGCGCTTCGCGCGTACCGTAGCGCACTTTTGCGCTAACGCGCAGCGATGTATCTATACGCTCTGTGGCAATAAGGTTAATATCGTTTGCATAAAGCGTTTTTTTGAAAAGAAGCGGCTCGTCGCCAAGGGTTACCGTATTAGAAACGGGATCTATTTTCGTAACAAAGATCGGTCTGCCCATAGCAACCCCGAGCCCCTTGCGCTGCCCTACTGTGTATCGGATAATTCCTTTGTGACGACCGACAACGTTGCCGTCAGCATCGAGAAAATCGCCCGCGGCGAAGGTTTTTCCCGTATAGCGCTCGATAAAGCTGGCGTAATCGCCGTCAGGTACGAAGCATATGTCCTGACTGTCTGGCTTGTCCGCATTTATGAAGCTCTGCGATTCGGCTATATCTCGCACCTCGTTTTTGGAAAGGCCGCCAAGCGGAAGTATCGTGCGCGCAAGCTGCTCCTGTGTGAGTGCCCACAAAACGTAGGTCTGATCCTTGCTTATATCCGCAGAACGCTTAAGAAGCATTCGTCCCGTCGCCGTGTCACGCTCAATACGCGCGTAATGTCCCGTCGCGATGTGCGAGCACTCCATTAAATCTGCGCGGGTAAGAAGCTGTCGCCACTTTATGAAGCGGTTGCAGTCGATGCACGGGTTAGGTGTTCCGCCTGCCTCGTAGGTCGAAACAAATCGGTCAATGACCTTTTCTTTAAAATTATCGCTGAAATTAAAAACGTGATGCTCCATTCCAAGGCGCGTTGCAACGCTTCGCGCGTCCTCAACGTCGGAAAGTGAGCAGCAGGTCTTGTCCGTATCAAGAGAAATATCCTCATTTGAAAAGAGCTTAAGCGTCACGCCGACCGCGTCGACGTTTTTTTGTTTTATAAGGTAAGCCGCCACCGAGCTGTCAACTCCGCCGCTCATCGCTACGAGTATTTTTTCGGGCATACTTGCACTCCTTTCGTGGGGATTTTTGATGTTAATAGTATAGCATACTTATAGGAATGTGTCAAGCACACAGCTCTCCTACTTCTCACTGTAAAACGGATAGCTTGTCTTATCCGCTTCTGTAATTTCGCGAAGAACCCTGCACGAAACTCCCACCGCAACCACACCGCTTGGTATATGTCCTTTAACAACGCTTCCTGCACCGATAACCGTATTGTCGCCTATAGTAGCTCCCGCAAGTATGGTTGAGCCTGCTCCTATCCATACATTATTGCCTATCGTAATCGGCTTGGCAATTTCAACTCCTGCCTTTCGCATTTCGGGATCTATCGCATGCTCCGCCGTGGTAAAGCAGCAATTTGGCGCAACAAATACATTATCACCGAATGTCACCTTCGCACCGTCGGTAATTGTCATATTATGGTTGGAATAGAAATAATCTCCCACGGTTATATTGTATCCGTAATCGCACCAAAACGGCGGCGTAATGATACTTTCGCAGCCCATAGCCCCAAGCAGCTTTGAAAGTATCTCTTGTTGCGCCTCTCTGTCGTTTGGCGAGAGCTGATTATATCTGTAGCACAAATCCTTACCTTTGCGAATTTCTGCTTCGTATGCAGGATTGTAACAGCCCTGAAAAAAACAGTTTATCGGAACTATCGGCTTTTCGTTCATATGTTTTTCCTCCGCATTTATAGAGATAGCCTTCCCGATGCGGAAAGGCTATCTTAAATATTTATATCAAATTTTACTGAGCCGCGTCAACGATAACAGTGAAGTCAGCAGTCTTAAGAGAAGCACCGCCGATGAGTCCGCCGTCAACGTTCACCTTGGAGAGAAGCTCTGCCGCGTTCTTCGGGTTCATCGAGCCGCCGTACTGAACGGTAATAGCCTCTGCTGCAGCTGCGCCGAACATCTCAGCAACAGCAGCACGAACATAGCCGTTACCCTCGTCAGCCTGATCTGCGGTAGCGGTAACACCGGTACCGATAGCCCATACGGGCTCGTATGCGATGATAACGTTTTTAAGCTGATCAGCAGTAAGGCCGGTAAGAGCCATCTTGGTCTGATACTTGAGGAGAGTTTCGGTATAGCCGAGTTCTCTCTGCTCAAGGGTCTCGCCAACGCAAACGATAGCGGTAAGGCCTGCGTTTACAGCTGCGAGAGTACGGAGGTTTACAGTCTGATCGGTCTCGCCGAAATACTGACGGCGCTCGGAGTGACCGATTACAACGTACTCAACGCCGCAAGAGTTCAGCATCTTTGCGGAGATCTCACCGGTGTATGCGCCGGACTCCTTGAAGTGTACGTTCTCTGCGCCGATCTTTACGTTAGTGCCCTTTGCAGCCTCAACAGCGGCGGCAATGTCAACGAACGGTACGCAAAGCACGATGTCGCAGCCGTCCTTGCCTGCAACCATAGGAGCAAGCTCGGTGATAAATGCGGTGGTCTCTGCGGGAGTCATATTCATCTTCCAGTTACCTGCGATAACTGTTTTACGGGTAGTCTTGTTCATTTTAGTATGTTCCTTTCGATATTATTCTCGTATAACGGGAGGCGAAACGCCTCCCCTACACGGCAACAGCCGTACATTCCGTAGGGGAGGGGTTTCCCCTCCCGAATTTTTTCAGTACGGGAGAATTTCTCCCGAAACCAACAATTATTCCTTTTCGTTAAGGCAAGCAATGCCGGGAAGCTCGAGACCCTCGAGGAATTCGACAGAAGCGCCGCCGCCGGTGGAAACGTGAGTCATCTTGTCAGCGTAGCCGAGGGTTTCAACAGCCGCTGCGGAGTCGCCGCCGCCGATGATGGAGATCGCGCCGGACTCTGCGATAGCCTTTGCTACCGAACGGGTACCGGATGCGAAGTTCTCCCACTCGGAAACGCCCATAGGGCCGTTCCAGATAACAGTGCCTGCGCCGATAAGGCTCTTTGCGAAGAGCTCCTCGGTCTTTTCGCCGATGTCAAGGCCCATCCAGCCGTCCGGAATGGAATCGCTGTAGATCTCCATACAAACGGTGTCTTCCTTGTACTCACGGCCGATCTTGTTGTCAACGGGGAGAAGGAGATTTACGCCCTTTTCCTTTGCCTTTGCAACGAGCTCGTTTGCGAGATCAAGCTTGTCGTTCTCACAGATGGAGGTACCGATCGGGAGACCCTGTGCCTTGAAGAAGGTGTATGCCATACCGCCGCCGATGATGATGGTGTCGCACTTGTTGAGAAGGTTGTTGATAACGCCGATCTTATCGGAAACCTTTGCGCCGCCGAGGATTGCTACGAACGGACGAACCGGATCCTCAAGAGCCTTACCCATAACCTCGATCTCCTTCTGGATGAGGTAGCCGCAAACTGCGGTGTCGAGATAATCGGCAACGCCTGCGGTGGATGCGTGTGCTCTGTGAGCGGTACCGAATGCGTCGTTTACGTAGATCTCTGCGAGGCTTGCCATTTCCTTTGCAAATGCAGGATCGTTCTTTTCTTCAGCCGCGTGGAAGCGTACGTTCTCGAGAAGGAGAACCTCGCCGTCCTTAAGAGCTGCAGCCTTTGCCTTAGCATCGGGACCTACAACGTCCTTTGCGAGAGTTACGTTAATGCCCTTTGCAGTAAGGTCGTCAGCAACGATCTTAAGAGAAAGCTTGGTGATATCGTCCTTAGCCTTTTCGAGCATTGCTGCGGTAGCAGCTGCCTGCTCGGATTCGGGAAGAGCCTCAATCTTCTTCTTGTCCTTCTTGGAGAGCTTGAGCTCTGCATCGAGAACGTTATGAGGTCTGCCCATATGAGAGCAAAGGATAACCTTCGCGCCGTTGTCAACGAGATACTTAATGGTCTTCATTGCGCCAACGATACGCTTGTCGTCAGTGATCTTGCCGTCCTTTACAGGTACGTTGAAATCGCAGCGGCAGAGAACTCTCTTGCCTGCAACAGCGATATCTTCTACAGATTTCTTGTTATACATATATTTTCACCTCTATAAAAAATTTTACGGTTTCACGATTGTATCCACAATCAAAGAATATTTTACCATATTCAAGAAATTTTATCAACACAAATTTGTGAAATTATCGTCAATTTCAAAATTTTTTGTTACAGTTACAATATTTTGCCCGAAATCAAAACAATTATAATACAAAATGACAGTATTTCATTAAAAAACAAGCGCTCTCACAGCGAAATACGCGAGCACGATAACGCCAAGCGCTATACGGTACCAGCCGAACACGCAGAAGTCGTGCTTCTTGATGAAATCCATAAGGAATCGTATGCACACCATCGACACAGCAAACGCGGTAATCATACCGACGAGAAGAATCGCCGCCTCACCGGCAGAAAAATCAAAGCCGTACTTGACGAGCTTTAAAAGCGATGCGCCGAACATTACAGGGATACCGAGGAAGAAGGTAAACTCCGCAGCGGTGGTGCGGTTTACACCGAGCATAAGTCCGCCGAGTATAGTCGAGCCGGAGCGCGACGTGCCGGGGAATACAGCCGCCAAAAGCTGGAACGCACCGATTCCGAGCGCATGCTTATAGGTGAGCTCATCTATATCCGTCACAGAAAACTCCTTACCCCCATTGCGTTTTTCAACGATAATAAACGCAATACCGACGAGTACAAGCATAATGCCAACCGTCCATCCGTTATAAAATAGCGCGTCGATATAATCGTCAAAAAGCAAGCCCACAACCGCGGCTGGAAGGCAGGCAACGGCGATCTTAAGCCACATAGACAGCTTTGATTTGCTTATTATACCGATAACCTCTCCGCCCTTTTTGAACGGCCATATCTTTTTCCAGAATATTACCGCAACGGCGATTATAGCGCCGAGCTGCACCACTACCTCGAACATCTCGAAAAAGCCGTCCGAAACTCCCTCGAATTTGACGAATTCCTCAAGCAGTATGAGGTGTCCCGTAGATGATACGGGCAGCCATTCGGTTATGCCCTCGACAATACCGAAAAGGAGCGATTTTAAGATCTCAATAAACATCATTTGAAAATCTCCTTACACTGCGCGTACGATGTCGCCGACCTTTACCGGGAACGGCACCTTCGCAGAAAATTCCATATACGGATGCGGCGCAGACTCGATGGCCTCACCCTGCGCATTGTAAAGCTCACCAAGATGCATCGCACGTCCGATAGCACCGGGAGTTATTATCTCGACGTCGGAATTCGCAAAAACCTTGTTGCGCTGTACGAAATGCGCCACCCCCGCCGCTTCATCGTATGCCGTAACGCGGCAAAGATATGCCTTTTCCTTCATATATCCCGGCTGTGTGGTGGTATTTGCGTTTTCCATAGGATTATCAAAGTAGTATCCGGTGTGATACTCACGGTGGCTGACCGATTCAAGCTCGTTTTTCCACGCAGGATCGTACACGTATCCATCGGGATCAGCCATATAACGGTCTATCGCCATTCGGTACATATTGGTAACGACAGCCGCGTAATATTCACTTTTCATTCTGCCCTCGATCTTGAAGCTGTCGATACCCGCCTCGATAAGCTCAGGGATATGCTCGATCATACAGGTGTCCTTGCTTGATAAGAAAAACGTTCCCTTTTCGCCCTCAATCACGGGGATACGGTTGTCAGGGCGCTTTTCCTCCGTCACCTCATATCTTGCAACACCCTCGCCCGCGATCTCGCACGGCGCATACGACATATTCCAGCGGCAGGGCTGTGCGCATTTTCCACGGTTTGCATCGCGTCCGACGAAGTGCTGCGATAGCAGACAGCGGCCGCTGTAGGAGATGCACATCGATCCGTGTATGAACGCCTCAAGCTCAAGCTCGTCGGGAACGTTTGCGCGTATCTCGCGGATCTCGTCAAGCGTCAGCTCGCGTGCAAGCACTACGCGCTTTGCGCCGAGTCGGTACCATTCACGGCAGGTTGCAGCACTGACTGTGCTCTGCTGCGTGGACACATGTATCTCTGCGCTCGGCAGATACTCTCGAACCAGCGCCATAACGCCGAGGTCTGCGGCAATGACAGCATCGATTCCGAAGCCATCAAGACTTTTTACAAACTCCGTAAGCTTTGGATATTCATCTGTGTGTGGCATCGTGTTGAGTGTAAGGTTTACGCGCACACCGCGCTCGTGTGCATATTTTACCGCCTCGCGAAGCTCGTCGAGCGTAAAATTGTCCGCGGCGGCGCGCATACCGAAATCATCGCCTGCAAGATACACCGCGTTTGCGCCATAGAGTATGGCAGCCTTCATTTTATCGAAATTGCCCGCGGGTGAGAGAAGCTCGGGGGCTTTTTTTGCTTTTATCATCAGGTTTCCCCTTTTCACTAATATACAGTTACAATAATGATACCATTTTTCGTGTGAAATTGCAAGTATAAGCCGCAAAAATTTTATCAGCGGCGTTTATCGGCGAAAAGTCGGTGCATCATAATAGTAAAATCCTACACTCGAGGTTACAGTTATGTCATCAAAAAATATCTACCACGCCGATATGCCGCACTTCCCGTATCTTGAGGCGGACACGAGCTGTGACGTGCTTATAATCGGCGGCGGACTTTGCGGTCTATTGTGCGCGTATTATCTCACAAGCAAGGGTGCAAGCGTATTACTCTGCGAGGCTGATCGCATAGCAAATGCCACCACCGCGCGCTCCACCGCCGTTATCACGTCAGCGCAGGATACGCTCTGCACCGATATCGCAAAGCGCTTCGGAGAGTCCGCGGCTATGGCGGTTATGCGCGAAAGATGTGCCGCGCTCGATAGCTGCCGCACTCTTGCCAAAAGGCTCGGTTGCAAATGCGCGGAGCGCGACTACTACCTTTACACGACGGACAAGCCGTCGGAATTGGTCAACGAATACGAGTTTCTTAAAAAGCTTGGATTTGAGTCAGAGCTTCTTTCAAAAATGCCGCTCAATATACCGATGAATTCCGCGCTGAAATTTGGCGGACAGCTTCAGCTCGATCCGCTGGATTTCTCGGCGTGCATCGCACGCGGACTCAACATTCGCGAGGGTACACGCATCACAGAGCTTACACCGTACGGTGCGCTCGCAAAAAGCAAATCGGGCGAATACAAAATACACGCGCGCCGCGTGATAGTCGCAACGCACTTCCCTCTGCCGAAATTCAAAGGGCTTTTTGCGCTGAAGCTGTATCAGGTGCGCTCATACGTGCTCGCGCTTGAGGGCGCGCCCGACATCGGCGCGACATACGAGGATATCGCCGAGGACGGGGTTTATCTGCGAATGTACGACAACTATCTTCTGCTCGGCGGCGGCGACCACAGAACGGGCAAATCGGGCGGCGGCTTGGGCTCGCTGATGAGGTACAAAAACGAGCATTTCCCGCGCGCAAAGGTCGTTACCTCGTGGGCAACGCAGGACACGGTAAGCCTTGACGGACTGCCGTATATCGGACAGCTCACCAAAAACGACGGGCGCGTATTCGTCGCGACGGGATTTGGCGGAAACGGCTTTATCGGCTCAATAATGTCGGCGACGATACTTTCGGATCTGGTACTCGGACGCGACAACGCCGCCGCAAAGCTTTTCGCTCCCTCGAGGAGTATGCTCACGGCGCAGCTCTTTAAAAACGTCGGCACAACCCTTGTTGATTTTTTCACTCCGACTGCAAAGCGCTGTCCGCATCTTGGCTGCGCTCTTGTCTGGAACGCCGCCGAGCGCTCGTGGGACTGCCCCTGCCACGGCTCTCGCTTTTCCGAGAATGGCGACTTACTCAACGACCCGGCACAAGGCGGCATTGATTAAAGCAAAAAAGGTCGACGCCCAATCGGACGCCGACCTTTTATCAAATTTTCACCGCGGCTTATGCTAACCTATAATCCCACTCGCTTCAAGATGTGGCTCCCGAGCGGCTACCGCAAAACAGTCGCCGGGGTGCCGACACGGGTGTCGGCAGGTCCCCGGCTGGCGAGAGCGCGGTGCACGCTGCTCGAAGCGTAAGATGAGCGTCGCCGACCGAGAGCGCTAAACAACGTTTTTGCCTTTCCAAGCAAAATGTGAGCGAAGCGTTGTATAAAGTTTTTGCGGAGCTTTTTTCAAAAAGCGACTGTTCCCCTTCCCAAGCGTCCTCACACCCCAACACCAAGTCTTAATTTATCCGAGATCATCGCGATAAACTCGCTGTTAGTTGGCTTGCCGCGCTGACGGCTTATCGTGTAGCCGAAATAGCGGTTGAGCGTTTCCACGTCGCCTCTGTCCCACGCGACCTCGATAGCGTGGCGTATAGCGCGCTCCACGCGGGAGGTTGCCGTACCGAACTGCTTTGCCACGCTCGGATAGAGCGACTTCGTTACGTAATTTATCATATCGGGATCGGCTATCACCATACCTATCGCGCAGCGCAGATACGCAAATCCCTTGATATGTGCAGGTATGCCGAGCGTGTGCAGTATCTCCGTTATCTGCGACTCTGTCGGAGTGTCGCACGCAGTCTTTGCCGTGCCTTGCTGCATATTATCACTCGCGGCACCGATGCTCCCGTTCGTACGCTTTCTAACGCTCGCCAGCGCTCCAAGCACCGCGTCGCAGAAGGAGGAAATAGTGTACGGTCTGATAAGCGCCGATGCGTTCACCACACGGCACACCTCGCGAAGCACGTCCGCGTACGCGCTCTCACCTATAAGAAGCATCGCTGTTGTGTGATATACCCCGCTCTCTGCGCGGCGATTTTCATTGTACGCGGTCTGCATCATCTGTACGCTTCCAAGCGATGCATCGAGTATCACAAGGCCGTACGTGCGCTCGGCAAGCATACGCTCCGCACCGTCAGCATCGCGCGCCTCGTCTATCGTACTAAACCCGATGCGGCCGAGCAAGTCTATCATATCGCGGCGTACGCCGTCCTCCGCGGCACATACTAAAAGTCGGCTTTGTTTTTCTGTAATCATAGTATTCTCCTTTGTATTGTTGTTATTCCGCCAAATTCGGCGGTATTTGTCACCGCTACCATATTATACCATTTATTTACAGAAAATGCAAGCGTTTTTCGGTGAGTGTTTTTCCAATATTTGCCTTCGAATAAAGTCGAAAGCTATGCACTCTACACTACTTTCGACAATCAGCGCGCGTCCTGTGTCGAAGTATGTCGCCTCACCGTTCTCTTTTTCGATTTAAAGGCCGAGTTTCCGTCATCAAAGCATATGCACATCACTCGCTTAATGCGTTTTTTGTTACATTATACAAAGAAAATTTTCTGACATCTATTGACTTTGCCGCACGAATATGCTATAATTGAAGGGCCGCTTGATTTGTACGGTCTAAATTTTTGCGCCCAAAAACGCAAAATACCGACGTCAGCGAGTTCATGGCAATAAGCCATTCAGAAAGTGAGGTGCTTTTCGTGTTTGCAGTTATCGTAACAGGCGGAAAGCAGTACAAGGTTAACGAAGGCGACGTTATCTTCATCGAGAAGCTCGATGTTGAAGCAGAGGAAAAGGTTACTTTCGATAAGGTGCTTGCTTTATCGAACGGTGACAAGTTCACTGTTGGTGCTCCCTACATTGAGGGTGCTAGCGTTGAGGCTACCGTTGTTAAGAACGGTAAGGGTCCCAAGATCCACATCCTGAAGTACAAGTCCAAGAAGGATTCCAAGAAGAAGATCGGTCACAGACAGCCTTACACCAAGGTTCAGATCGAAAAGATCGTTGGCTAATCCAAAAAAATGACAAAGATAGTTTTTCACAAGTGGGATAACACATTCTACGGCTTCAGCGAACACGGTCACACCGGTTACGGTGAGTCGGGCGACGACGTGCTTTGTGCCGCCATCTCCGCAATGACTATGCTGATAATCAACACAATTGAGGTTGCTTATGCATCCGAGGTTGATTATACCATAGATGAAGAAACCACCGATATCAAGGTTATCGCTCACGGTGCCCTTCCCGAATACGAGGAGGACGAGCGTAAGCGTTACGCGATATCCGGTCTTATCCAGGCTTATTACTACCAGCTCAACGATATGATCGAGGAGTATTACGATTTTCTCGAGGTTGACGTGGTGGAAGAACTTATCTAAACTTGTAATTCAACCGCTTTTTCTCAAATAAGATAACGGAGGTATGTTAACTATGTTAAAGCTCAGCTTACAGTTTTTCGCTCATAAGAAGGGCGTCGGCTCCACTAAGAACGGCCGCGACAGCGAAGCAAAGCGTCTTGGCGTTAAGAAGTCCGACGGTCAGGCTGTAAAGGCAGGCAACATCATCATCCGCCAGAGAGGTACCGCAGTACATCCCGGCAACAATGTCGGCATCGGCAAGGATGACACCCTGTTTGCTCTCATTGACGGCAAGGTCAAGTTCGAGCATGTCGCAGGCGGCAAGAAGGCTGTCAGCGTTTACAACGCGTAAAACAACTGAATCGAAAACTCCCGTACATCGTACGGGAGTTTTTGTTTTTATTTTATTCCTCGATCGCAGCCTTTTTTCGACGTTGCCGCCTTTATGCGCGCATATATTTCGTCGGAGAATTTCTTTGTGCGGTCATAGTAGTAAAGTCCGTTTTGCTCCTGCTCGATATCGGTCAGCTGCGTGTAGCAGAAGCCCATTATTAAGGGGTTATCAAGAATAGCCACGCTAATTCCGCAATAGCGTTCGCAGAATTCGTTCACGGACTGTGGAGTTTCGCCATAACCCCACGACGGCTTCTTGTCGCCGTTATCAGGCGCCCATCTTGCGCCGCCGTATTCGCTTACCATAAACGGAGTTTTGCCGAAATATTTGTATTTCTGATAAGTGTAGGTATCCACCTTCATCCACTTGCCCTCGGCGTGCTCCTTCATCGCATTTTCCCAATATCCAACATCCTGATTGTAGTCGTGTACGTCGTAAATATCGGTTTTGGCGGTGTGAACGTATCCGCTTGTGTCGATAACGGGGCGTGTTTTGTCTATCGCCTTGGTCGCGTCGAAGATCGCCTCGATGTTAGTGTCGATCTGCATATGCGAATTAGTCTGCGCGATAGACTCGTTGTACGGACACCAACCGATAATACACGGGTGGTTGTAGTCGCGCTCGACAGACTCGATCCACTCGCTGACGTATGCGTGAAGTGTATCGGGGTCGCTCGTTTCAAGTCCCCAGTTGGGATACTCGCCCCACACAAGATAACCCATTTTGTCCGCGTGATAAAGTGAGCGCTCTTCGAATACCTTTTCGTGGAAGCGCGCGCCGTTAAAGCCCGCGTCAAGAGAGAGCTGAATGTCACGCTTCAGATCATCGTCACTCGGAGCGGTGTAAATGCCGTCGGGATAGTAACCCTGATCGAGTATAAGGCGCTGGAACACGGACTTACCGTTAATGAGTACCTTGAAGCCGTCGATGTCAACGCGGCGGATACCGAAATATCCAACTGCCGAGTCAATTTCTCTGCCGTCGATTACGAGCGTATATGTAATATCGTAGAGATTCGGCTCGCCGACATTCCACAAACGTACGTCAGATACCTTGAACATTCCCTGCGACACCTTACCGCATATGTTAATGCACTCGTTTGCAACCTCCTTGCCTCCAAAAGAGGCGCATACCTTGAGAGTAGCCTTTGCAACATATTTGTTAAGTTGTACCTCAAGCGCAACTGCTCCCTCAAGATCCGTCGCGGTAACTTTTACCTTTTCGATATACGTTTCGGGAACAAATTCGAGCCATACAGTCTGCCAGATGCCGGTCGTACGGCTGTAAAAGCAGGAGTACGAATTATATCTGGCACTTTGCTTGCCGGCAGGCTGCTTGTGCGAGCGTACATCGTCGAGCGCGTGAACTACGATCCGGTTTTCGCCGGCACGAAGGCTGTCGGTTATATCAAAGGTGAAGGAAGTATAGCCGCCTCTATGTGTGCCGACATTTTGCTCGTTTAGATAAAGTGTTGTAAAATAGTCGCACGCTCCGAAATGCAGCAGTACGCATCCGCGAAGCTGTTCTTCTGTCACGGTAATATTTTTTGCGTACCAGACAGCTCCCATAAAGTCCGTATATCCAACACCGGAAAGCTTACTTTCAGGGCAGAACGGAACGGTTATGGTTTCGTCGAATTTTTCGCTTGTCCAAAGCTTGCGATGCTCGCCTGATGCCGATATATCCTTGTAAAACTCCCATTCTCCATTGAGATTTTCCCACGCATCACGCACGAACTGCGGGCGCGGATATTCGGGACGCGGAATGATACTTGCCATAATTTTACCTCCGTGTTTTAAAAAAGCTATTGCTTTTTTGTTTCACTTAAATTATAATATAATCAAAGGCCCAAGTAAATACAATATATCTTCAAAAAGGTGTGAGATATGAGCAACTTCCAAAAATACGATTATATTCTCGAGTATCCCGAAAAGGAAAAGGCGCTCGGATTCGCCTCCGAAAACAAAACGCCGTTTAAAAGCGCGGTCATCGGTATCACCTACCCTGTTCCCGAATATCACATTCAAAGCGATGTTCGCCCGTGTGTCGGATTTGAATACGTGGTCGACGGGGAAGGCGAAATATACGTGAACGGTGAGTGGCTGACCGCCGGTGCAGGATGTGTGTTTATACTGCGCGAAGGTGAAAAGCACAATTACAGGGCAAAGCCGGAAAACCCGTGGCACAAGCTTTGGATAAACTACAATGCCGAATATACCGGCAAATTTCTCGATGCCTACGGCATCACAACGGGGGTTTACCACGCACCCGAGGCTCGCCAATATTTCGAGCGGGCAATAGAGCTTGCCGATGCGCCCGAAAGCTTTATAGATCTGTGCTATCTCATCGCGGAATGTGTCCATTCAATCGCTTCTTCAGTATCCGCACATACTGCGCGCGGAGAGGGGTGCGACTACAGCCGCATACGCGATGCACTCGACCTTTCGGTGTATAAAAAGTGCGATCTCGATGCAATTGCCAAAACGCTTCACATGTCAAAATCCAATATGATCCGCGTATTCAAAAAGCATTACGGCGTTACTCCGTACGACTATCTTTTAGACCGAAAGATAGAAACAGCCAAGCTTCTACTAAACGGCACAAGCCTGCCCGTGCGCGAGATCGCAGACAAGCTTTGCATACTCGACGAGCATTATTTCTCCTCGCTTTTCTTAAAACGTGCAGGTGTGCGCCCACGCGAGTACAGAAAAAATCAGAGAGCAGTAGAAAAACGCATCAAATTTTGCTAAAAATTCGCCGTCAGATGTAGACAAACGCCATCCGGTGTGATATAATATTATATTATAGTGTAGAAAAGGAGGCGTGACGGTGTTAAAGGTCAATATTATGCCGCTCGGTCGTATGAGTGTCAATTGCTATATCGTCTATGACGAGGATACGCACGAGGGCGCGGTTATCGATCCCGGCGGAGAGGATAGCGCAAAGGCTATCGCAGCACGCTGTGAATCGCTCGGCGTCAACGTGAGATATATTCTTTTAACGCACGCGCACTTCGATCATATACTCTCACTTGAAAAACTCCGAAAGAGTCTTAACGTTCCCGTTATGATACACGAGGATGATGCGGATTCGCTTACCGATCCGACACTTACCTATATGGCGCAGTTCGGCGGCATAAGCGAGGACATAAGCCCGGCAGAAAGAAAGCTCACCGAGGGCGATAAAATAACACTCGGCGCTAATACGCTGACCGTTATGCACACCCCCGGTCACACGATGGGTTCGGTTTGCTACAAGGGCGACGGGCTTATATTCACCGGTGACACGCTCTTTGGCGGAAGCATCGGTCGGTGCGATCTGTACGGCGGCGACGAGGACGCCATAGAGGAATCGCTGAAACGGCTCGTCCGCCTTGAGGGTGACTACAAGATCTATCCCGGTCACGGCGGCACTACCACAATGGAGCGACAGCGACAGACAAATTTGTATATACGACATCTTCAGTAAGAAAGGATATAAAAATGGATTACAATTATTTAGCGGAATTACTTTTTCCGAATATAAAAACGCTCCCCGAGGATATGGAAGCGCGCTACCCGAAGCGCGAACTACCCGAGGGCGCAAAGGTAACGAGATTTGCACCGGGCCCGACGGGCTTCGTTCACTTCGGCGGACTCTTCCCCTCCACTGTCGGCGAACGTCTTGCTCATCAGAGCGGCGGTGTGTTCTACCTTCGAATAGAGGATACCGATGCAAAGCGTGAGGTAGATGGCGCGGCAGAGGGTCTTATCAAGACTCTCGCGACCTACGGCATCAACTTCGACGAGGGCGCTATCCTCGATGCAAACGGAAACATCTCCGATCAGGGTATTTACGGTCCGTACCGTCAATCCGAGCGTGCGGAGATCTATCAGACCTTCGCAAAGCAACTCGTGCGTGAGGGTAAGGCATACCCCTGCTTCACCACCGAGGAGGAGCTCGACGAGCTCGCACAGGTAAACAAGAAGGAAGAGCTCAAGAACACCGACTGGCAGGCAGAAGCAGAGGCAAAGCGTCAGGAGATGCTCGCTCGCCGCGAGTTTACCATCGAAGAGGTTGAAGAGCACTTAAAGGCAGGACATCCCTTCGTACTCCGCATACTCGCTCTCGGCGATCCCGAGAAGAAAATGAAGTTCACCGATCTCGTTAAGGGTAATATCGACGTTCCCGAAAACGACGAGGATTTCGTTCTCTTAAAGTCCGACGGTATCCCGACGTACCACTTCGCTCACGCGGTGGACGATCACCTTATGGGTACCACGCACGTTATCCGCGGCGAGGAATGGCTCCCGAGCCTTCCGAAGCACATTCAGCTCTTTAGCGCACTCGGCTTTAAGCTTCCCAAGTATATGCACATCGCACAGATAATGAAGCTTGACGAAGCAGGCAACAAGAAGAAGCTCTCTAAGCGCGATATGGGCGCTAATATGGATGACTATACCCGTATGGGCTACTGCCCCGAGGCTGTGTGCGAATACATTATGACCCTTCTCAACTCGAACTACGAGGAGTGGCATATGCAGAACCCCGATAAGCCATACACAGAGTTCCCGTTCAACATCAAGAAGATGTCGACCTCGGGCTGTCTGTTCGATTTCGATAAGCTCAATGACGTATCGAAGAACGTGATCTCCCGTATGGATGCTAAGTCCGTTACTGAAAAGATTACCGAATGGGCGCTCGCATTTGACGCAGAGCTTGGCAAGGCACTCGCAGCCGATGCCGAGTATGCAGAAAAGATATTCGCAATCGGCAGAGGCGGCAAAAAGCCCCGTAAGGACCTCGCGACCTGGGCAGATGCAAAGCCTTATATGGGCTTCTTCTACGACGAGTTCTACTCGCTCGAGGATGCTTATCCCGAGAATTTCGCAAAGGCTGACATTAAAGCAACCCTCGAAAAATTCCTCGCGACCTACGACGAGGCAGACGATATGAACGCGTGGTTTGACAAGGTAAAGGCTATCGCCGACGAGCTCGGATTTGCGTCCGATATGAAGGCGTACAAGGCTGATCCCACCGCATTCAAGGGCAGCGTTGCCGACGTTAGTATGTTCATCCGCGTTGCCGTAACCGGCAAGATGAA
>JAZQZL010000052.1:0-8129 GCA_045634005.1 Candidatus Flemingiibacterium sp. | reverse complement strand
CCTGCAGCATCCTCTATGGCGGGAATGCTGATCGGTTTCGGCTCTGTCGTTGCGATCTGTGTCCTGTTGGCAACGGGCGCCACGGTTGCGGCAGTCGTAGTTGTCAAGCGCAAAAAGAACAGACACATTCAATAACGAAACGGTCGATTCGTGAATCGCCCCTACAAACAAATTTCGGCAGAGATATTTTATCCTCTGCCGATTTGTGTTATAATGGGATTATATCGTAGGGCGGGGGCTTGTTCCCGCCGCAATGAAAAATTTTGCTTTAGGCAACGGCGGCACCAAGGCACCGCCCTACAAGGGGTATGGGCTTTGCCCTGTGCCTTTGTAATACAAAGGCGAAACTAGTGTGATAAAAAGGAGGGTTCATTATGACACAAACATTAGAAAAATACATTGAGCAAAACAAGGTTTGCTCCGATTTGATATTTAGAAATTGGAATGAATTTTTAGACCTTCTCTTTACTTGCGGTGGATCTGTCAATGAAATTCTTTGGTTTGAATATGTCTTGCAAGAAAAGCAGAAAGATTCGTTAGGCGGTGGAGGATATGGAGACAAAGCAAATCCTGAATATATGTGGGCGGAAACAATGATATATGACAAGAATTTAGGAACAAAATCTTTATCAGAGATTAAAGACCATATCAATTACACTATCAAATTGTATTACCCTCATATACTTGTTCCTTGTTTCTTTGATATCCAAAAATAACATCAACCCCGACAGATTTTCAAAAATCTGTCGGGGTATCTCTTTGCTTTCTGCGTATCAAATTTTTGTTTTAACGGGTCGCCGAGGACGTCGACCCCTACAAGAAACATCCAACTTCCTTATGAGAACCAGTCTTTTGCGAGTGGGTTCTTTTTATTTCGACGGCGGTGTTCCGAACATTTTCTTATAAGCCTTGTAAAACGACGAATAGTCGCCGTAACCGCATCGCGCATAAATCTTTGACGGATTTTCACCCTCGGCGATAAGACGCTTTGCGTATATAAGCCGCTTCTCGATAATATATCGGTGAAGCGATATTCCAAGCGACTCCTTAAAACAGTGAGTGAGCGTAGACTCGGACGCATTGACCGACAGTGCTATCGCTCTTATGCTGATATCGGAATCGAGATTTTCATTTATATATTCAAGTATCTTCGTTACCAGATGTGCGCTTTCGCGGTATCTTACCTCGCCCCTTTTCTCACTTTGCACGTTTATCTGCGCCATCAGCATCAAAAATGCGGTGTAGATCAAAAACGCGGAGTGCTCTCCCGTTTTATCCGAGCCAAGCTCGGTGCATATCCGATCGAGCGAGTAAAGCAGCGCTGCATCCACGTTTTCGATGACGCGGATCTCGTCAGTCACAGAGGCGGCAGGCGCAAGTACATCAAGTCCGTCCGGAAAGCTTATTTTGAGTCGCGTGAATTTTTCAGGCTCCTTTAATCTGAAAAAATGGTAGCTTTCCTTGGGGATCACGATGAGTGTTCCGCTGTTTAGCTCCTTTTGAAAGTTTTCCGACAGAAACGCAGATTCTCCGTCAATATAATAGAGTATTTCGTGATACGGATGTATCTCGCGCTCGCGGATCTCGGGTCCCTTCGAGTAGCAAAACGATATTTGATTATAGTCAAGTGTTTTTTCAAAAATGCTTTTCATGGGACTATCATAGCATATATTTGCTAATTTTGCAATACTTTTAGCGATTTTTTCCGTTTACATTTCAAAAAATATGTGCTATCCTTAATATGATAAAACATTACACTTGTGGAGGTAATTATGTTAAACGAAGAAAGAGGCATACTTTTCGAGGACGATTTCCAAAAATCGCTCAAGGAAAAATTCTTTTACGCGGACGCAGATCCCGAGCACGGCGAGCGTTTGTTTTTTGACAACTCGGGCGGCTCGCTTCGCCTGAAGGCGTGCGTTGAAGCAAAGTGCGCACACGAAATGTTCCCCGACTGCCCCGAGAGAATCCACGCGAGAAGCGTTTATCTTAAAGGACTCGTTGAGGAAGGCACGAAGCAGATACTTGAGATTATGTTCGGCGCAAAAAGCGGCGCTCTCATTACCGAGCTTACCGCATCGCAGACTATGTTCCACCTCGTTGGACTCATTATGGAAAATATCCCCGGCACGAACGCGGTTGTTTCGAGTCTTGAGCATCCTTCCGCATTCGACGCTATCGAATACTACTGCAAGAAAACGGGCAAGGAGCTGCGCATAGTTCCCGCAAATCAGACCACCGGCGGAATTGATCCCGACGAGGTTGTAAAGTACGTTGACAAGGATACCTGCATACTCAGCATTATGTCCGCGTCCAACATCTCGGGCAATATTATGGATATCGAAACGATAGTTAAGAAGGCACGCGCAATAAAGCCCGAGCTCTACATAGTAACCGACGCCGTACAGCACGCGCCCCACTTCATTATGGAGGCAGAGCGTCTGGGCGTTGACGGTATGAACTTTGCTCCTTATAAGTTCTTCGGTATACGCGGCTGCGGATTCGCATACGTTTCCGACAGAGTTGCCGCTCTTCCCCACCACAAGCTTATCGCAAAGGGGCAGGAGGTATTCGAGCTCGGAACGAGCGCGCCCGGAAACTTTGCGGCGGCTATGGAGATCATAAAATACGTCTGCGAAATAGGTAAGCATTTCATCGGCGACGCCGATACAAAAACCCTTTACGACGAGGGTATGCACCGCATCCACCTTCAGGAGCGTGCACTTCTTTACAGAATGCTCGAGGGCACCGACGAGATTCCCGGACTTCGCCATATTCCCGGCGTAAAGGTTTACGTTGACACTGATGATATTACCCAGCGTGATCTTATAGCAGCTATCGGCATCGAAGGCCTCGACTTCACCGAGTGCGTTGCCGAGTATCAGCGCCGCGGCGTAACCGTTTATGAGCGCGTTAACACGAGCATCTACTCAAAGCGTATCGTTGAGGCTCTCGGCATCACCGGCGCCATCCGCGTTTCGCCTATGCACTGTCACGGCAGAGATGATATCGATAAGTTCCTCCGTATCACCGCTGATATGGCAAAAGAGTTTGCAAAAATATAATAGAAAAGCCTGCCGCGTTTGCGGCAGGCTTTAATTTTAGCGGCAGTTACCCTTATCGCAGCCGATCTTCTTAACGAACGACTCACAGTCAACGCACTGGCAAACGGTGGGGTTTGCTTCGTGAGTTGCAATCTTAACTTTGTTGAGAGTGCAGTAATTTTCGTTTCCGCAGTGGTATTCGCACTGCTTTACAGAGCACTCGATCGAGGGATTGGGGGACTTGTTTTCCATGTTCGTAACCTCTTCACAATAATATTTAAGCCGTGTTTGTCGGCTTCGGTATTATTATGCCCTCGACACAAAAAATTAATCAGGTATTATTTGGAATTTTTGAGAACACGTATTTTTCGCGCAGCATAAGCGCCGCTCCATCAAGCGCACCGCGACAGGCATCACCGTACTCCACAACGATCTCTGCACGTGAGCCGTCTGTAAACCCTCGCTCCTCAAGCGCCTCAAGCAGCGCCTCTGTAAGCGGCTCGGCGACCGACTGATTTTCACAGGCTATATGTATAAGCTCCGGATCTGATACAAGACACAGGTCGGCAAGCTTGTCCGCGAAAGCGCCAACAGTCAGTCCAAGCTTACCAAATTCACCCGCACGTCCGTGTGCGCCGTGATACGGCTGCTTACCGAGCATAACCGCGCCGTCAATCTTCGCGCCACGGTCTACACGCATAAAAAATGCCGCACCTTCGTGCTCGAAGCGCTTCGAATTTGCATATGCCGCCGCGCGATTTGCTTCAACAGCAAGCTCGGGCGCGACGCCGAGCATATTCTCAAGCTCGTCCGCTGTTTTTTTGTTTTCACGCGAGAAAACTACAGCCGTTCCCATTATTTCGCCAATACCCGCTTCAAAAAGCGTGTTCATAGCCCACAGCATCATCTCACCGGTATCATCGCCCTCGCGCTCGCCGATAATGCTACTCGCTATATCACACACGCGCACGCGCGGAGTATCGGTTAAATCAAAAAGTATCATTCCACGCGATTTTTCGAGCGCGCATATGCCGGATTTGCGTCCGACACCGCCGCCCGTCAGCTTTTTCTCGGTTACGATGCCGCTGTCTATAAGCTTATCAACCGCCTTGCCGACAGTCATAAGGCTGAATCCCGTCATTTCGGAAAGTGTCGCGCGGCTTGCCTCGCCCGCTGCGGCGATAGCTTCAAAAACCGCTATTATACTGTTTGTCTGCTGCATAGGTATACCTCCGAAAAGAACTTTAACTAAATTATACATTAAAACGCGCAGTTTGTCAATAAGCTCGATTTACGGTAAAGCTGACGAGAAATTCTAAAAAAGCACTTGAAAAAGCGCGAAAAATGCTGTATAATATGAATATAGTATCAATGCCTCGGAGGATATAACGTATGCTCGAAAAAATTACCGCTATCATCGCAAGCCGTCTTGACTGTGTTGCAGACACAATCAGCGCGGACACGCGAATTGAAGAGCTTGGAGCGGACTCGCTCGATCTTGTAGAAATACTCATATCGGTCGAGGAGGCGTTCTGTGTATCTATCCCTGACGAGGAAATGCCAAACTTCAAAACGGCAGGCGACATACTCGCCTACGTTGAAGCAAATTCGTAACCGATAAAAAATCTCTCCTGCCATATGGCAGGAGAGATTTTTATTTACTTGTACTCCTCATCGTCAATCGCGATCTTTTTCTGTACGGTTACTTCCTTGTCGTAGCAGGAGAAGATTTCGTTAACGTCAATGTTTTTAGGCTTCGGCGTGATGAGCGAAACTATAGGCACCGCGATAAGTCCTGCGACCATCGCGATCGCGCCTGCGTTGATCGGAGAGGCGATAAACGGCTTGGAGATAAATCCCATAAACATATTCGATACGGTAAGACCCACACCGATTATGAAGCTCGTCCATACAGCAGGCTTCGTTATGCGCTTAAAGTACAAACCGTACATAAACGGCGCAAGGAATGCACCTGCGAGAGCGCCCCAGGAAATGCCCATAAGCTGCGCGATAAACGTGCTTGCGGAGTTGTACTGGAAAATTGCGATAGCAGCGGAAATCACGATGAATATCGCGATAAAAATACGAATCGAAAGAAGCTGCTTCTTTTCGTCCATTTTCTTTGCAATGTTGCCCTTGATAAGATCGAGCGTGATCGTTGAGCTCGAGGTAAGCACGAGGCTCGAAAGTGTAGACATAGACGCTGACAGAACGAGTACGATAACTATACCGATAAGCGCATCGCTCAAGGTTTCAAGCATATTGGGAATTACCGAGTCGTATATCGGAGCACCGGATGCGGAAAGATCAATACCGAAAAGTCTGCCGAATCCGCCGAGGAAGTAGCAGCCGCCGGATACGATAACGGCGAACACGGTAGAGATGATCGTTCCCTTGCTGATAGCCTTTTCAGACTTTATAGCGTAGAACTTCTGCACCATCTGAGGAAGTCCCCAGGTGCCGAGCGATGTGAGAACGACAACACCGAGAAGTCCGAGCACATCGGGACCGAACATAGACGTGAATGCGCCCTGCATACCCACGGGAACAGAAGCATCGGTAATGTTAGAAAGCTTTGCAACAGCCTCGGTAAATCCTCCCTGTCCTGCAAGAACAGAAACGATGACAGCGATGATTCCGCCGATCATTACGATACCCTGTATAAAATCGTTTAGCGCCGTCGCCATGTATCCGCCGACAATAACGTACACACCGGTAAGCACCGCCATTACGATAACGCAAACGTCATAGCTGATAAACGGGAATGCCATGCTGAAAAGTCTTGACAGACCGTTGTATACCGATGCCGTGTAAGGAATAAGGAAAATAAACGTAATAAGCGCTGCCGCGATCTTTAAGCCGTTCGAGCCAAAACGCTTTTCAAAAAACTCGGGCATAGTTTTTGCTCCGAGATGATGCGTCATAACGCGAGTGCGTCTGCCGAGCACGACCCAAGCGAGAAGGCTTCCGATAATAGCGTTTCCAATACCGATCCAAGTCGCCGCCATACCGTATTTCCAACCGAACTGTCCCGCATAACCTACGAAAACGACCGCCGAGAAGTAGGAGGTTCCGTACGCAAACGCCGTCAGCCACGGACCGACCGAGCGTCCGCCAAGAACGAAGCCGTTAACGTCGGTGGCTTTTCTTCGGCAGTAAATGCCGATTCCAACCGTAACGGCGAAAAATACAAGAATCATCAAAGTTTTTGCAAGCATTAAAATACCCCTTTCTTTATTTCGGAAGAAGCATAAAAAAACGTCCTTCCGCAGCTTAACTGCAGAGGACGAGAATTCCCGTGTTACCACCTCTGTTCGCCCACGCCTCACAGCATAGGCCTTACCAAGTACGGGCTTAAAGCCGATACTCTACGTCCGTTAACGGGGACCGCCGTCGACGCCTACTCTACTTTCGGGCCGCTGCTCTCGGGAAGTAATTCCGATATCCTTAAGACCGCGCCTCTCACCAACCGGCAGCTCTCTGTGATCCCGTAATACCGTCACGGCTATAGCCGTTTCCCGGTCATTGCATTTGCGCGAATTTTATCGCGTTAATTCATTCTAACACGCTTTTCCCCGTTTGTCAATAGTTTTTTTGAAAAATATCAAATAAAAACGGGGAGTAATGTCCCAAATTTGAACACGAATGTCCTAAAAATCAGTGCTAACTTGTTGCAAATACGAAAGTATACTATTGACATATCGGTGGGCTTTTGGTATAATTATTATGTAGTACTTTAGTTTTTTATGGGAGGACAAGACCAATGAAAAAATTCAAGCGCACAGTATCCCTGATACTCTGCTCCATGCTTCTGCTGCCTATGATCGCTGTTATGGGAACCGGAGCATCGGCTGCTGAAACATCAGCGGTAGTATGTATTCTCACAAGCTATGCAAAGGCAACCGAGAATTTGAGCATCTATAAAACCGACGACGTGCCCGAAGGTACAACTCACAGCTTCGGTGCAGCCGTAGGTACATATGCATTTGACACAAATGCAGGTGCACTCAGCTTAAAAAAGGGCCCCGCAAGCTATAACGGCGGCTACTATCTTTTCCACGTTAAGCCCAAGGCGGGAGTCGTAGGCGAGCGTCCGTGGATCGTAGTAAGCTACAAGACAAACGCCACCACGTCTGCGGCTATGCAAATATCCAACAGCGCTTCGGGCAGCACCGTTACTCTTGCAAGCGAAGTTTCCACATCGAACGGCGAGTACGTTTACTCTACCCCTATGAATCTTGAGGCAAGCGGAATCCTTGAAAGACTTCAGGACGGTGCCCATTGTCCGCTTTTCGTTACCCTCCCCGGTGACACCTCCGACGACGTATACTTCTACATCAACGAGATCACCTTCTTCCTTTCCGAAGAAGATGCTAACAGCTATATCTCCACCGGCGTTCTTCCGACTTATCCCGAGGACGAGCCCGAGCTTCCGGAGGTTCCCGACACTATGATATTCGGTCAGTTTAACGGCAGCACCTACACCTATAATGATTTCACCATTGGTACAGGCCTTTATCTTCCCAAGAACTATTCTCCCGAAAAGGAATACGGCCTTCTCGTTTACTTCCATAACGCAGGCGGCAGAGGCGACGGACCTTCTATTTCTTCGGGTTCGGGAAGCGGAATCATGAAAGCCGTAATCAATAAATCCGCTGACGAATTTATTGTGTTTGCTCCCAAATGCCCCAAGGACCCTTACCAGTGGGCAAGTCCCAGCTGGGTTCCCGGTGTTTATAACTACGAGAGCACTGCAATTTCTCCCGCCATGGATGCAGTTGTAAACTACATCTACGAGGAAATCATCGCAAAGTATAGCGTTGATATGTCCCGCATCCTTGTCGCAGGCGACTCGATGGGTGGCGGCGGAACCTGGGATATAATCCTTCGTGAGCCCGACCTCTTCGCAGCGGCACTTCCCGTTGCAGGCTACTGTGACCCGCTTCAGGCAGCAAACATCCGTGAGGATCTCGCTATCTGGGCTGTACACACCAAGCAGGATAAGACCGTTAAGGTTATCGGCGACCGCGCTATGACCGCTTCGCTCAAGAACCTTGGCAAAACCAACATAAGATACACCGAATA
>JAZQZL010000051.1:0-32130 GCA_045634005.1 Candidatus Flemingiibacterium sp. | reverse complement strand
CATAAAAAACAGCGTCGGATTTGCGCCCAATATTGGGTAAATTCCGAACCAGTCCGTGAATGGCACAGTTCTTTGTGTCAGTATCATCACAGTCCTCAAAAATAGTCTCATAGAATTTAACAGCTGTCGAGAAATGTTGTTGTTGCTCCTTGGAATAATGTTCACAGTTGTGAACAGCATAAGATTCCTCCGCCAGAGCCAACCACAAAAGGCAATCAAAATTTCCCGGATATTCCGACACGGCGGTCTTGGCAATCTCATAACGCTTGCCTGTATCTCCTGTTTCGTGGGTTTCATCCAATGCTGACTCCAATTCTTTCAATCGAGGGTCTTCCTTAGTGCTGACCAACCCGAACAACTCATCGGTAGAAACACCTAACAAACGAGCCAACGGCACTATCATAGATAGATCGGGAGATGCCGCACCCGTTTCCCATTTAGAAACCGCCTGAAATGATACATTGAGGTATTCCGCAAGTTTTTCCTGCGTCATATCTTTTTTCTTTCTGAGTTCTTTTATTTTTAAGCCGATATGAGTCATAGTTGATCTCCTTATAAAAAGATAAGCGAGCTCTGCTTTCACTAATATTATATCATAAAAAACGAATCATTCAATAACTTGTTTTTTGATGATAATTCAACTGTCATTCGAATTTTGAAATAAAATTGGCGCATCTGCTTTATCGCAGGTGCGCCAAATGCGGTGCTTTTTCTATTTCTCGCTCACGATAACCGCCGTCACGTCATCTCTGTGACAGAGCGTGTAAAGGCATTTTTTATTAAGCTTGTAGCTCTCAAAGAGGAAGATGTTCTGCTTCGAATTTTTCATCAGGATTTTGCGAATCATCGTCTGTCTGACGTCAAAATCCGAGATAATACCGTCCTCTGAGTATGCCGCCGTCGTGAAAAAGGCGATGTCAACGTTAAGGCTTCGCGCGTGCTCCTCGGCAACCGAGCCGACAAGACACATGTCGTGCTCGTAATACTCACCGCCGATGAGAATGCACGGAATGTGCATATTCCCCGCAGTGAGAAGCGCTTTTACGGAGTTTGTTACCATAGTTATATTCTTAAACTTACGAATGTGCGGTATCAGATACTGACAGGTCGAGGAGCTGTCGATGAATACGGTCATACCGTCATGGAGAAACTGCTCGCATCTCTCGCAAAGCTCTTCCTTTTCATCCTTGTCGAGCAAAAAACGCTGGGATATCGGCATCTCGCCCGAATTTATCTTTAGCACGGCACCGCCTCTGTAACGGCGTAAAAATCCGTCCTTCTCCATTTCAGATAAGTCGCGTCTGACTGTCATCTCGGACACGTACAGAGCTGCTGAAAGCTCGGACACCGATATTTTGCCCCTTTCGTAAAGGAGCTCTAAAATATCCTTCTTTCTTCCCTCGAGTGCCATTCCCAATGTTCTCCTTGTTCGAAACACAGTTCATTTTCAAACATTTCGAACAATTATTGACTTCGAAATGTTTGAATGATATAATTATATCAGAATAAAATCCAAATGTCAATAACATCGGAAAAGGAGAAAAACTATGTTAGTTACAATGAAAGAAATGCTCGCGCACGCAAAGGCAAACCACTATGCTATTCCCGCGTTCGACGTGAGCAACTACGAAATGATGAAGGCTGTTCTCGACACCTGCGAGGAGGAGCGCTCGCCCGCACTTCTTATGATGCTCGGTGTTGACCTTGGCGGTAAGGGACTTAATCTTCTCTCCTCTATGGTACGCGCTGCATCCGATTTCTACACCATTCCCGTTTGTCTGCACCTCGACCACGCTACTACCGAAGAGGACATACGCGCGGCTGTTGCGGCAGGCTTCAGCTCCGTTATGTACGACGGCTCCGCGCTCCCCTTCGATGAGAATGCAAGAATGACCGAAACCATCGTTAAGTTCGCACACGCAAACGGAGTTACCGTTGAGGCGGAGCTTGGTCACGTTGGCAACGCTATGGTCGGCAATGAGAACGACACCGTAGAAAACGAGGATCCCGAGGACACCCTCACGCTTCCCTCCGAGGTTATAAAGTTCGTTGACATCACCGACGTCGACGCACTCGCTGTTGCTATAGGCACCGCGCACGGCGTTTACAAGAAGACTCCTACCCTTCGCATCGACCGCCTCGACGAGATCACCGCAGTATGCGACCGTCCGCTCGTTCTTCACGGAGGAAGCGGCACTCCCGACGATCAGATGAAGACCGCTATCGCGCACGGCATCACAAAGATCAACATTTTCTCCGACGTTGTAGGCGCAATGAACAACGGTCTTAAGAATAAGCTTAACTCTATGAAGAATCCCTCCACCTGGCCTGCATTCGTATTCGAGGAGGCTCGCGTTGGTATGAGAGAGGCTATCCGCACCAAGATCCGCACGTTCGGAAGCAACGGAAGGGTTTAAGGTAGCATTATGAAGACAAAAGCAGTCCGTTTATACGGTGAAAAGGATCTTCGCCTTGAAGAGTTTGACCTTCCCGAGATAAAGTCCGGCGATATCCTCATAAAGATAATCTCCGACAGCGTTTGTATGTCCACCTACAAAACCGCTATGCAGGGTGCGAAGCACCTTCGCGTGCCCGATAACGTAGCCGAAAATCCCGTAATCGTCGGTCACGAGTTCTGCGCAGAGATCGTAGAGGTCGGCGACGACTTAAAAAACGATTACAGAGTCGGCGAAAAGGTTATCATTCCACCCGTGCTCGCGTATCTCCCGGGCAATCAGACCATCGGCTACTCCTTCGGCGAGATCGGCGGTGTGTCCACCTACTCCGTCGCTTGCGAGCATATCGTTAAGAACGGCTATCTTATAAAGCTTAATAGCGACGCTTATTTCAAGGGCTCGCTTATCGAGCCTGCATCCTGCGTTCTGCGCGGCTACAAGGCAAACTATCACCTCGACGGTGATTTTATTCCCTACACCAATATAAAGCCTGACGGCAAGGTTGCTATCCTTGCAGGCTGCGGTCCTATGGGACTTGTTGCTATCGACTGCGCGCTACACGGTGACGTTAAGCCCTCGCTCGTTGTTGTAACCGATATCGACAGCGCAAGACTTGAGCGCGCGAAGTCTATCTTCTCGCCCGAAGTAGCAAAGCGTGACGGCATCGAGCTCGTATTCGCAAATACAAGCGACAAGGATGAGCTTATGGCAATCTCCGGCGGCACCGGCTTTGACGACGTGTTCGTTTACGCCCCCGTACCCGCAGTAGTCGAGCTCGGCGATGCTATTCTCGCCTTTGACGGTTGCCTTAACTTCTTTGCAGGTCCTATGGACAAAGCGTTCAGTGCGCCCGTAAACTTCTATAACGTCCACTACGCGCAGCATCACTACGCCGGCACGAGCGGAAGCACGCCCGACGACATAAAGGACATCGTAAACCTCATCGGTGAAGGCAGAATCAACCCTGCAGTAATGGTTACACACGTTGGCGGTATGAATGCCGCTATCGACACGACGCTTAACCTTCCGAAGCTCACCGGCGGCAAGAAGCTTATCTACACGCACGCTAATATGCCGCTTACCGCTATCGAGGACTTTGAAAGGCTCGGAGAGAGCGACAAGCGCTTTGCCGACCTTGCAGCAATAGTTGCAAAAAACGGCGGTCTTTGGTGTGCCGAGGCCGAGCAGTACGTAATAGAAAACTTCAACGCATAAGCATAAAAAAAGCACCGCAAAATGCGGTGCTTTTTGTTTTTACTTTTCCTCGCAAAGACCGTTCATCCAGAACTCGCGGTATGCGATCTGCGGTGCCGTATAGTGCTCCCAGTGAAGCTCGAGCGGGCTGTAGTCAACGTATTCGGACTGCTTGCCGATAATGCGGATAAGACCGTTCGACTTGAGCTGTACGAACGCGTAAAGCGGATCCTTATAGCGTGCGATATGCTTGAGCGGCTCGTTAAACTGAGCCTTTACCTCTGCGTTGTAGTACGACTCGTCAACGTACTTCGGACCGATGTACTTGTGGCACATACTGTTGACTATCATATAGTGTACGCCGCCCTTGAAAAGGTGCTCGTCAGCGTGGTCGTGTCCCGAGAAGCACATAGTTACCTTGTTAAAGCCTGCCTTCTCGTTAGCGCGCCAGATAACGTCCTGAAAATCATGGATGTTATAGACAGTCCAGTCGCCGAGTGCGAGAGTCGCGTGAGTGAAGATGAAGCAACGCTTGTCGGTAGCGTCGATGTCTGCCGCAAGCCATTCGAGCTGCTCGGTCGGGATGTAGCAGTTGAAGAAATCCTTGTGGTAGTTGTTGTCGCCGTAGTCGTGATACTCGCCGCCGTCCTTAAAATAGTTGGTGTCGAGTACGATGAAGTGATACGCGCCGCAGTCGAAGCTGTAGTAGTTCGAGGGCTGGCCGGTCAGTGCCATAGTAGGTCCCTTACCGCCGTGCTCACAGTCGTGGTTGCCGAGCACGTGATAGGTCGGGCCGTTAAACTTGTTCCATTCTTTAAGGAGCTTGCGGCCTGCTTCGTTGTCAAGAACAAAGTCGCCAAGCTCGATAATGAACTTCGCGCCGCGCTCGTGAGCCTCGTTTACAAACTTGGTTATCTTATCGGTTGCATCATAAATATCGCGCTGATGAACGTCCGCGCATATACCGAAAATTATATCCTTTTCCATTTTAAGTCCTCCGTGGATTTTTTCTGATTTAAGTATAGCACAAAGATTTTCAAATTTCAATAGATACGGCAAAATTTATTATGTTGTTATACCTCTAAAACAAAAAACACCGCCAAGGCTTTTGCCTTGGCGCTGTTTTTATTTACTTATCAGTTGCAGCCGCAGCCACAGAAGATAATGAGAAGCGCGATGATAATGAGCCATACGCACTTGTCGTCGAATACGTTGCAAAGGCAGTTATTCATAGTAATCTCCTATGCACACGCTTAATGCGTGTACGTGTGGGAGTTTGCGCACCGCCTATCGGTGAGCCTCGCTCCCTACTTTCATACTATGTCGCCGTGAGTTTTTTGTTACGGATATTTTAAAGCTTTTCAAGCTTTAGGTGAGTGGTTTCGACAAATGCTCTCGCTGCAAGCTCGCTGTCCGTCGGTATATCCTTCGATGCACCGCAATTACGGCAGAATACCTTAACGTGATCGTCGGACACGGCAACGTCGTAGTCGCCCTCGTCACAGCAACAGGAAACGTCGCCGCCCTCAATAAGGTCGCGTATAACGAACATTACAGTGTCGTATATCATAGGATCGCACGGCTCGTCATCGTCAGGACGGTCAATCTCTCCGAGAAGCTTGTCGAGGCTTTCAAGCCCCATTTCCTTTAAAAGACTGTTAAGCTCCTTTTCCGAGTTCTCGAGCGCCGCAGAAACAGCCTCCTCCGTGCCGATAAATACAAGGTCGAATGCAGTTTGCGGACACTGGTACACAAAAAGCTCCTTTTTAAAAAAGAGATTTGAGCTTATAACGAACGTGTGCTCGCCGCCGCAAAGCAGACACGGAGCGGTGATGCGAAGCTTCCCGTCGCTCGTGTGGTTTATAGTAAGCTCGCTCGCGTTACACGAGCACTTGAGCTTCTTCATAGCACCCGACAGCGCAAACACGCCCACCATACTCTTTATACCCTGCGTGCAGTACGGACAACGGTAAGCGATGCAGGTTTCTCTTGAGCCTAAAATCATATCAACAAATCCTTTCAAGATTTACTTCGTATATTATACCAAAAAAGCGAGCGTATGTCAAGTGAATATACACTTTGGCACAATGTTTACAGTAACGTCATTGACAAGGAACGAAAAAAGGTTTATAATATTTATGTATATCTAAAAAATGATTTTAACAGAGGTAAATAAATTGTCCGAAAAAAACTGTACTTGTAAAAAAACCTCGATAGGCGGTCAGGCACTTATTGAAGGTATTATGATGCGCGGTCTCGAAAGGACCGTTATGGCGGTCCGCAATCCTGCAGGAGAGATCGTTCTCGAGGAATGTGCAGCAGGCACTGCAAAGAAGCCGAAGATACTTAAAATGCCGATAATCCGCGGCGTATTCAGCTTTATCGACTCGATGAAGATAGGCTACAAGGCGCTTATGCGCTCGGCAGAGATCGCTATGCCCGAGGATGATGCGGCGCAGACCGAGGAACAAAAGAATAAGGAATCGAAGCTTATGGGAGTCGCCGCGGCAATCGGCGGCGTACTTGGTGTCGCGCTTTCCGTAGTACTCTTTATATGGCTTCCCTCCTTCCTTTTCTCGCTTATCCAAAACCTCACAGTCGGCACAGGAGCCGAAGCGTTTTTTGCAAGCTCCGTGACTAAATCCGCCTTCGAGGGTATACTCAAGCTTGCGCTGTTTGTAGGATATGTTGCAGCGATGTGCCTTGTCAAGGACGTACGAAAGACGTTTCAGTATCACGGTGCGGAGCATAAAACGATATTCGCATACGAGGCAGGTCTTGAGCTGACGGTTGAAAACATCCGTCCGCAAAGACGCTTCCACCCGAGATGCGGCACGTCGTTTATGATACTTATGATCATCGTCGGTATTTTCATCGGTATGCTCATTCCCGAGAGTATCGCAGGAGTTGAGATAAATCACCTTCTCCGCGCTGCTATAAAGCTTCTCCTGCTTCCCATTACAATGGGCATCGGCTACGAGCTTATCAAGCTCTGCGGACGTCACGACAATTTCCTCACGCGTATAATTGCCGCCCCCGGTATGTGGCTCCAGCGCGTGACCGTTCATGAGCCTGACGACAAAATGATCGAGTGCGCTATCGCCGCGATGGAAGCCGTTATTCCCGAAAACAAGGACGCAGATAATCTCTAAAGAACGCACCCTATAAAGCGGCGCGAAAGGATACCCTATATGAACATATTACACGCAAAATACGCGGTCGAGATCGCAAAGCACGGCTCGCTCAACAAAGCAGCAGATGCGCTTATGATAGCACCGCCCAACTTAAGCCGCTCCATAAAGGAGCTTGAAGCAGACCTTGGCATTTCGATATTCAAAAGAAGCTCCAAGGGTATGGTGCTGACACCCGACGGCGAGGAGTTTATCGAATATGCACGCGATATTCTTCTGCGAATCGAGAAGCTTGAGCTGTCCTACCGTGACGGTTCGCATAATAAGCGCAAATTTTCGATCTCCGTTCCCCGCGCGTCGTATATTTCCGCCGCGCTTACGGAGTTTTCAAAGAATATCGGCGACACGGACGTTGAAATACACTATAAGGAAACGAACTCCAAAAAAACGATAAACAACGTTTTAACCAACGAGTTTAAGCTCGGCATCATCAGATACGCCGAGAGCTATGACAAATATTACTCCTCTATGTTCGAGGAAAAAGGCCTTGCGCACGATTTGGTCGCAGAATTTTCATATGTCCTGATTATGAGTCGTTACAACCCCTTATCCGTTAAGGAAATAATCACTCATGACGACCTTTCCTCGTTTATCGAAATCGCGCACGCCGATCCGTACGTTCCCTCACTTCCGATGTCAAAGGTGTTCCGTGAGGAGCTGCCCGACAAGATCGGACGGCGAATATTCGTTTTTGAGCGTGCAAGTCAGTTTGAGCTGCTTGCCGAAAATCCCAACACCTTTATGTGGGTATCACCTGCTTCTGCTAAAATGCTTAAGCGATACGACCTCGTACAGCGCGTTTGCGAGGGTAACAAGAAGGTGTATAAGGACGTTTTGATACACCACAAGGGCTACAGGCTTACAAAGCTTGATAAAGCATTCATCGAAGCACTTTCTGTGTCAAGAGAGGCGTTTGTCAGGTAAACGGCAAATGTTAAAAAAGTCAGATTTTATCAGGCTTTTTCTGTTCAAGTAAAAGCAAATTCACACAAAAAAACGGCAGTTTCGTCAATTTGGCAAAACTGCCGTTTTTGATTGTGATAAATTTATCAAAAACTGTTATATCTTTTGAAATAACACGGATATAACAATTTGGTAATTCCATTTGAGGGAATTGTGTGTTAAAATATTAACAACGCTATAAGCAGGAAACCTCGAACACCCTGTTTTCGACGGTTAACCGGCTATATTTTTTTCGGAGGAAAATCAAATGGAACAGAAAGCTTACGAAATCGTTGACAGCGTGGAAACGCTGAAGGCCACTCTCGCTCGCGTTAAAACGGCGCAGAAGCTGTTTGAGACCTACACGCAGGAGCAGGTCGACAAGATCTTTTTAGCGGCGGCGTCTGCCGCAGACAAGTCGAGAATCACTCTCGCCAAGCTCGCAGTTGAAGAAACGGGTATGGGCGTTATTGAGGATAAGGTTATCAAAAACCACTACGCCGCAGAGTATATCTACAACGCCTACAAGGATACCAAGACCTGCGGAGTTATCGAGGAGAATAAGGCATTCGGCATCACAAAGATAGCAGAGCCTATCGGCGTTATAGCAGCCGTAATCCCTACCACCAACCCGACGTCTACCGCAATTTTTAAATGTCTGCTCGCGCTCAAGACACGTAACGCGATCATCATAAGCCCTCACCCGAGAGCGAAGAACTCCACTATAGCGGCGGCAAAGCTTGTCCTCGAGGCGGCAGTTGCGGCAGGTGCTCCCGAGGGCATCATCGACTGGATCGACGTTCCCTCGCTTGAGATGACAAACACCGTTATGAAGGAAGCGGATATTATCCTCGCAACGGGCGGCCCCGGTATGGTTAAGGCCGCGTACTCGAGCGGCAAGCCCGCCCTCGGCGTTGGCGCAGGTAATACTCCCGCTATCATCGACGACACTGCAGATCTTCTTCTCGCCGTTAACTCGATCATTCACTCGAAAACCTTCGATAACGGTATGATATGCGCGTCCGAGCAGTCGGTCATCGTGATTGAGAGCGTTTACGATGCGGTAAAGAGCGAATTCGCGGCAAGAGGCTGTTATTTCCTCGACGCAGACGAAACCGAAAAGGTACGCAAGACCATTATCATAAACGGCTCGCTCAACGCAAAGATCGTCGGACAGAAGGCTGCTAAGATCGCCGAGCTCGCAGGCGTAAGCGTTCCTGCCGGTACGAAGATACTCATCGGCGAGGTCGAGAGCGTCGAGCTTTCCGAGGAATTTGCACACGAGAAGCTCTCCCCCGTGCTCGCGATGTATAAGGCAAAGACCTTTGACGAGGCGCTCGAGAAGGCAGAAAGACTTATAGAGGACGGCGGCTTCGGTCACACCGCCTCGCTCTATATCAACGAGATCACCGAAAAGGAAAAGCTCGCCGCATATATGGCAAGAATGAAGACCTGCCGTATACTTGTTAACACACCTTCCTCTCACGGCGGTATCGGCGACCTTTACAACTTTAAGCTCGCTCCCTCCCTGACACTCGGATGCGGCTCTTGGGGCGGTAACAGCGTATCCGAAAACGTTGGTGTCAAGCACCTTCTTAACATTAAGACAGTGGCCGAGAGGAGAGAAAATATGCTTTGGTTCAGAACCCCCGAAAAGGTTTATATTAAAAAAGGCTGCCTGCCCGTGGCACTCGACGAGCTTCGCACGGTAAGAGGCGCCAAGAAGGCGTTTATCGTAACGGACACCTTCCTCTATCAGAACGGCTACACAAAGCCGATCACCGACAAGCTCGACGAAATGGGCATCGCGCACACTACGTTCTTTAACGTACAGCCCGATCCTACCCTCGCTAATGCAACCGAGGGCGCGGCACAGATGAGAGCCTTCGCTCCCGACACTATAATCGCGCTCGGCGGCGGCTCCGCTATGGACGCGGCGAAGATAATGTGGGTGCTCTACGAGCATCCCGAGGCAGACTTTATGGATATGGCGATGAGATTCATCGACATTCGCAAGAGAGTCTACACCTTCCCCAAGATGGGTGAAAAGGCATACTTTATCGCTGTCCCCACCTCCGCAGGTACAGGCTCCGAGGTAACTCCCTTCGCGGTCATCACCGACGAAAAAACGGGCGTTAAATACCCTCTCGCAGATTACGAGCTCCTTCCCAATATGGCGATTATCGACACCGACTTCCATATGTCCGCACCCCGTGGACTTACCGCGGCATCAGGTATCGACGCCGTAACCCACGCAGTTGAGGCGTACGCCGCTATGCTCGCGACTGACTACACCGACGGTCTTGCGCTTCAGGCTCTCAAAAACATCTTCAAGTATCTCCCGAGAGCATACGATAACGGTCAGACCGACGTCGAAGCTCGCGAAAAAATGGCAAATGCGGCAACTATCGCAGGTATGGCGTTCGCGAACGCATTCCTTGGCATCTGCCACTCTATGGCGCATAAGCTCGGTGCGTTCCATCACCTTCCCCACGGTGTCGCTAATGCGCTGATGATCGAGGAGGTTCTCCGCTTCAACGCCGCAGAGGCTCCTGCGAAGATGGGTACCTTCTCGCAGTATGACCATCCGCATACGCTCGCGCGTTACGCCGAGATCGCCGATTACCTCGGACTTGGCGGCAAGACCAACGAGGATAAGCTCGAAAAGCTCATCAAAGCTATAAACGACCTTAAAGCTCGCGTTGGTATTAAGGAAACTATCAAGGATTACGGCATAGACGAGGCTGACTTCCTCGCACGCCTTGACGATATGGCAGAGCAGGCGTTCGACGACCAGTGCACGGGCGCTAACCCGCGCTACCCGCTTATCGACGAGATAAAGCAGATGTACCTTAACGCTTATTACGGCAAGCACTTCGTTGAGGCAGATATGCCGCAAACAAAGTCCGCCGCAAAAAAGTCGACTCGCAAGAATAAAAAAGCGTAAGTTAGGAGGAAATTACAATGAAGCTTGACAATATAATCGCAACAAGAAAGCATAAGACTATATACCGTGACGGGGACAAATGCATTAAGGTGTTTGACTCGGCTTATTCCAAGGCTGACGTATTAAACGAGGCGCTCAATCAGGCGCGAGTTGAGGAAACCGGACTTAATATCCCCAAGATACTCGGAGTAAATATGGTTGACGGAAAGTGGGCTATAGTATACGAGTATATCGATGGCAAAACGCTTGCACAGCTTATGGAGGAGAATCCCGAAAAGAAGAACGAATACATCGAGCTTCTCGTTGATATTCAGATGAGCGTTCACGCGAAAACCTCTCCCCTGCTTACCAAGCTTAAGGACAAGATGAACCGCAAAATAAGCCAGAGCGAGTTTGACGCGACTACGCGCTACGACCTGCACACGCATCTTGAGGGTATGCCCAAGCACAACAAGGTATGCCACGGCGACTTCAATCCCTCGAACGTCATCATCACCTCCTACGGCACGCCCTACATCATTGACTGGGCACACGCGACGCAGGGTAATGCCTCCGCAGACGTTGCACGCACTTACCTGCTCTTCTGCCTCAGCGGCGACACCGAGGGTGCGGAGCACTACCTTAACACCTTCTGTAAAAAGAGCGACACGGCAAAGCAGTACGTTCAGAAATGGATGCCTATCGTTGCCGCTTCCCAATCCGTCAAGGGCAACGAGCACGAGCGCGAGTTCCTTATGAATTGGGTTGGCGTTGTCGATTATCAGTAAGCAAAACGGGCGAACAAAGTTCGCCTGTTTTCTTTATCCCTTCGGTTTGCCGCGAAACAGCACCGCCGCGAGCCACGCAAAAACCATCGCCGCCGTAACACCTGCTGCCGTGGCAGTGAGTCCGCCCGTCATTGCACCGATTATCCCACGCTCGTCTATCGCACGCTCAACGCCCTTTGCAAGCGAGTAGCCAAAGCCGGTGAGCGGCACAGTCGCTCCACACCCGGCGAAATCAACGAGCGGCTGATATACGCCGACGCCCGTCAGAATAACACCTGCAACAACGTAAAAAACGAGTATTCGTGCAGGTGTTAATTTTGTCTTATCGATGAGTATCTGCGCGACGATACAAAGCGCTCCGCCCACCAAAAACGCCCAAACGTAGTCAAGAATTTTATCCATTTTGTCCCCCTGCCTTAATGTGCAAAAGATGTGCAATACCCGGTATAGTCAGCCCCTGCTGGAGGCTCGCCGTGTTCATCATCGCACCCGTAGCCACAAACAGAATATTTTTGAGCCGTCCCTCGCAAAGCTCGCGAAATATATGCCCTGCGAACACCGTGGCACAGCAGCCACACCCCGAGCCTCCTGCGTGCATATCCTGCCGTTCGCGGTCGTATATGAGCATACCGCAGTCCTTGTGTTCCCCCGAAATATCGTAGCCCTCCGCACGCAAAAGGTCGACGAGTATACCGCTTCCCTCGTATCCGAGGTCGCCCGTAAATATCGCGTCGAAATCTTCAGGGACACTTCCCGATTCATCGAAATACCGCTTCAGCGTGTCTACAGCCGCCGGAGCCATAGCCGCGCCCATATTATTAGCGTCGCTAATCCCCTTGTCGCATACGCGCCCCGGCAAAACCTCCGCGACGTACGGCTTATTTGCCGTGTTCTCGCCCACTACCACAGCCGCCGCGCCCGTAACCGTCCACTGTGCCGTGGGAGCGCGTTGGGAGCCGTACTCGAGCGGATTTCTGAACTGCCGCTCCGCCGTACAGTTGTGCGAGGACGTGACTGCCACCGTGCGCGAATACTTACCCGAATCGACTAGCATCGAGGATAAAATAAGCGCCTCCGCCATAGTCGAGCATGCACCGAAAAGCCCGAAGAACTGTGCGTCAAAGGTAGCAAGCCCGTATCCGCTCGACACACATTGGTTTATAAGGTCGCCTGCTAATATCGCATCTATGTCGCGTATCTTGAAGCCGCCCTTGTCGAGAGCCGTATTAAGCGCGATACGCTGCATCTCGCTCTCCGATTGCTCCCAAGTCGGTTTGTCAAACGTGTCTGTTTCATCATAATAGTCGAAGCACTTCGCAAGCGGACCGTCCATTTCCTTTTTGCCGACTACAGAGGCGGCACAGATTACCGACGGGTGCGTTTCAAGCTTAATAATTCCCTTTTGCACCGCGCTCACCTCACAAAATAATATATAATGCCGTATACCACCGACGCGAGTGTGCCGTAAAGTATAACGGGTCCAGCCACTGTGAATATTTTTACGCCGACTCCCAGGATAAATCCCTCTGCCTTGGTATCAAGCGCAGGCGAAACGACTGCGTTCGCAAAGCCTGTGATCGGCACAAGCGTCCCAGCTCCCGCAAATTTTGCGATGTTGTCAAAAAGGCTGAGTCCCGTCAGAAGCGCTGCAAAAAATACCAGTGTCACGGGAACAAGCGCCTTCACGTTCTCCTCGCTCATATTAAGATAGGTGTATAGATCAAAAAAACCCTGACCGATAGTACATATTCCGCCGCCTACTAAAAAAGCCTTCGCGCAGTCAGCGCCAAGATTTGATTTTCTAGCGCGTTTTTCAACGTACCTTTTATATGTTTTATCATCCATTTGCATAAAAACAACCTCCTTACTTTGGCTTATTTATGCCCGTAAGGAGGTTATTTTATGCAAGAAGTAATTTTTTGAGCTCATCCACGGTATCCACAATATGCTCGGCACCGCACGCGGTATGCTCGGCACGGTCGCCGTAGCCGAAGGTTACGCCAATACAAGGTATGCCGCACTTGTGTGCGCCCTCAACGTCATGACGTCTGTCGCCGACCATAATAGCCTTCGATTTGTCCATCGGATGAGTCTTGAACGCATAGTCGATGACCTCGTCCTTTTTAACGCGCGTGCCGTCAAGCTCACTTCCGAAGGTAGCGGTGAAATACTCTGCAAGTCCGAATTTTTCGAGTATCATATCGGCGAAGATTATCGGCTTCGAGGTCGCGAGTATAAGCTCACAGCCTGCGTCGCGAAGCGATGCCAACATCTCGGGAATGCCCTTGTATATGCTCACCTCGAAGATACCCGTCGGGCGGTAATACTCGCGGTAATAGTCAACGGCGAGCTTGGCATCGTCAGACGAAAGCGCAAAATATTTTTCGAACGACTCGGCAAGCGGAGGTCCGATAAAGCACTTTAAATTTTCCTGCTCAGTTTCTACCCCGAACTTTTTCATCGCGTACTGCACCGACTTTGTGATTCCCTCAAAGGGATCGTCAAGCGTGCCGTCAAGGTCAAAGAGAACGTACTTGTATTTAGCCATATTTCCTCACAATTACTGAAACGAATAGTCTATCGGTATGCCTTCGATCGGCTTGCCCGCAGACTTTGGCGCCGACTCGCGAGATGGCACCTGTCGAGGTACGCTGTCAAAATCGAAAGACACCTTGTCGCCCTCAAGCTTGAGGCGCGCACTGAAGGAGGTTCCCTTTTTGGAAACAAAGCCGTCAAGCACGTCCGTCTTACTCTGTGTGAGAAGCTGCTTTGCCTCGACAACAGAGATCTGTCTGCCTGCAACGGTGCTCCATATAGTAAATTTACAGCCTTCCTTATATCCGCGGCAGCCGTATCCGCGACGTGTGCGAACAATATCCTTGCCGCAAAGCGGACACACTCCGATAACGTCGCCGGCAAAGCCCGTCGACTGTACGGAGCTTGCAAGCTCGAATACGCTTTGTATTTCCGCCTCGGCAATTCTCGTCGCACCTTCAACGCTCATTTCGCCTCGGTAAACGCTCTTTAACGCCTTACCGAGCTCGGCGGTCTTGTATTTGTCCATACCGATGCCCATAGCACCGAGCGCATCGACAAGATACTCTCCGTCAGGCAGAATCGTATAGACGTCCTTTTTGAGCTGAATATAGCCCGACGAGCGCGCGTTGTCGATGATCTGCGTGCGCGTCGCCTCCGTACCAAGCTCAAGTCCCTCAAATACGGCGCGGTATTCCTCCGCATCATTTTCCTCGTCGTCCTTCTTCGAAAGCTCGTCGCGGAAGGGGTTCTTGAGGTAGTTGTTGAGCGTTTCGATAGTGTAATGCTTCGGAGGTGAGGTTTCCTTTTCCGTCGGCGCGAATTCGATATTGACCGTATCGCCCTTTTGTAATGCGGGAAGGATCTTATCCTTCGCGGTATAGTCGTCGTATTTCGTCCAACCGGGTTCGATCATTACGGTTCCCTTTAATGTAAATTCCTCGCCCGTTTCGGGAGGATTACCAACGGCAATCTTAATCTCCGTCTTGTCGACGATACAGTCAAGAGAACAAAATACCGCCGCGAACCTGCGCATTATCGCACCGTAAACGATAGCCTCGTCCTCGGAAAGACGCTTCTTGTCGGGTATCTTCGTTGTCGGCGTGAGCGCAGAGTGCGCCTCGATTTTCGAGTCGTCAAATATCTGCTTTGAATCCTTGAACGCTATCGGATATCCGAGTCCCGACACCGCAGAAATAACGCGCTTTATCTTATCTTTTTCTGCCGTTGCGAGATACTCCGAATTCGTACGCGGATAGGTAACGTAGCCCTCCTCGTAAAGCTTCTGAAGCACCTCAAGCGAGCGCGGCATCGACATCTTATACTTTTTACCGAGAAAGCCCTGAAGCTTTGAGAGTGACCAAAGCTTACCGGGTGAAAGCTTATCCTTTTTGCGCTTGACCTCGGTAACTATAGCCCCGCGCGCGTTATACTCGTCGCACTTTTTCTGACAGTCGCCAAACGAATCCTTATCAAACTTAAGCTTTGACAAAAGCTCGACCGTCTCACCGTTTGTAACGGCAGCCGAGCGTGGCTGATAGTATTTTTCGGGTGTAAAATCGCGTATAGCGCGATCCCTCTCGCAAATTGCTCGAACGATAGGCACGATTACGCGTCCCACGCGAAGAAGCGCACCTGATTTGAGCGTTGCGAAACGGGTTAAGTTTATACCATAAAGCCAGTCCATATAGGTGCGCGCGAACCCCTCGTTTGCGAGGCGGTCATAGCCCGACTCGTCGGGCGATTCAGCGAGCGCCGCCTGTATGGTTTCGGCGGTCTGATCGGGTAACCAAAGGCGCGCAAAACGCTTGCCTTCGACGAAAAACGGCTGTGTGGGCGAAAGATCAAACGACTTCATTATGCAAAGGCGGACGATTATCTCGCCCTCTCTGTCCGAGTCGCCCGCGTTGATTATCGTATCAACGTCTGCGCGGCGGCAAAGCTGACGTATTATGTCAAACTGACGTGCCGTGCCGTCATCGCCCTTGCCCGATTTCCTAAGCTCGTACGAAAACTCTGCAGGAAAACACGGCAGTCCCTCAAGCGTCCATTTTGAACCGCGCTCGCCGCCCGTATAATATTCAACGTCAGCAAGCGAAAAGAGGTGTCCGAACGCCCATGTGACTATGTACTCGCCCGCGCTGTAAAATCCGCTTCCCTTCGGCGTACCGCCGATGGCGCTGACGATAGAGCGCGCAAGCGAGGGTTTCTCTGCAATTATTAACTTCATATAAGTCCCGTTTCTTTTAGAATAACTATTCCAAGGAATATTGTAAATACACACATCATTGTGGAAATCAGCAGAATCTGTCCCGCAAGGTGGTGGTCACTCTTCATCTGCTTTGCCATAATATAGCTCGACACCGCCGCAGGTCCGCCGATAACTATGAGTATAACTCCGAGCTCTACGTTTCTGAATCCGAGAAGTCCCGCAACAACAAGTGCAATACTCGGAATGATGAGCGTTCTTAATATGCTCGCACCGATAGCAAGTCCAAGACGCCCCTTAAGCGATGCAAAGTTAAAGGAAGCACCAAGGCTTATAAGCGACACGGGCATCGCCATCTCGGAAAGATACGAAAGGCCCTTATCGGCAAATTTCGGAAGCTCGACGCCTGTGAGCTGCCAAGCAAAAGCAAGTGCCACCGCAATAATAAGCGGATTGGTAAACACAGATTTTATGATATGTAAAATAAGCTTCCGCGGAGCGAGCTTGGTGTCGCTTGGCGCAAAAATCGAAAGTATCACCACAGCATATACGTTAAAGAGCACAACTACAAACGGAAGCACCATTGCGATAACGGAAACTCCCGCCTCGCCGAACATATTTGAAACGAGTGTCACGCCGAGTATCGCCGCATTAGAACGGAACGTGCCCTGAACGAATGCACCGCACTTCGCCTTATCCTTAATAAACAGCGGCATAACGGCGCATGGCAAAAAGGCCGCAGCAGTCACCGCAATAACGCAAAATACGATAAGTCTTATATTAAGGGTTTCTGAAATATTCGCTGTTGCTATATCCTGAAAAAGAAGACACGGAAGGCATATCTTAAAAACAAGCCTATCGCATACAGCTAAAAATCCGTCATTGAAAAACTTCAGCTTATTAAGCACCGCGCCGAGAAGAACTATCAAAAATATCGGAGCGATAATGTTAAAGCTATAAATAAAACTCTCGAGCACCTTGGCTCACCTTCCTTTGTTACTTGAGAAAATCGGGTAAAAATTCGCTTGAAACGTTGTTCGTGGCAAATCCGCGTATCTTATCCATTGTCCAGATTTTTCTGTCCGCCGTCTGACCGTAATTTGGGCAGCCGTGAAGCGCTACAAGCTCCTCTGTGTAGTCCTTCATAAGGTAGACCTGAAGGCCCAGGCGCTGCTTATTGTAGTGAGTTACGGTCGGGTTGTATATCGGATTTTCGATAGTGATGTTGCCGTTCTTGTCCTTAACGATATCAAATGTAACGATACCGCCGACAAGATTCATATTATCGTACTGCGTAGAAATAAGGTTTCCAAGCGAATAGATAACAAGGGTCCTCGAGCCGTCAGATGCAGTTTTCCACTCCATACTTTGAATAACGTGCGGATGCATACCGATTATAACGTCCGCTCCTGCCTCGGTTATAGCCGTCGCAAGCTTTTTCTGCGAATTTGAGAGCACGAAATAGTTTTCCTCGCCCCAATGCATCACGACGAATACAAGGTCGGCAAGCGTATCCGCCTTCTTCGTCATACGAACAATTTCCGCCTCATCTATGTAAGGAATATACATCGTGCTTCCTGCTGGAAGATTCATTCCGTTCGTGCTGTATGTATATGAAATAAACGCGATAGAAACGCCGTTCTTCTCAACTATACGGATATTTTCATAATCCGCCTTATCCGAGTAACCTCCGAGCATAGTGACCTTATCCTCGCGAGCCTTCCAGTATGCAAGCGTATTTTTATAGCCTGCTTCTCTCTTATCGAGCATATGGTTGTTGGCGATATTGATAATGTCAAAGCCAAGCTCTATAAGCGCATCACCTGCTGCCTCGGGCGTATTGAAGTTCGGGTATCCCGAAACAGTCATCTCGTCACCGCATATAGGGGTTTCCTGATTTATGAACGCAAGATCAGCCGACTTTACAAAATCGGCAATTCCCTCGTACATATCAATAAAGTTGTACTTTTCGCCATTCTTTGCACGGTTTCTTGCATCGGTGTAGACGTTTTCGTGAATGATATTGTCGCCTGCCGCGAGGAACTTAATGCGAACCGAGCCGTCGTCTACGCTCGGCTCACTGTCGGTCGGGTTATAATCCGTGTCGTCTACTCGAACGTTTACGTCGTCAGTAGTATCCACGCTCGGCGCGGTGATGATCGTAGCGTCGGGATCACGCGTGTCGCTGGTCGTAACAAGTCCGGGAGTGCCGTCGTTTACGTGAGAAGTGCACGAGCACGCAAAAAGAAGCGCCAGCATAGCGGTGAGCTTCAGAAAATTTCTCATTCTTCTACCTTTCCCTTCTTATCTGCACTGCACGGATGCTTAAAGAACGCCTCGAGATCGGCAAACCACTTGCCTTCCTCATTCTTCTTAAATCCGAGCCACATAATGAACTTCTCGTCGCAGTCGGCGTCAAAATACGCCGTATGTACGCCGTGAAGATCAATAAAATTCATCGTCTGACGCCCCATAATGAACATAGCCTCGGTGTCGTCCGTTCCGTGTGCCTTTGCAAGGTCGACGATATGCGCCGACTTACCGAGTCTGAACTGACAGATACCGACAAAATCACCCGTGCTCTCGTCATCAAGCTCGTCGCGCACCCACGCGCCGTACGCAAGAAGGTCGGGATCGTACTCTACCTTACAGCGTGCGCAAAGCTGCTCCTGATATGATTTATCTTGAATAGGTTTAATAATAAGCATTTCTGTCTCCTATTTATTTTGCGTTATTTTTTAAATACTCGACCTGGGATTTCGTAAGATGACGCCAGGTGCCGGGCTTCAGACTTTGAAGGCGAAGATCGCCTATCGCAACGCGTGTAAGGCGGTTTACTTTAAGTCCGCACTGCTCGCACATCTTTCGTATCTGTCGGTTTCGCCCCTCGTAAAGCTCCATTCGAAGCACCGTTACCTCTCGGCGTTTGTCCGAGCGCATAGCGTGCACCGCCGTTTTCACGGGCATTATTTCGTAGCCGTCGATCACCATTGGCGAGGACAGCTTCTTTATCACATCGCGCTCAACCTCACCTGAAACCTCGACGTGATATATTTTCGGTATCTCGTGGCGGGGGTGGGTGAGCTTATTTGCAAGATCTCCGTCGTTTGTAAGCAGCAAAAGCCCGTCAGAATCCATATCGAGCCGTCCGACGGGATATACCCTCTGTCCGACCTCACGGCAAAGCTCAACGACCGTTGGACGTCCACGCTCGTCAGACGCGGTGGTAACGTATCCGCGCGGCTTATTAAGCATTATGTAAATATAGTGCTTGAAGCCGATCTTCACGACCTTACCGTTATATAAAACCGTGTCCGTATCGGGGTTTATCTTCTGTCCTATCTCGGCGACAACGCCGTTTACGAGCACCGCACCGCGAGAGATTTCTCCCTCTGCGGCACGGCGGCTCATAAGTCCTGCATCAGCAAGATATTTTTGTAAACGTACTTCTTCCATTATCCAAAAATTCTTTCAAAAACGTTTTGTTTGTACTCAACTCGCTCGGCATTTTCTTCGGCGTACAGCGCCACCTCACCAAGCTTTGTCTGCCCGTCGTAAAATTCTATTCTGCCGACCTCATCGCCCTCGGCAATAGGCGCCCAGAAATATCTTGGCAGAATGATCCGCCTCGTGATATTTCTATCTCCCGCCTTGAGTATCAGCGAAAGTCCTTCGCGATTTTTGATAACTATATCGCCCTTTTCGCTTCCGATGCAGGGAGAGATAAAAACCGATTCATTCGGCTCTATAAGCGACACGCGTTTAACACTCGCAAACCCAAGATCAAGCATAGCCGTGTGGTCCGCCCAATCATCGGGCGCGCAGAGCGTAACTGCTATAAGTGTCATCCCATCACGCTGTGCCGCAGACACAAGGCATCTTCCGCTCGCCTTGGTAAAGCCCGTTTTAACACCAACCGCTCCGTCGTAAATATGGAGCATCTTATTGTGATTGTGAAGGCTTCTCGCTGTGTCAGCATACTCGATTCGGTATTTGTCCGTCGACACGATGTGCCTGAACGTTTCGTTTTCCATCGCCGCCGCAGAAAGCCTTGCAAGGTCGTGCGCGGTGGTATAGTGATTGTCGTCAGAAAGACCGTGCGGATTGGTGAAATGCGTATCCTCAAGGCCGAGCGCACGCGCCTTCTCGTTCATCATATCGGCAAATGCCTCTACAGAACCTGCAACGCCGATAGCAATCGCCGCCGCGGCATCGTTGGCACTCTCAAGCATCATCGCCCAGATAAGCGACTCAAGCGTTATCCTGTCTCCGGGCTTCAGATATATTGACGAGCCCTCAACGCCCGTCGCCGCCGCATCTACGGTTATCTCGCGCGAAATATCGCCCGATTCAATAGCTACAAGCGCGGTCATTATCTTCGTCGTACTCGCCATTGGACGGCGCGTATACGCGTCCTTTTCGAATATGATCTGTCCCGTTTCGGCTTCAATAAGAACAGCCGATCCCGCCGACACGTCAATCGCATCGACCTTGGTAAAAAACAAAGCGGTAAAAGACAGCGCAACCAAAAACAGCGCCGTGATCTTCTTAATTTGCATAGCACTCTCCTTAAAGTAAAGCTTCAGTAAAAGCGTTTACAAGTAAGGAGCGTTTATGCTGTGAAAGTTATTCCTCGTCTGCCTTGTCAGCGTCGTCAGCCTCGGACTTATTTTTTGCAAAAATTTCCTTAAATTTCGCAATAAGCTCGGGCGAGCGCTCGATAAAGCCTGCTATCTGGTCAACTCTGTCGGGAGCAGAGCCGGAATTCTGCTCAACACTCAGCATCTGGACGCCTCCGTCGGGAGAAACCACCAGAAATCCAACAGGCTGTACGGTAACGCCTGTTCCGCCGCCACCGCCGAAATTAGAGGTAAGCGCACCGGTCTTGTTTGTTTCCTCCGCCGCCTTTTTGGCGTTCTTGCCGATGTAGTCGACACCGCCAGACGCAAAGCCGACCATAACCTTCGATACGGGAATTACGGTAGTACCGCCGGGAGTATTGATAGGATTACCTATAATGGTATTCGCATCAACCACATTTCTTATCTGTTCAAGAGAGGTTTCAATAATACCGGAAATTTTGTTGTCTGCCATTTTTATGTTCCCCTTTTTAAAATTATTTCTGTTTTATATAAGCCCAAAGTGAGCGTATTGCCACGTCGAGTATCTGCCAGATGCGAAGCGAAAGCGTAATATCAACGTCCGCGCGCGTTTTTTCAGTGGTGAAATCTGTAGTAACTACTATTTCCTCGCTTTTTGGCATCTTCAAATTTACAGTGTTGTCAAGAAGCTCGAGTAGGCACTGCACCGTGCCGCACACTGCTCCGTAAAGTACAGCCGTGGTCGCCGCATCGCCCGATGCAACTATTATACACAGTCGCCCAAGCTTGATATTCAAATGATGACCGAAGCGCTCTACAAATACGCGCACGACCTCGAGTACAGTATCAACGAGCTCGGAAACGTCGCGCTTTTCTTTAGCGTGCGTTTTGGTGCTCGCGGACTCTTTTTCTACTGTGCCCTTTTTCTTTTTTGCATTTTTAGCAGCCTTTTTGGCAGCCTTCTTTCTTGCCTTTGCTTCTTCGCGAGCCTTGCGACTTCTGAATTTTTTTATTTCATAATCCGAAAGCTTCAGCTTCTTTTCGCGTTTTGGATAGAGCCTGATGCGAAACAAGCCAACGCCAAGCCAGAGGCTTGTGTCGTCGCGAAGCTTTACGCGCACGCCTACGCGAAGCATAAGCAAAAGCGCCAATAGCAAAACGGCACCGGCAGCTATGAGCCACCCCATTGCATCACACTCCCTTCATACACGTCAATATCGTTTAGTCCACCGGCTCGTCTACCGGCTTCTCCTCGGGCACCGCAAACAGCTCGATAGACGGAAGCTCGTCCACCGAGGATATACCGAATATACGAAGGAAGGCGTCCGTCGTTCTAAAAAGCGACGGTCTGCCCGGCGCGTCAAGCTGACCGCATACCTCGATAAGTCCCTTATCCGTGAGATTGTTGACAGTATAGCTCGTGTCTATTCCGCGCACGGAGTCAATATACGAGCGTGTTACAGGCTGATGGTATGCGACTATCGCAAGGGTTTCCATCGAGCTTCGCGAGAGGTTACCACCGGCTCTTACGCCAAGCGCTGCGCGTATCTTTTCGATATGCGCTTCCTTCGTGCAAAGCTGGCAGGTTTCCCCAAACATAACGAGCTGTATTCCGCGCTCGTTCTTGGGATCTGCATACTCTGCCTGCATTTCGGTAAGTATTTCTTTGACCTCGCTTATCGTACACTCCGCAGCCTCTGCAAGAGTTTCGTACGTAAGCGGATGCCCTGCGGCAAAAAGTACCGCTTCAATTATAGGCTTCGCTGACATTGTTATCACCGCCCGTCATTCTTTCGTGATTTAGATTTACCTTAAAGTCCGTTATTTCGCCGAAGTCCGTTTCTTCAACGGGGCGAAGCGTTACTCTGTTCTTTTTCATAAGCTCAAGCACTGCAAGAAACGTTGCTATAAGCTCGCTTCGGCTTTTCGCCGTTAAAAGTATTGAAGTGTAAAGCGTTTCTCCGTTTTTGACAAGATATCGTATAACGCCGTATATCTTGCCGCTGACGGGAACTATCGGTGTACGCAGTATTCGCTCGAACGGCCTTGCCGCTGCCTCACGGTTTGCCTCGTCAAGAGCATTTTTGTCCATATTGCGAAGCATACGAAGCATCACGCGTCGAAGCGCATCCGCCTGTTGCGGCTCGATCTTGCCCGAGTCGGGCTTTACCTCGTCGGTATCCTTGACCATTCGTCCCGAATACACGCCGAACTGCTCCGAGAGATACCCTGCAGCCTGCTTCATCCTCTGATATTCGAGGAGCATCGCCGCAAGCCGCGCACGAGGGTCTTCCTCCTCGTCCTCGGGCTTTGGCAGAAGCATTTTACTCTTGATGAGCATAAGCTCGCTCGCCATAACGATAAATTCGCCGGCGACCTCCATATCCATTCGCTGCATTTCTTCGATATGCTCCATATACTGGTCGAAGATGAGCGCGATCGGAATATCGGTTATTTCAACCTTATTCTTTTCGATAAGCTTGAGCAGCAACTCGAGCGGTCCCTCGAACGCTTCAAGCTTGTACTGTAAATTTTCCATTGTCAACCTGCCTTTACTTAGACTAACGGTATGATCCAACGAACAGCGTATGAAACGCCGCTTACCGCTACCGACAGCGGTGTATCAAGAAAGCCGAGGAACAAAAGCGCCATTATAGCGATAGAAATATACTGCTCGTATTTCATCACGCCGAAATATACTTTATCCGGCAAGATCGAATAAAGCACGCGCGAGCCGTCAAGCGGCGGTACGGGAATAAAATTGAATACGGCAAGTGAAATATTGAGAAAATGGAAGGATGCAAAAAATCCTATCGCAACGCTTACGAGATTATACACAAACTCGTTCGGCACGGGTATGATACCGCCTGCGAACAAAAACAGCAACAGCTCGTACACGATCGCACCGAAGAATGAGAGTATCAGATTCATCACAGGGCCTGCAAGCGCAGACAACGCCATACCGAGCTTCGGACGCTTGAAGCGGCTTGCCCTTATCGGAACGGGATTTGCCCAACCGAAACCAAAGAAAAGCATCGAAATAAATCCGAAAAGATTAAGATGCTTTACGGGATTTAAGGACAGTCTGCCAAACTTTGCGGCGGTGTCGTCGCCAAGCTTGTTTGCGACCCACCCGTGCGCCACCTCGTGAAAGGTCAGCGCAATAAGCACGATTATGAGCCTTTGTAAAAGCTCCATTATCGCGATGCCGATATTATCTGCACCGCCTAAAATTGAATTTAACATTCTATATCTCCAAAAGCGCGAGTATTGCGCGCATAGCCTCGTCCTTACCCATACCGTCGAGCGCAGAGAACGGGATTATCTGGCATCCCTCTCTCACGCACGGATGATCGTTCAAAGCCTCGAGTGCCGCCTTGCGGTTTGTTACGTTAAGCTTATCCGCCTTGGTCGCGATGATGATATACGGAATATCCGACTGATTCATAAAATCGAGCATCATCTCGTCGTCCTGGGTCGGTCCTACCTTTAAATCGATAAGCTGCGCTACGGCGTTCATAGTGCCCGACGTAAAATACGAATCGGTCAGCTTCGACCACTTCGCCTTATCCGCCGGCGCGCGCTTTGCAAAGCCGTATCCGGGAAGGTCAACGATGTAGAACTTCTTATCAACACGGTAGAAGTTTATCGTAATCGTCTTACCGGGCGAGCCGGAAACGCGTGCTAAGCTCTTTCGTCCGACAAGCTTATTGAGAAGCGAGCTTTTTCCGACGTTCGAGCGTCCCGACAGAGCAATCTGCGGAAGCTTATCGGTCGGGAACTGACTTTGCAGTCCCGCAGTCATCACAAGCTCGGTGTTGTTTAAGTTAAGAGCCATAATTACTCCTTTATCTGACGAGAGCGTGCGAAAGCACCTCGTCTGCAGTCTTTACTCTGATAAATTCTATGTTGTCGCGTACAACGTCAGCGCACTGCTCAAGGTCGGCAAAGTTATCGTCGGGAATAAGCACAGTGCTGACGCCTGCCGCATACGCCGCAAGCGTTTTTTCGCGAAGTCCGCCGATAGGAAGTACGTTTCCTCGGAGCGTTACCTCTCCCGTCATCGCTATATCGCGTCTTACGGGTATATCCGAAAGCGCACTTGCGATAGCAGTAACAAGCGTTACTCCGGCGCTCGGTCCGTCCTTTGGAACTGCGCCCTCGGGAACGTGGATATGTATGTCCTTATTCTTATAGAAATCAGCGTCGATTCCAAGCTCGCTTGCTCTTGAGCGCACGAAGCTGACCGCAATATGTGCCGACTCCTTCATAACGTCGCCGAGCGAACCGGTAAGCTCAAGCTTGCCGCTTCCGTCAAACACAAGTGCTTCAATTTTCAGCATATCACCGCCGGACTGTGTATATGCAAGTCCGTTTACAGCTCCGACCTCGTTGCGCTCTGCGATACGCTCGGGCGTAACCTTCGGTGCGCCGAGATAATCCTTGAGATTTTTCTCGTTTACTGTAATCTTTTCATCCGTCGAACCGTCGACAATCGCCTTCGCGCACTTACGGCAAATAGCACCGATCTCGCGCTCGAGATTACGCACGCCTGCCTCGCGTGTATATGTGTCGATGATAGCGTAGAGCGCCTTATCGGTAATGCGAAGATTTTTCTTTGCAAGACCGCACTTCTTAAGCTGCTTTGCTATAAGATGATTTTTCGCTATCGAGAGCTTTTCCTCACGGGTGTAGGTGCGCATCTCGATGACCTCCATACGGTCAAGCAGCGGACGCGGAACGGGGTCAAGCGTGTTCGCCGTCGCGATAAACATACACTGCGACAAGTCAAACGGCAATTCGATAAAGTGATCGCGGAAGCTTACGTTCTGCTCAGGATCGAGCACCTCGAGCATAGCCGATGCAGGATCGCCGTTTACGGCGTTGTGTGTCATCTTGTCGATCTCGTCAAGCAAGATCACGGGATTCGTGCTGCCTGCGCGAGTAACCGCCTCGATTATGCGACCTGCCATTGCACCGATATAGGTCTTGCGGTGACCGCGTATTTCAGCCTCGTCGCGCACGCCGCCGAGCGACACGCGAACGTACTTGCGTCCGAGCGCACGCGCGATAGATGCACCGATCGAGGTCTTACCGACACCTGGTGCACCGACAAGGCAGAGAATCTGTCCGCCGGGCTTGTCTGTCAAATGCTTAACTGCAAGGAATTCGATAACTCTGTCCTTCACGTTGTCAATTCCGTCGTGGTCGTCGTCGAGAATTTTTCTCGCTCGCTTGAGATCGCTTCTGTCCTTTGTGGACTTATTCCAAGGAAGCGCAAGCACAGCGTCAAGGTAGTTGCGGATAACACTTCCCTCTGCGGATCCGAACTGCATCTTGGAGAGTCTGTCAAACTCCTCCGAAAGCTTATTTTTAACCTCGTCAGAGGCATCAAGTGCTTCGATCCTCTCGCGGTAACGCTTAAGCTCGGGTGTGTCACCAAGTCCAAGCTCGTCCTGTATCACGCGCATCTGCTCCTGAAGAATGCCCTCGCGATGGCGCTTATTCATATTTTCCGTGACCTTCTGCTGGATCTGAAGCTCAACCTTCATAAGATTCATTTCATCGTAAAGAAGGCGTATAACCTCCTCAACGCGTGCAATAGGCTCGTGTATATTCAGAATAGCGAGCTTGTCCGAGTAGCGCACCAAAAGCTGTGCTGCGATAAAATCGGCAAGTACGTCTGGGGAGGTAATCCCTTCAAGCGCCACACTCGGCTCTGCAGGAAGCTTCGGCATAAGGTCAGCGAGCTTCTTAGCCGCTGCTTTAGCCTCGCGAACAAGAGCTTCGCCCTTGAGTCCACCGTCATCGGCAAGCTTGCACCACTTTATAAGTATGCGAGCCATCTCGTATTTGCCCTGCGGTGCAAATTCGATCGCAGTTGCACGGGTAACACCCTCGACGATAAGTCGGCGCGTACCGTTGCTTAATTTGATATTCTGCTTTATACGTCCGACCGTACCTATACGGTTCGGAGTCATATCCGTGCCCTGCTTTGCCTGCGGCACAAAGAACACAAGTCCGCCGTGTCTTGCCGCTACGTCTATAGCTCCAAGCGCACTTTTATCGGATATCTCCATACTTACCGACGTTCCCGGAAAGACGATAAGAGAACGAAGTCTTATCACAGGAAGGTCGCTGTTTTCGATTTTTTCAATGTAATCTGCCATATTTATGCACAGTCCGCCAAAGCGGAGCTCCTTTATTATGTACTGAAATTTTGATATATAATATATATCTTTAATATTATACCACATTTACCCGACAATTTCCACCCCAAAATGCAATTTTTACGAAACTTTAATATTTTGGGCAAAAACGCGAAAAACGGATCAGCGAGGCGGTAACATTAGCTTGTTACTCCGCTGTCCGTTTTTCAAGATGTAATATTCCATACGTAACGCCGTAAGCGTGCGCTCGCAAACGGCTATTTTATTATACACTCCACCGTCGGTTTTGTAAATTCGCATTATGCCGATTTTTACGGGGAATTTTTGTATATTTTTTAAATTTCGAGATTTTTCGATACGCAAAAAATTCTGTAGTCTTCCAAAATACATCGGTCATTCCTCACTTTTTTGCGCCTTAATTATATTAAAACCGTTCTCTGTGACGTACTCGTCATGCTCTGCATCCCCGCACGCACACAGCACCGCCGAGATAACCTGTGCGGCTCCTGCGTTTATCATAAGACCAGCCGCGGCACCGAGTGAAGCACCGGTTGTAACGATATCGTCAATAAGTATGACCGTTTTGTTCTTAAGATCAGCACGCTTAGTCAAAATCATCGTCGAGCGAGCGTTATGCCTTCTCGCTTCTCCCTTAAGCATCTTCTGCTCTGCTCCAAAAAGCTTACGGCGCAGCACGCGCTCCGACGGAACGAGCAAGCACCGTGATAAACGCCGCGCAACTCGCTCCATGTGGTCAAATCCGTGCGTCCTTACGGCGCTCCTGCATCTCGGTATCCAAGCTATAACGGTATCGTCGCGTATGCTGTCAAGGAAAGGCAAATTTCGCCGTATCATACCTGCAAGCTCACGCGCCGCCAGATCGATCGCCCTTCTGTCGCCGTGGTCCTTAAGCGCGAAAACGAAACGGTTTTCCACGTTTTCGGGATGACGTGGCTCATAATAGCAAAGAAACATCACACGCCCAAAGCGTTCGTCGTGCTCCGTTGCAAACATTCGTGTCGGCTGTCCGCGGTAGGCATTGGCGGCAGACGTCTTGGCAAGCTCCCATTTAGCAAGACAGTGCTCGCAAAACGGCTCGTTTGACATAGCTTTATCAAGTAGCGTACCGCACGCTATGCATCTTTGCGGAAAAAGTATCCCCTTAATCCTCATGGCGCAACAGTCCTGTATATCTCATTATTTGTCGGTTATTTTCAACCATAGTACCTACAACACCTGCGCTGCCGACCAATATAACCATTCTCTGCGCGCGAGTTACCGCCGTATAAAGCAGATTACGCGTGAGGAGCATCGGCGGACAGGACGGTGACACCGGCATTATCACGACGGGATATTCGCTTCCCTGACTCTTATGCACCGTCACAGCCCAAGCGTGGTCAAGCTCGGCAAGGTTCGCGAAATCGTACGCGACCACTCGGTCGTCAAAGCTTATTATCATCTGATCGGCAGGAGTGTTTATCGTTTCGATAACACCGATGTCGCCGTTGAAAACACCGACGCCCTCTTTGCCGTCGCGCTCCCACGAAAGGTCGTAGTTGTTCTTGATCTGCATCACTCTGTCGCCCTCGCGGAAGATTGTATCACGCACCTCTTTTTCGCGCTTGTGATTACTTCTCGGGTTAAGCGCCTCCTGAAGCATACGGTTGAGATTTTCCGTTCCCGTCACGCCCTTGCGTGATGGACAAATCACCTGTATATCATCAATTATATTCTCCCCGTATTTTTTGGGCAAGCGGTTTCTGTAAAGGTCTACCACAGTCTGTGCAAGCGCGTTATCGTTGTCACGCGGGAGGAAGAAAAAATCGTTGTCCTTAACCGTAAGATCCGGCATAGTACCGTGGTTTATCGCGTGCGCGTTCGTTATGATAAGGCTTTCGCTCGCCTGTCTGAATATCTCCGTCAGCTTGACCGTAGTATAGCGTTCGGAAGCGATCATATCATTTAAAACGTTACCCGCTCCGACCGACGGAAGCTGATCGGAGTCGCCGATAAGAATAAGCCTTGCACCCGGTTTTATCGCCTTCAGAAGCGAATTCATCAGATACATGTCTATCATCGACGCCTCGTCAATGATAATGATGTCCTCGTCGAGCAGATCGTTCTCGTTTCGCTTGAACTTCGCCATATCCTCCTCGCCGAATTCCATCTCGAGAAGGCGGTGGACGGTCTTCGCATCGCGGCGAGTTGCTTCGCTCATCCGCTTGGCAGCGCGCCCCGTCGGTGCCGCGAGCGCGATGTCCATATTAAGATGCTCGAATATGCGTATAACCGCGCGGATTACCGTGGTTTTACCCGTGCCCGGTCCGCCTGTGAGTATCATCACGCCGCTCGATAGCGATGCACGAATCGCCGAACGCTGAAGCGTCGCGTACTCCTTCTCCTCCTCAAGCTCAATGCGCTGTATAAGGCGCGAAACGTCGCCTGTTTCTATGCTCGGGCAAAACCTATCAAGCAGATCGAGCTTGTCCTTTATATCCTTCTCGCAGTAGTATGCGCGCTTATCAAATATCGCGTCGATATCCTCGACAGTCGTGCGTATAAGACGCTTGTCTGCCACCATTTTATCGATTGCCGCGCTAACGAGCGACACATCCGTCGAAAGCTCGTCTGTCGCGAGCGGCAGAAGCCGCGAGTACGGCAAAAACGAATGTCCGCCCTGACGCGCCGCCTCTGAAAGCACGTAGATTATACCGCTCGTTATGCGGTATTCGCTGTCGCTCTCGATGCCCATAGCCATAGCGAGGCTGTCTGCGCGCTTGAAGCCGATGCCCGAAAACTCGTCACACAGACGGTACGGATTGCTTTTAATGGTATCAAGCGCTGCCCCACCCCATTTTTTATATACGCGTACGCTCATCGCCATCGAGAGATACTCGCGGCAGAACATCATAAGCGTACGCACGCCAAACTGCTCGCGAAAATCGTCCGATATCTCCTTCGCCTTCGTGTCGGAAATACCCGGTATCTTTGCGAGCCATTCGGGGTGATTTTCGATAACGTCAAACGTGTCCTCGCCGTACATATCGACAAGCTTCTGGGCAGTCTTGGGACCGATACCCTTCACCGCGCGGCTCGAGAGATAGCGCAGTATCTCGTTTGCACTTGCGGGAAGCTGCTTTTCGTAGTACGCGACGCTGAACTGTCTGCCGTAGCTTTTGTGGTGTGTCCACTCGCCGACAAGCTTCATCTTGTCGCCGACGCCGCTTCCGGGCATAATGCCGCACGCGGTAACTATATCGTCGCCCTCCTCGCACGATAAGTCGAGCACCGTATAGCCGTTATCGGCGTTTGAATATATTATGTTTTCTACAGTGCCCTCGATGCTGACAAGCTTCGACTTATCGGACTCGGAGTTATGTATCATCGTTACGTTCCTTACCATTGATTATATTTGCCTCAACAACAGCAAGCACCTCGCCGATCCCGGCAAGATATTCGCTATCTTCAATTATACCATCTTTCGTCAGAATAATCAACCGCTCCGAGGAAATTTTTTGCTCTCGCCGCAAGTACGAAGCATACTGCAAAACGGCACAGACGTTATCGCATTCGCCTATAAAAACCGCAGCGCGAATGTGTGAACGCACACGTTTCGGATAACGCAGGGATATCTTTATCATCGAGAGTACCGTGTACGCGCCGAAAACGGCAAGAACACAAACGAGTATTTCGAGAAAATCAGCCATACTTTTCCCTCCTTCTGTAATATGATATGCGCGCAGTTGCCTTTTCGCGCAAGAAGATCGCAGACACCTACAAGAATATCGAGGGTGCTGACATCTCGAAGGAGCTTACCGCCGAGCTCGTGGGCGAGTATCTTTTCACGGACGAAAAATTCGTGAAGCAGCTCTCGGTGGAGCACCGCAACGTGTTCCAAAAGATATACGATGAGATAAAGCACCTTGCAAAGCTCGTTACCGCAGGGAGCAAGGAAGCGCGTCAACTTGAGGCGGTAAGGCATACGTTTGAGAAGGTGTACCGTGAGGGAACGGCACAAAAAAACACCGTCGGCGACGGTGAGGTGCGGTATAAGTTGGACTATGAGGAGGCTATAGATCGTCTTGCAGAGGGAAATTTAGATAGATCACAAAATACACACTTGGAAGTGTTAGAGCATACGCCGGAGCTATATATTGAAAAAGCTAACGCTGAAGATTTGAAAATTATTATGGCGTGGGACGTAGCGTATTTAGCACTTAACAAAAAAGGAAGCGAACCGGGGCATTACCACAATCTTGGACCCGATGTGATGAAAGATATACCGCGCGCATTGCAGGATCCGCTTTATATAGTTAAGGAACAAAACGGTAGGATAATAGCCGTTACTGAACTCTTTGTTCATGGTAAGCGCTCGGTCATAGCCTCGATTGAATTGGGACCGTATAAATCTACAGTTCAAGATGGAAAAAACGTTTCGGAAAACTACAACCTAATAGTAACTATAATGGATGCTCAACCCAATTATCTGCAAAACACGATATTTGGGGGAGAGATTGTTTACAATAAAAACAACGAAGATCCTGCACACTTTATCCTTCGACTGAAATCGCTAAAAAAAGCATTGTCGAACGATGATCTTGCAAAATCTTCTAAATACATTATACCACCTCCCGATCCAAAAGTCAATACCCAAAACTCACTTTCTCCTACCGACGAAGACCTCGCGCCCGTTGGCGATTTTGCTACACCAGCGAATGAGCTTCGCTATGAGGGTGACATTGCGCCTGTTGGGGAAGGTGCAACTCTTTCCAAAACGGAAACGGTTCAGCAGGACGTCGCCCCCTACGGGGATGACGGTGAGAGCAGAAGCGGTGACCTGCGCCCGTGCGTGAGAATTTTGGAGCAGGATGACGGGACGTCGAGGGTGCCGTCCCCTACGACGGAGAGTGCGAACGATGCGACGGGCAAGTCTACAAAGAAGGACAAGCTCGCGCGTGCCTATGCTCGCATCGACAGACACCTTGAGGCGGACAAAGCGGCACTCAAGGAGGAGTTTGACAAAAGGGCGCACGAGCTTGAGGCGCAGGTCGCGGACAAGGACGGATTTATCAGCGCTCGCGCGAAGGAGCTTTATAACGAGCTTCGCGACCTCAAGAA
>JAZQZL010000050.1:0-15698 GCA_045634005.1 Candidatus Flemingiibacterium sp. | reverse complement strand
GACCATTCGGCCAAGCTCCGCCGCTTCGATAGGACAGCGTACAACTACATACTTATCGCTCGTCACGTTTACGCCAAGCGATGCTATTATTCTTGCATATTCCTGCAAATTTTCCTTGAATGCCATTGTTTTTTCTCCTTATTTGTTAGTGTGGGGATACGAGGGGATACGGGGGATACGGTCGCTTTTTGAAAAAAGCTCCGCAAAAACTTCAATTTGGCTTCGCCATCACATCTTGTCAGCGAAAGCAAAATCGAAGGATATCGCTCTCGATTCCAATCATTGCGCACGAGGCTTTGTGCACCGCGCTCTCGGTAGCCGGGAACCCTGCATCCCGGCAACCGTTTTGCCGTTAGCGTTTGGATAGCCACATCTTAACGAGAGTGGTTGGCGCATTCGCTTCGCTGTGCGCCCAAGTTACACAAGCGGTAGGGCGCGTTCGCGTTGCTCCGCGTCAAACGTTCGTGCGGTGCACGCGCTTGCTTTTGGCGCGCAGCGAAGCGTCCGCGCCGCGCCGACCGAGAGCGCTAAATTTTGCCGTTGCATTCACAAACCAAATATGAGCGAAGCGTCCTATAAAGTTTTTTGCCAGGCTTTTTTTCAAAAAAGCCGCGTTCTCCTTTACGCTTCCCCTGTTATATATCCATCAAACGAAGCAGCGTCTGCGCGTAGATGCGAACAGCCTTGTCAACGTTGTCGACGGTGATGTATTCGTTCTTCTGATGAGCGGTTTCCTCTGCGCCGGGCATAACGGGACCGAAGGAAACGATGTTGGGCATTGCACGCGCGTAGGTACCGCCACCCATCGTGAAGGGCTCGGTGTTGTCGCCGGTCACGTCACAGTAAGCCTCGTGGAGAGTCTTGATGAGCGCGCCGTTTCTGTCCATATAAACGGGAGCCTTGTTTGCGCACGGAGTAACCTCTACGCCGTACTGCGCACAGTTAGCGGTGAGCATCGTGAGGATAGCATCGTAATTCTTCGTTACAGGGTAACGAATGTCAATAGTCATAACAACATCGTCGCCGCGAACCTCGATAACACCGAGATTGAGCGTGAGCTCGCCGCTCTCGCCATCGAAGGTGTTAACACCAAGTCCTGCACCGTCGCATGCCGGACCGAACTTGTTTACGATAAACTCGGAAAGCGCACAGGGTGACTTCCCGTTTACCGCCTTCATACATTCAATGATAGCGTTTACACCGAGCGCAGGAGTGCTGCCGTGTACGGACACACCCGTCGCCTCTGTCTTAACACCGCCGACTACGCACTCGCACTTGTCGGGAACCATATTAGATGCCTGACCGCCCGAAACGCTGTCGATGCCCGCCTTGGAAAGCGGCATCGCGAGTTCGAACACGGAGATACCCTTCTCGCCGTAGCCGCACGGAAATCCCGCGTCGGGAGTAAAGCCGAACGTAGGAAGCTCCTCGGTTTCCTTATAGTACTCCATATCTCGCCACTCGCCTGCTTCCTCGGTAAGACCGAAGATGATGCGCACGCGGCGATTAAGGCGGATCTTCGCGTTAGCAAGCACGCGCATCGCGTAGATACACATAAGCGCAGGTCCTTTGTCGTCGAGTACACCGCGACCGATAAGGCGCTCCTCGCCGTCAACAGTCACGCGGGTCAGCGCGAAGGGAGGATAGTCCCAATCTGCGCCTGCAGGAACTACGTCGAGATGTGCGAGAATGCCGATAAGCTCGTCGCCCTCGCCTATCTCTGCCCAGCCAAGCATGTTTCCGCACTTCTTGGTACGGAAGCCGAAGCCCTCGCAAAGGTTCAGCACGTAGTCAAGTGCCTCCGCGCAGTTTTTGCCGAACGGGTACTCGCCCTCGCCCTGCTCCGTTACGCTCGGGATACGAAGAAGTCCGTCAAGATCGGTGTAAAATTGTTCTACCATTGTATTTTCTCCTTAAAATTTGTTTACTGTGTTATAGTTGGGGATACGAGGGGAAACGATCGCTTTTTGTAAAAAGCTCCGCAAAAACTTCAATTTGGCTTCGCCATCACATCTTGTCAGCGAATGCAAGGTCGAAGTTTGATGCTCTCGGTAGGCACACAACGCTTCGAGCATCGTGCACCGCGCCACGGGCAGTTGGGGACCTCGTCGGCACCCGTCCCGACACCCCAACGACCATTTAACGGTCACCGTACGATGGTGAAATTACGTCAGGAGTGGCAACCCTGCGCGGACGCTTCGCTGCGCGCCAATTTAGCCAAGCGGTAGGGCGCCGTCGCTACGCTCGGCGCAGAGCGTTCGTGCGCGAAGAGCGCTACTTTCGGCGCACAGCGAAGCGAATGCGCCACCCACTCGCTCTAAAATGTCGCAAGACGAGCGGTAACCGCAAGCCGGTTTCCGGGGTGTCGGCACGGGTGCCGACGAGGTCCCTGGATACCGAGAGCGCGGTGCACGTCGTTCGGAGCGCTGTGTGTGACCGAGAGCGCTAAATTTCGCCTCTGATTTCGCAAACAAAATATGAGCGCAGCGTTGTATGAAGTTCTTTGCCAGGCTTTCTTTCAAGAAAGTCGCGTTCTCCTCGCCGCACTCTCTACGCCTTGTCGCTGCCGTCGGCGATACCGCCGACTATGCGGCTTTCCTTATCAAAATCAAGTATCGTCGAGAGGATGTAGTTTGATACGTACATACCCTTGGGAGTAAAGAAGTATCTGTCGCCGTCGTAGACCATAAAGCCGTTGTCGATGTAGAGCTGTAAGCGTCTGCCGTACATCGCATCGAAGTTAAGCCCGAAGCGCGCCTGAAACTCCATCGAGGAGATGCCCGCATTAAGCCTCAGCCGAAGCATAATATACTCGCCTATACGCTCGTTTGGCGAGAGCGAATACATCTCGTCGACGGGCTGCGCCTTTTTGAGGTGCTGCTCCTCCATAAAGATACCGTCGCCTGTGAGCATACCGCCCCTCGTCATATCCGCCTCCATTGAATCAATGTAAAGCATCATATCCCGCTTCATAGAGAAGCGCATATTGTTGAAATATGAATGCGCCGCGCATCCGAGTCCGAGATACTCCTCGGCATTCCAATATTTTAAGTTGTGGCGGCATTCACGCCCCGGCTTTGCGAAATTCGATATTTCGTACTGTCTGTACCCTCTCGCCGCAAGACTCAGTATGCAGTCGAGATACATATCCGCCTCGGTGTCCTCGTCGGGCAGTATCAGCGTGTCGCGAAGGCGCGCGAACGGCGTGCCCTCCTCTATCTTGAGTCCGTACACGGAGATGTGCTCGGGACCTATCGCGCTGACGTAATCGAGCGTACGCGCGAACGACTCCGCGGTCTGAAGCGGTATGCCGTACATAATATCAACGCTTACGTTGTCGAATCCCGCCTGACGCGCCGCCTTGTAGCTCGCCTCGAAGTCCTCAAGCGTGTGTATACGCGAGAGTGCCGCAAGCTCGTCCGCCTGCGCGCTTTGAAGTCCGATGCTCAGTCGGTTAACGCCCATTTTTCTGTATTTTTTAAGGGATGCAAGGCTCACCGTTGCAGGATTTGCCTCTATTGTAAATTCCGCTCCGCGCGCCAGATTAAAGTTGCGCTTGATGCCCGATATTATCTGACACATCGTATCAACGGGAAGTGCCGTCGGCGTACCGCCGCCGATAAACACGGTATCAACGGTATGCCCGCGTGCCGCAGCCGAATAGTCCTCCATCTGTAAAAGGAGTGCATCGGCGTACCGCTGCATAAGCTCATCCGTTGCGCCCGACTGCGAGTAGAAATCGCAGTATGCGCACTTGGCGTGGCAGAATGGAATGTGGACGTAAAGTCCAAGCTTCTTCTTTTGCATATTTTTCCTCTTGTTATAGAGTGATTGGTTTACTTAAAGCGTTTGTATCTTAACTCGTGACCGTTGCACGGTCACTCGGCTGCTGCGTGTCTATAATAGGTATAACCAAGCTTGTTGCGCAATATATACGTAATCCTCGCCAGCCGAGCCGGGTGGGGTGTCAGGGAGGGCGGAGCGGCGTTTGAGCGCAGCGCCTACCCGACCTCGCGGCGGCGGACCGCCGCGAGCATACACGAGCGTTACACGCTCATAAAAGTCATTACAGTTGCATTTAAAATGCAGAAATTTTAATCCTCGTCAGAGAGCTTGAGAACCGCCATAAATGCCTCGGGCGAAACCTCAACGCTACCGAGCTGGCGCATCTTCTTCTTACCCTCTTTCTGCTTTTCAAGCAGCTTCTTCTTACGGGTGATGTCACCGCCGTAGCACTTCGCAAGGACGTCCTTGCGCATCGCCTTTACGGTTTCGCGTGCGATTACCTTACCGCCTATCGCCGCCTGAATCGGCACCTCAAAGAGCTGGCGCGGTATGTTGTCCTTGAGTTTCTCACAGATACGTCTTGCACGCGCGTACGCCTTCTCCTCGTGTACGATAAACGAAAGCGCGTCCACGATGTCTCCGTTTAAGAGTATGTCAAGCTTTACAAGCTTCGAGGGCACGTACTGATTAAGCTCGTAATCGAGCGACGCGTAGCCCTTCGAGCGCGACTTTAATGCATCAAAGAAATCGTAGATTATCTCGTTGAGCGGCAGATTGTAGTGAAGCTCTGCGCGGTCGGTGTCGATGTAGGTCATATTTATGAACTCACCGCGACGGTCCTGACAAAGCTCCATAAGTCCTCCGACGTATTCGGGCGGCGTGATTATAGATGCCTTTACCATAGGCTCGTATGCCGTTTCTATCTCGTCGGGAGACGGATAGTTCGACGGGTTGTCGATACGTATCTGCTCGCCGGATTTAAGGTCAATGTTGTAGATAACGCTCGGCGCGGTGGTGATGAGGTCGAGGTTAAACTCTCTCTCAAGTCGCTCCTCGATAATCTCCATATGGAGAAGTCCGAGGAAGCCGCAGCGGAAGCCGAATCCGAGTGCCGCAGAGGTTTCGGGCTCGAAGGTGAGAGCCGCATCGTTAAGCTGAAGCTTCTCAAGCGCGTCCTTGAGGTCGCCGTAGCGTGCGCCGTCCGCAGGATAGATACCCGCGTAAACCATCGGGCGCGCCTCCTTAAATCCGGGAAGCGGCTCGCTCGCGGGATTTGCCGCGAGGGTTACGGTATCGCCGACCTGCGTGTCGCCGACAGACTTAATGCTCGCGGTAAAGTAGCCAACGTCGCCTGCCGCGAGAAATTCGCCGGACTTAAGACCGAACGCGTCCATATATCCGACGTCTACGATGTCGAACTCTGCGCCCGTGCTCATAAGACGGATGCGGTCGCCGGCACGGAGCGTACCCTCGACGATTCGCATATTAACGACGACGCCGAGATAGCTGTCGTAGTACGAGTCGAAGATAAGCGCGCGAAGCGGCGCATCCTCATCACCGTCGGGACACGGAATGTCAGAGATTATCTTGTCAAGAACCTGATCGATGTTGAGTCCCACCTTCGCGGAAACCGCCGGGCAATCCTCGGCAGGAATACCGATGATGTCCTCGATCTCGCCGCGAACCTTTTCAACGTCCGCGCTCGGAAGGTCGATCTTGTTTATAACGGGAACTATCTCAAGGTTGTTGTCGATAGCGAGTTACGCATTCGCAAGCGTCTGCGCCTCAACGCCCTGCGTCGAGTCAACGATAAGCAAAGCACCCTCGCATGCGTTGAGCGAGCGCGATACCTCGTAACCGAAGTCGACGTGGCCGGGAGTATCTATAAGGTTGAGCGCGTACACCTCTCCGTCGGGTGCGTGGTAATCAAGCTTTACTGCGCGCGCCTTTATCGTAATGCCGCGCTCACGCTCGAGATCCATATTATCAAGAAGCTGTGCTTCCATATCGCGCGTTGCTACCGTACGGGTATATTCGAGAATACGGTCGGCAAGCGTTGACTTACCGTGGTCGATATGCGCGATTATTGAGAAGTTGCGTATCTTTTTCTGTCTTTCTGTTGGCATTGTATTTGTCCTTTCTTGAAAAGGGTGATTGTTTACTTGAAATACTTCATTGGATCAACGGCGACGTTGTTCTCATACACGTTAAGGTTGAGATGCGCGCCCGTCGTGTATCCCGACGTGCCGACGTTCGCGATGACCTGTCCGCGCGTTACCTTGTCACCGACGCTGACGCGTGAGCGCGAGATGTGCGAATAGAACGATGCGATACCGCCGCCGTGACTCACAGTGATGTAATATCCGTCGGCGTAGTTGTACGAGCACTCGACGACCGTGCCGTCGTTGACGGCGTATATCTCCGTGCCGTACGGCGCGGGAATGTCGATACCGTTATGATGCTGCGGCTTGCCCGTCACGGGGTGGATTCGGTAACCGAATCCGCTCGATACACGAGTGTAGCTTTGCGGAAGCGGCCACATAAATTCGCCGCCCACGTACTTTTGGTTACTCTGCTTTGCAAGCTCGGCGAGAAGCGCTTCACGCTGTTTTGAATAGCGTGCCTCCTCTTCTTCGATCGCCGCAAGGTCCTTCTCTGCACTTGCAAGCTTGTTCTCGCTCGTCGCAATAAGCCGCTTTGCCGCGGCAAGATCCGAATCAAGCTCAGTGCGCCGCACCTCAAGTGCCGCCATCTGCGAGTTTAGATCGTCCGTTGCAGCGTTAAGCTCTGCACGCATTTTTTCAAGTGCCGTTATCGAAGAATTATACTCTCCGAGAAGACGCGTGTCGTAATCGAGCATACACAAAAATCTGTCCACGGTAGCGAACAGCTCGACAAGCCCGTTCGCCTCGAATACAACGGAAAGAAAATCGATGCCGCCGTCCTCGTGCTTTGCGCGTATACGCTGACGCACGGTCTGATACGCCGCCTCGAGCTTTACGTTCTCATCGGCTATAGCGGCAGTTTTCTGCTCGATCTGCTTATTGTAGCCGTCGATAAGCTCGACAAGCGCTTCGATCTCTACGTCGAGCGCGTATATTTTATTGTCTATGGCCTTTTTGGTAGCAAGCGCGTCTGCGTATCCCGTTTCGGCGGTCTTGACGGCGTTTTCCGCCGCCTTGCGCGATGCGGTAGCCGCCGAAAGCCTGTCCTCGAGTGCGGCAAGCTCCGAGCTTGCCGTCGCCGCAAAGGATACAGTGCCCGAAGATGCGATAAGCACCGCCGCCAGCAGCGCCGCTAAAAGGCAGAGTATTTTTCTTGACAATTCTATTCCTACCTCTATGCATAATTATGCTATTATAATATATTATTATAACGCATACGCGCGGGTTTGTCAAGGGGGTGTTTTGACGCGTACACTTTCGCGCAAGGTGCCGTCCACGAGTCGCCAAAGGCGGCGAAATTGTCCCCCGCGAGCAGACACCCGTTGGTGTTCGCGCGTGCGTGAGTTTACAAAAAATCACCAAAACCTCTTGCAATTTGCTAAAAAATAGTGTATAATAATATCAGTAATACTCTCAAGGAGAACCTTTCACCACCATGCTTAATCTCAACTTCAAAACACCTGCAGAATTCGATGCCGGAATTGAGCGTCTTTCTGATATTCTCGGCTTTTGCCGCGGCGACGGAATAACCGTTACCGCCGAGAAGGGCGAGCGTATCGGAGTAACACTCGATGGCGCAAGTGCCGTTATTTACTACCGCGAAAAATGTCAGTTTTTCCGCGAGCTCGGCATCCTCTGCGAAAACGCAGCAGGCGGCAGCTTCGATATAAACGAGGACACCTTCTTTAACGAGCTGTCCGCGATGATCGACGTATCGCAGAATGCAGTCTATAAGCTCGATACAGTCAAGGGGATCATCGACCGACTCGCGCTTATGGGCTACGGTATGATGATGCTCTACACCGAGGATCAGATGAGCCTCGAAAATTATAAATATTTCGGCTATATGCGCGCAAGATACACCAAGGATGAGCTTCGCGAGATCGACGATTACGCCTATACATACGGCATCGAGGTGATTCCCTGCATCGAGTGCTACGGCCATATGGGACATTACCTTTTCTGGAGCGAAGCGGCTCTTATGCGCGACACCACGACCGTGCTTATGGCAAGAGAAGAAGCCACGTTTAAATTCGTTGAGGAAATGATAAAAACCGCATCCGAGTGCTTCCGCTCAAGGCGTATACACATCGGTATGGACGAAGCCAACGATATGGGCAGAGGCAAATTCCTCGATAAATACGGATACGTCCCCGCCATCGACATCTTCAACGAGTATATGGGCAGGCTTTGCTCTATCACCGATAAATACGGGCTTAAGCCTATGATGTGGGTGGATATGTATTTCCGCTCGAGCGATAAGCTCGGACGCTACTACTCGAAGGACTGCGTTATATCCGATGAAACCAAGTCGAAAATACCGAAAAACATGGAGCTCGTTATGTGGCACTACGGCGAGGCGCCGGGCTGCGACGAGTATATGCTTAAAAAGTGTGTCGAGCTTGACAGAAACATAATTTACGCCGGCGCAACCTGGAGCTGGAGCGGTCACTTCCCGCATCACGATAAGATGATGGAAAGCTGCACCGAATCTATCGCCGCTTGCCGCAAGGTAGGCGTTCGCGACGTTATGCAGACGGTGTGGAACAGCGAGTGCCCCGTAGTTACAAATCTGCTCGGATTTTCCTATATGGCAGAGCTTGTTTACCGTGGAGAACTGTCGCAAAGTGAGTTTCGCGCACGCTTTGAAGCCTGCACCGGTGCAGACTTTGACGGCTTTTACGAGCTTCGTAAGTTTTACGATACCTGCGAGGGCAACGAAAACTACTCGGACTACGAGGAGAGCTTCCGCGGCAAACCGCTTTTCTGGCAGGACGTGCTCGAGGGCCTTTACGACGTTCAGCTTTACGAAAAGCCTATGAGCGAGCACTATGTGCGCTGTGCCGAGAAGATGCGCGCCTTCAACGGAGATGCATACAGCGACGTGTATCCCTTCGCCGAGCTTGTTTTCAAGTATCTGGCGGCAAAATGCGAGGTCGGCGAGAAGATTGCCCCCGCATACAAGGCAGGCGCCAGAAAAGAGCTTGAGCGGCTCTTAAACGAGGTGTTGCCGCAACTGAAGGAGCAAACAGAAGCGCTTCACAGGGAACACAAAAAAATCTGGCACAAATATAATAAATCAATGGGTTGGTCAGTGTTCGACTTAAGATACGGAGGACTTCGCGCAAGAATCGACACCGCTATCGAAACGCTCACCGATTACCTTGACGGTAAGCTCGATGTCATCGAGCAGCTCGAAGAACCCAGACTCAAAAAGAATATGTACGTTTTCACCCCGATGAACCAGATCGTGGGTCCCAATATATAAAACAATTCAAGGAGGCTAAATATGAACTCTAATCTTATTATCACAATCGGAAGACAGTACGGCAGCGCAGGACGTCATATAGGTGAGGAGCTCGCCGCAAAGCTCGGTATTCCCTTTTACGATAACGAGCTTATCAAGCTCGCCGCGGAAAAGAGCGGTCTTGCTCACCACGTCGCAGATCAGGCAGACGAAAAGGCAACAAACAGCCTTCTTTATACGCTCGCTATGGGCAGCTCCTTCTGGGGAGGCAATGCGCATATCGCATTCGATATGCCTATAAACGATAAGCTCTTTATCACCCAGTCCGACCTCATCAAGGAGATTGCAGACAACGGTCCCGCCGTATTTATCGGCAGATGCGCGGATTACGTGCTTCGCGATCACCCGAATCTTGTTAAGGTGTTTATTCACGCTTCTCTCGATTTCAGGGCACAGCACGTTGCCGAGCTTCATGACATCACCGTCGATAAGGCGAAGGATATTATCGTAAAGACCGATAAGCGCCGCGCTAACTATTACAATTACTACACAGGTCAGAAGTGGGGCAAGATCGACAACTACGACCTCTCGCTCGACTCCTCCCGCCTCGGCATCGAAACTACCGCGGAGATGCTGTATCAGTACGTGGAGTTTTACAAATCCCACAACATGAAATAACAAAAACGGGCTGTTGCTACTGCATCAGCCCCGACCTTTATGCTAATAAACGGAGATGAAATTATGAGCAGCAAAGTTATTATCGCAAGCGACAGCACGACTGATCTCTCGCCGGAGCTTGTTGAGCATATCGGACTAAAAATCCTGCCGCTGACCGTTTCGCTTGGAGATAAGCATTATCGCGACGGCGTGGATATAGATACCGAGATGATATACGAGCATTACGAAAAAACGGGAGAGCTCCCGAAAACGGCGGCTGTAAACGTAAATGAATTTGATATTTTTTTCAAAGCCGAAACGGACAAAGGCAACTCCGTGGTGCTTTTCACGATAAGCTCGGATATGTCCTCTACCTTTAACAACGCACGCCTTGCCGCCGAGAATTACGAAAACGTACACGTGGTCGATACGCGTAGCCTTTCTACAGGCGGCGGACTTCTCGTTATGGCGGCACACGATATGGCGAGCGTCGGCATGGACGCACATCAGATTTCCGAAACGTGCCGCAAGATGGCATCACGAGTCGACGCCTCGTTCGTGGTCGACGACCTCGAATTTCTCCATAAGGGTGGCAGATGCTCGGCTATAGCAGCACTCGGCGCGAATTTACTTCAGCTCAAGCCGTGCATCGGCGTTGTCGACGGTAAAATGGGTGTTGGCAAGAAGTACCGCGGCAAGTTTGGTATGACGCTTAAGAAGTACATAGAGGATCAGCTCAAATACATCGACGAGATAGACACCACGCGCATTTTTGTAACTCACGCAGGCTGTGACGAGGCGATAATCCGCGCGTGCGTCGAGCAAGTGAGCGCATACGGCGCATTCAAGGAAATTCACGTGACCCGCGCAGGCTGCACGATCTCCTCACACTGCGGCAGAAACACGCTCGGCGTGCTTTTTGTGAAGAAATAGCGATATTCGGCACTGCCGTTTGGCGGTGCCGTTTTTTGCGGTGTTTTTCAAAGATTTTTCAAAAACGCTATTGACAAACGAATTAAACTCTGCTATAATACTACTGTTGCAAACAAATCGGGGTGTGGCTCAGCTTGGTAGAGCGCTTGGTTCGGGACCAAGAGGTCGCAAGTTCGAATCTTGTCCCTCCGACCAACGAAACCACCGAAACGTCCTTGTGACGTTTCGGTGGTTTTGTCTTGTTTGATTGGTAAGGCTCATTGTAAGTTGTGACTTTAAGAATGGCGGCAACGCCGGCATTCTTATGCAGCCGCGCACCGCGCTGCTGCAAGCAAGATGAGACTCTTGTCACTCCGACCAGATAAAGCCTTGCAAACAGTGCGTTTGCGAGGCTTTTTACTATTTCCTCAAATTCTGCCTGACCACATGTTTGACCATAGACAGAATTTTACGGCGATTCTCCTCACGGGGAACCGCCGTTTTTTCTTTGATTTATGCGGTGCAATTACCGCGCCTTGATCTCGCGTATCAGCTCCGCAAGCTTCGCCTCGCATTCTGCCTCCGTATCCGCGTATACGCATTTCGCCACCCGTTTGCCGTCCACCTTAGGCGCGTACCGCCCCTCCCACAGATGCTCGTTTATCTGCGTAATGCATCCCGTGCCGGCTTTTCTGCGCTTGCCCTTGTACGGCTCAAATACAGCCTGTGGTGCGGTTTTCTCTTGCGGTGGTGACACACCCTCATGCGTTTCCGAACCACCGAACATCGCGTCAATTTTCCGTGCAGCGGCGCGCTGCATCTCATCGGTGACATGCGAGTACACATTCAGCGTCGTTTCCACCGACGAATGCCCAAGTGTCGCGGCAAGTGTTTTGACATCCATGCCATACTGTATCGCCTGCGTCGAGAATGTATGACGCAGATCATGGAAGCGTACATGCTTACACTGTGCATGTTCGAGTATCGCGGACAATCGTTTTCTGCAAGCGGTCGGATCTCGCGGTGAATCTGCTTTCACTGGCGACGGGAACACCCACCGCGAATTTACAGTTTGCTTGTATTCGCGGAGTACATTTAGTAGTGGCGGTGGCAGGATGATCGTGCGATTCGAATTTTTCGTTTTTGGCGGTGATACGATTAGTTTGCCATCAATCGCTTGCACTTGTTTGTTGATTCTGATTTCACCTGTATCGATATTTATATCATCCCACTGTAGTCCGAGCAGTTCTCCACGACGCATACCGGTTGCAAGATCAAGCAGGAGCATTTCGTAACAGCCTTCTTCTTTTGCTTGTATGAGTACCCTCCGCATTTCGTCCGCTGTCAGCACTTGCATTTCGCGGTCTTTCTTCGGTGGCAGTTTACAGTCCATCGCCGGATTTTTCCGAATCAGCTTCTCCGAAACCGCCTTGTCAAGCGCAGTTCGACAGCATGCGTGACAGGCGCGCACCGAGCGGTCGGATAGACCTTCGCCGTAGATATCCGTCCGTATAATTCGACCGCTCTTTTTTAGGTTTGCGTAGAATAGCTGCAAATCGTTTGTTGTAAGCTCATTCAGCGGTATCTTGCCGATAGTGGGAATGATGTGTTTGTATATATGATTCTCGTATCCCACCTGTGTTGCTGGTCGAAGTGCGGGCTTTGAGTATATCTGATACCAATGGTCTAACCATTCTCCGAGCGGCATGTCCGGTCTTATTTTACCGGACGTTTTGCCGAGTTTTTCTTTGAGTGCATCGAGCTTTTCGACACACTCTTGCTTTGTCTTTGCGGTGACATTTTTCGTGATGGGCAGTCCCTTTTCATCGTAACCGACGACAACTCTGCCTTCAAAACGTCCGTCCTTGCGTACTCTTAATGTACCGTCCCCTGATTTGCGCTTCCGTTTTCCCACGGTTTCAGCTCCTTTCCGAATATATCTGTAATGTAGTTCCCAACGATTACTGCCGCGTTGTTCTGCATATCCGTAGTAATATGCGTGTAAGTGTCGAGTGTAAAGCTCGCCTTTGTGTGGCCGAGAATGCTTGCCAGTGTTCGCGGATCGATGCCGTTCGATGCAGCTTGCGTTGCGAAGGTGTGGCGAAGCTCGTGGAAGGTCATGTCGGGAAGTTGTGCTTCACCAAGGAGCTTCTTCAGCCGTCTGTACGCTGATGTGGGATTCATGGGAAGCTCCGGCTTCAGCGGATTTGGGAAGATCCACTCGGTTAATGCGGATTTCTTGCGATTGATAAGCAATTCCGCCACACCACGCGGCAAGATCATTTTGCGGTTGCCTTCGTTCGTTTTCGTTTCGCCGATGCTCGGCTGTCCCTGCTCGTAGCGAACCGATCGCCGCACATGAAGCGTTCCTGCCACTTCATCGAAGTCTTCCCATTTGAGTCCGCATATCTCACCGCGGCGCATACCGGTCATCAACTCGATTTTGAAGAAATCCCACCACATTTCGTCGGCTTCCGCCGCTTTCATGAACGTTTCAATCTGTGACTCGATGAGAACCGTTTTCTCTTTGTACTCGAGCTTCGGTATCGTCGTGCCATTTGTGGGATTGCACGGTGTGAGTCCTTCCCGCACCGCTCCATCCATTGCTTCGTGCAGAAGCATATGTACCGAGCGCACCATGGAGTTTGACAGTGTTTTGCCTTTTTTAGCATCCTCACGAATGCGTCCCGATTCTTTGAGCGTATTGTACATTTTCTGCACGTCGGCAGTGGTCACTTGCGTGATCGGCTTGTCACCGAGGTACGGTTTGATGTAATTATCAATGTATTGCCGGTAACCGTCAACCGTGCTTTTGCGAATCATCGGTGCTTTGTATTCCGTCAGCCACTTGTCGAGCCACTGACCGAGCGTCATGCGGCTCTCCTCGGTCAGCTCTACGTCTGCATAGGTTTCTTTGAGCTGATTCAGCTTTGGAATCAATTCTTTTTGCGTTTTGGCAAGTACCGCCTTATAAATCGGCTTGCCGTCATCCTTATGTCCGACCGTGATGCGGCCTTCCCAACGTCCGTCAACTCTCTTTCGTATCATGCCGTCGCCGTTTGGTCTTCGTTTTGCGATAGTATCATCTCCTTTCGTTTGTCTGTACTACACTATAGCATATTTGATGGAATATATCCAGAGAAAATGGCGGTGTTATCAGAAAAGTTGCAATCATACCTCCACGCTCAAATCACGACGTGGGGGTACCTTTTCCTGCATTGCGGCAAGGCTTTTCTGAAAGGTATCACTGATCTCCGCCGCTTCCTCAAACGTAATCTTTCCTGCAATTGCATCATCCAGCGCCTGCTTGTATGCCAACGCACTTCGTAAGAATCTTTTTCCGGGATAGAACCCATATTTTCTGATGTGCGGCAGCACCTCATCACAGATCCACCGTGTGAATTCTTCGGCGATAGGCAGGCGCGAATGGAAGATCAGCCGATAGAAATCACTCTCGCAAATATATTTCTTATGCACACATTGCATGGCAACGCTTCCATCCGCTTTCTTGCCGGTGATTACCCATTCATCGACTGTAATAGTCTCATGCCTGCAATGCCGCCGGATGGCATCGCGCGGATTTTTGTAGCCGAGTCTTTCTGCCGTCTCGATTGCAGGCACATATACTGTCCCGTCTTTGTCAATCGCATTCAAATTTCCAAGTGAAGTATCTTCGAATGCCTCCAGCATGGAACATTCGAATGTCGGTAAGTTTTTCATAGTACCCCCTACGTCGTGTTTTAGTTTTCAATCAATACATCGACATCTCCCCACGCTTCTTCTGCTCGATCTCGCGCCGGAGCTTCGAATCCACCACGGGAGCTTTGCTGTCTTCCATCGCCGAGCTGTTATCGATGATGCTGCTTGCGTGGCGGAACAGCGCGGTGATGTATCCACCAAACTTCGGCAGAGGTTTCGACGCGGTGTCAGAAAATGTGTTTTGTGCCTCTGCCCGGTCCAACTTATCTCCGTAGTGTACCGCAATATTCACCACCGCATTGCGGATAGCTTTGAATTCCTTGTTCTCCTCAATCGGAATCTTCATCGGATCTGCATCGGTATAGGTGCGGTTGATCTCGCATTTGCATTTAAACCACAGGTCATATAGCTCTGCGATATCAGTATCTGTGGCAACCATCTGCACGATATCGTTTACGATCTTCTTCGTGTTCTTATCAAGGTAGCCATAAACTTTCTTGCCTTTCGCTTTTCTCACCCAAGCTGTGAGAGTGAGGAACAGCATCTCCATCTCCGGCCAATGGATCGTGCTCTGTGAAATCTTTTCTACGATCTCTCGCATTCTCTCACGGTAACGCGCACGTATATCATCTCGTATCCTCGTCTGCTCATCGTAAATGGAGATAAGGTCCTGCCTGAAGATGTCGCTGGCAATCGTTCGCTTGATGCTTTCGATGCCTTGCTTACTCAGATATGGCTCCTTCGGTCGTGTCGACCATACCAGCATATGCACGTGCGGATGATCTTCCTTGTCATGATACGCCGCGTACCAACGAAGATTTCCAGGCGAGATCCTCATCGCCTGCGCGATATCATTCCGCCTTGAGCGGAGCAGATTCATCCATTGGCTCGCCGAGTTATATCCGAGTCGTTCAGCATCTTCACGCTTGAGTGAGAAGATGAGTCCCCACACATTGCCGGGATGACTATCGATCTCCGCTTTGACTTGCGAGAGAATGATCGGCACGCCTTCGTCTGTGAACAATCCGTGTGAGCCTCTCCGTTCACCGACATAGTCTGCCATACCTCCGCGAGGAAGGACTTCCACGCCTTCGCGAGTGGAGATGTACTCAGCGTATCCCCCGCGAGTGCCACCGTTCTTCGGCGTACTCCGCGGCGAATAGTACGGTGCTTTCAGTATCAGTCCTGCCATTCTTCACGCTCTTTCAGCACATGATCGGCATCAATCGTAC
>JAZQZL010000049.1:0-16746 GCA_045634005.1 Candidatus Flemingiibacterium sp. | reverse complement strand
GTATCTTTATTAAAAATCTCGGTAAGTTTCATTGTCAGAACCTCGTGAAATTTTGATATATTACCATTTTACCACACATTTTTGCATAAATCAAGAGAAAAGGAAAAAGAACCCGAAAAATCGGGTTCTTTTTAAATCAAGTCGCGATACCTGCGTACTGATTCTGATAGAGCTTATAGTAAGCGCCGCCCTTTGCGAGAAGCTCCTCATGTGAGCCCACCTCGGCGACAACGCCGTTATCAAGCACGACTATCTTGTCAGCGTCGCGTATCGTCGAAAGACGGTGTGCGATAATGAGCGAGGTGCGGTTTTTCATAAGCGCGACCATCGCCGACTGAATGTGCATTTCAGTGCGCGTATCGACGCTTGACGTTGCCTCGTCGAGAATGAGTATCTTCGGGTCTGCGAGCACTGCGCGCGCGATCGAGAGAAGCTGCCGCTGTCCCTGTGAGAGATCACGACCTGACTCGGAAAGCACAGTTTCATATCCGTCAGGTAGGCGCTCAACGAATACGTCTGCGTGCGCCATCGCTGCGGCACGCGCTACCTCCTCGTCGGTTGCGTCAAGCTTGCCGTAGCGGATATTGGACGCGATCGTGTCGGAGAAGAGTACCGTATCCTGTAGCACTATCGCTATAGCGCGGCGGAGCGTTTCTTTCGGGATATCGTTTATGTTTACGCCGTCAATTGTAATTGCGCCGCTGTCGATATCGTAGAAGCGTGTGAGAAGGTTTACGACGGTTGTTTTACCCGAGCCGGTAGCGCCGACTATCGCAATCTTCTGGCCGCGCTCTACACTCAAATCGAAGCCCTTGAGCACGGGCTCTCCCTCGTTGTAGGAGAAGTACATATCCTTAAAGCGAATGTCGCCGCGGATATGCTCAATCTCCATATCGTATTTGCCATTGTCGGTTTCAGGCTCGGACTCCATTATCTCGAACACTCGCTCTGCACCTGCGATAGCGGTGAGTATCTGCGCGTACTGGTTCGCGATCTCGTTTATAGGGCGCGTGAACTGCTTGGAGTACTGAAGGACTGCTTGAATTGCGGGAATGCCTATCGATCCGATAAGTGAGAGATATCCGCCGACAGCCGCAACGAGCAGATAGCCAAGGTTGCCTATCATATTCATACAAGGACCCATAACGCCGCCCCAGATGTTTGCTTTGATGCCGACCTTACGGTATTTTGAGGAGATCTTCGTGAACTCTTCAACAGACGCGGCTTCCTTGCCGTATGCCATAACGGTCTTATAGCCTGTAACCGCCTCCTCGATGTGTCCGTTCATCTGACCGAGAAGCTTCTGTTGCTCGACGAAATACTTTCGCATAAACTTTGAAAGCTTTGTCGACACAAGCAGCGTGAGCGGTATAGTTACCATAGCTACTACGGTCAAAAGCGGGCTGTAATATATCATCAGCACGAGTGAGCCGATAAGCGTTATAACGCCTGAAAAAAGCGAAGCTATCGACTGCGACACCGAGTTTGAGATATTCTCGACGTCGTTTGTCATACGGCTCATTATATCACCGTGACGGTGTGTGTCGGTGTAGCGTATGGGCAGATAGGAGATCTTTGCAAAAAGGTCGCTTCGCATCGTGCAGACGGTATTCTGCGAAAGCTTTGCCGCTGTAATACCTTGCAGATACGTGAGTACGGACGAGGCGACGTAAACGACAGCCATTATAATTACGGTGGAGATAAGCTTTTCAAAGTTGACGTGAAGCTGTCCCTCGTCAATGGTTATTGCTGAAATCGCACGCGCCTGAAGAGCAGGACCTGCGAGTGTCAGAGCGGCGACGAGTGTTACGATGAAAAGCAGTGCAAGTACGTGGTATTTGCTCTTACCGATATACTTAAAGATTTTGCCGAGAGTTGCCTTCATATTCTTCGGCTTCTCGCGTACCATGGGTCCGCCGGGACCGCCGCCTCTGCGAGGACCCATTTGTACCATAGGTCTGTCATTACCTTGTGCCATCGGAGGTTTTCCACTCATCGGAGGTCTTCCGGAATTCATTGTACGTCACCTCCCTCGGTGTTTCTCATTTGCGACGCGTAAATGTCGCGGTAGGTTTCACTTGTTTTCATAAGCTCGTCGTGCGGTGCAAAGGCGACGATAGTACCGTTTTCGATTACTGCGATACGGTCGCAGTTTTTGATCGACGCGATACGCTGTGCGATCATAATAACGGTCGTATCCTTGATATGCTCGCGCAGAGCCTTGTGAAGTCTTGCCTCTGTGCCAAGGTCGAGCGCGGATGTGGAGTCGTCGAAGATGAGTATCTCGGGACGTCTGATTATCGCGCGAGCGATTGCTACACGCTGCTTCTGACCGCCGGAGAGGGAAGCACCCTTTTCGGCAATCATCGTTTCGTAGTCGTCGGAGAAGCCCATTATAAAATCGTCCGCCTGCGCGATCTGTGCCGCGAGCTTTACTTCCTCGTCAGTTGCGTCCGGCTTACCCCAACGGATATTTTCCGCGACCGTACCGGAGAAAAGCTCGGTCTTCTGAAGGACAAATGCGATTTTCTGACGGAGTGCGCCGAGATCCCACTCGCGTACGTTCTTGCCGTCGATAAGGATTTCGCCCTCGTCGGTATCATAGAAGCGGGGAATAAGGTTGACAAGCGATGATTTACCGGAGCCAGTCGCACCGATTACAGCGACGGTTTCTCCCGGCTTTACGTCGAAGCTTACGTCGTGCAGCACCGGACGTCCGCTGGCGTTCGGATAGCGGAAGGACACGTTTTTAAATTCGATCGCGCCCTTGGTCTCGGTTTCGTTTGTGGAATTGCCGCCGATGATTGCGGGATCGCTTTCGAGCACCTCGACGATACGCTTTGCACTTGCCGCGGCACGCGTCATCGTCTGGAACATCATACTTACCATCATCATCGACATAAGTATCTGAGTTATGTAAGTAATAGCCGCCATTACGTCGCCGACCATTATGCCGTCGACAGTACCGATAGCCGCTTCGACCTCCTTGCCGCCGATTAAAAGGATAGCAATAACAGAGCCGTTCATTATTATCATAAGAACAGGCGAGAGGGTAGCCATAAGCTTCTGAACGGTCATATTTACGTCACGAAGCTCGGTGTTTGCTTTATTAAAGCGGCCGATCTCGTGCTTTTCCTTTACGTACGCCTTTACAACGCGCGCACCGGACACGTTTTCCTGAACGATAGAGTTCACGCGGTCAAGCTTTTCCTGCACGACAGCGTAAAGCGGCCCTGCTTTTTTAAGCATAATAAATATGAGAATAAGCTGTATTGGCAGGGCGATAGCGAGCACTACACCGAATTTTGGGCTTATGGTTATCGCCATAATAATGCCACCGATAAACTGCATAGGCGCGCGCACGAACATACGTATAAGCATCGCTATAAACTGTTGAACCTGCGTTATATCGTTGGTCAGACGCGTTACAAGTGAGCCGGTGGTGAACTTATCCGTTTGCTGAAGGGAAAGGCTCATAACCTTTTTGAATGCGTCAGCACGGAGATCGTTACCAAAGCTCTGCGCGGCGTTGCTCGCGAACGCGGCGGAGAGTATGCCGAAAAGGCCGCCGACTGCGACAAGTCCGAGCATCGTAAGTCCCGTCGTTATAATGAGCGCCATATCGTGTCCGATAACGCCCTCGTTTACTATCTTGGACATAAGCTTAGGCTGCATAAGGTCGATTGCGACCTCGCCGATCATTGTGAGCGGCGCGAGCAGCGCAAAGAGCCAATAAGGCTTTAAATATTTTGCAAGCTTCATAATTACCTACCTTTAACTGTTTTCATTATCCTCGGGAAGGAGATTGTCAATCACTTTGTTGAGTAGTTGCGAGAGGGTTTCGATCTCTTTGTCAGTGAGTCCGGCAAGTGCGACGTCATCGCCTTCCTTGTGCATGACGCGTATGCGCTCGTCGATCGCTTTACCTTTGTCTGTGAGATATACGAGCGTCTGTCGCATATCGCTCTCGTTGGTCTGGCGAATGACAAGCCCGTCGCGCTCCATCTTCTGAAGCGTTACGCTCACTGTAGGCGGCTTTAAGTGCGCCACTTTAACAAGGTCGAGCTGTGTTACGCCCGGCTCCATACGCGCAAGGTGAAAAATAAGCATACGGTAGCTTGAGGGAAGTCCGTCCTGATCGGAGAGTCTTCTCATTCTGTCGCGATAAAGCTTTGCTGCATCGTGAATGCGCATCATCGCGTTATAGTTTGAGTCAAGTCGCCGCTTTGGAAGTGCGTCGAAAAACTCTTTTGGCAGTGGTTTGTGCTGCATATATACCTCCGCAATATTAGTTAGTAAACTAATTAATATTGTACCACATCGGCGCTCTTTTGTCAATGCTTTTTCAGCCGAAAAAGCACAAAAAAGGGACATACTTCCGTGTGTCCCAAATAAGCGTTATATCAGTTCTTGAGCGAATGGATCGGGGCGGGGATACGGCCTCCGCGAGCGATGAATTCTGCAGGAGAATTGGTGTTGAGCGGAATAACGGGCGCGTGACCGAGAAGTCCGCCGAAGTTTACCGACTCACCGACACCCTTGCCGTAGGCAGGGATAACGCGGACTGCGGTAGTCTTGGTGTTAGCAACACCGATGGAAATCTCGTCGGCGATGATGCCACTGATAACCTCTGCAGGAGTGTCGCCGGGGATAACGATCATATCAAGACCTACCGAGCAAACTGCGGTCATAGCCTCAAGCTTTTCGATAGAAAGCGCGCCGCAAGCAACAGCGTCGATCATACCGGCATCCTCTGATACGGGAATGAATGCGCCGGAAAGTCCGCCGACGTGGCTCGATGCCATAACGCCGCCCTTCTTAACGGCATCGTTAAGGAGTGCGAGGGCTGCGGTAGTACCGTGTGCGCCGCAACGCTCAAGTCCCATATTTTCGAGAATATGAGCAACCGAGTCGCCGATAGCGGGAGTCGGTGCGAGCGAGAGGTCAACGATGCCGAACGGTATGTCGAGGCGCTTCGAAGCCTCGAAGGCAACGAGCTGACCTACACGGGTGATCTTGAACGCGGTCTTCTTGATAATATCAGCAAGGGTAGAGAAGTCGCAGTTGCCTGCACGCTTAATAGCGGAAGCAACAACGCCGGGGCCGGATACGCCGACGCTGACAACAGCCTCGCCTTCGCCGACACCGTGGAATGCACCTGCCATAAAGGGGTTATCCTCGGGAACGTTTGCGAATACGACGAACTTTGCACAGCCGATTGACTGGTCATCGCGAGTGAGGTATGCAGCTTCTTTTATAATGTGTCCCATCTTGGCAACGGCATCCATATTGATACCTGCCTTGGTGGTGGCTACGTTCACAGACGAGCAAACGCGCTTCGTTTCAGCAAGAGCCTGCGGAATTATGGAGAGGAACGCCTCGTCCTTCTTCGTCATACCCTTATGTACGAGCGCACCGAAGCCGCCGATGAAGTTGATGCCGAGCGTGTCAGCCGCGCGGTCGAGAGCGTGTGCTGCCTTTAAGTAGCCCTCGGGAGAAAATACTCCGCCGCAAAGGGAGATAGGGGTTACGGAGACGCGCTTGTTGATTATCGGAATACCGTATTCCTTTTCGATGCTCTCGCCGGTTGAAACGAGCTTTTCAGCGGTTCTGGTGATCTTATCGTAGATCTTGTCAGCGAAGCGATTCTCGTCCTCGGATGCACAGTCGAGCAGAGAAATGCCCATTGTGATCGTACGGATATCGAGATTCTCCTCGCGTATCATACTTATTGTTTCAAGTATATCAGCAGTATTTAACATTATCTTTTGCCTTTCCTGATTTTATATCGTGTGCATAGCCGAGAAGATGTCCTCGTGCATAGTCTGGATTACGAGTCCCGACTCCTTTCCGAGAGCGGACATTTTGTCGACGAAATTGGTGAAGGGGATCTTCAGTGCATCGATATCAGCGAGCATGATCATAGCAAAGTAGTCGCTCAAAACGCTCTGCGAGATGTCGACGATATTAGCGCCGTCTTCAGCACAGCTGGTTGCAACCTTTGCGATAATTCCCATTGCGTCTTTTCCGGTTACGGTTATAACTGCTTTCATTTTTTGTATCCTTTCGAAATGAAAATATTATCATATATATGATACACTATTTTGAAGCTTTTTTCAAGATGTTTCAGGATAAAATTCGGAAATATTTTCCCTATTTTGCGGTGACGGCTTTTACTGATAAAAATATTGCATATTTTCTCGGTTTTTGGTTGACAAGCGTAGATTTTTGTGTTACTATGGTTGCGGCGGGCGGTATGCTTTGGGCGTAAAATCTGTTGCTCGCTTAAAAGAGGAATGTTATGAGCAAGTCTAACACCAATATGCTTTCGGGTCCTATTGCAAAGGGACTGCTCACAATGACGATGCCGATATTGATAATGAACGTTATGCAGTCGATCTTCGGTATCGTTGATATGAGAGTTCTAAAGATGTTTTCGTCGGGACCGTCGGACACAGCGGTTGGTGCAGTAGGCGTGTGTACCGCGCTTATAGTTCTGATCACGGGATTCGTAATCGGTACATCTGTCGGCGTAAACGTAGTTGTTGCCAAAAACGTCGGTGCAGGAGATAAAGAGCGCGCAGAGAGGGCAGTCGGTACGTCGATGCTGTTCGCGCTTGTAAGCGGTTTTGCACTTCTCCTGATCGGTGTGGTGTTTGCAAGAATATTTCTCACTTGGAACAAGTGCGACGTAACCATACTCCCTCAGGCGACTACATATTTCAGACTCTATTTCGTCGGTGCTCCAATCTTACTCATCTTAAACTTCAGTGCAGCTATCCTTCGCTCTGTCGGTGAAACAAGGCGCACGATGTATTTCATACTCACCGGTGGTATTGTTAAGCTCGTTCTTAATTTTATCTTCATCAAATATTTGAATCTTGGCGTTGTGGGCGTTGCGCTTGCAACTATCATTTCGAATGCCGTTGCAGGCGGACTTTGCCTTTCCGTTCTGATGAGAAATAAATGTGCCGTAACCTTTGTTTGGCGTCATTTCAAATTTTACCGCGAGGAGCTTGGCGAGATGCTTAAGGTAGGCATTCCCGCGGGACTTCAGCAGGGACTTTATTCGCTCGCAAACGTAGTTATATCCACCGCTGTCAACGGCTTTGGACCTGACGCGACTACGGGACTTTCCATAGCAAACTCGTTTGACGGTATTTTGTATCAGGTCGCGCTTGCAACTCCGTATGCGGCGACTCCGTACATTGCGCAAAATATCGGCGCAGGAAACGTTAAACGTGCAAAGAAAGCACTTCTCAGCGCTATGTTCATAACCACCGCGTTCGGTGCGACTCTCGGCTCGCTCTCGGCGATATTCTCGCCCGAGCTTTCGTCGATAATGTCCTCGACACCTGCGGTTATAGAATTCTCCTGTCAGAAGATGATAATTATCTCGAGCACGTATTTCATCTGCGGAATGAACGAGGTTATGGCAGGCGCGCTTCGCGGCATCGGCAAGCCTATGGTGCCTACCGTAACGACGCTCGTGTTTATGTGCGCGCTTCGTTTTGTTTGGGTGTGGTTCATATTCCCGCTCTGCCCGAATCTTACGTTCCTCTATCTCGTATGGCCCGTAGGATGGACGCTTTCTATTATTGTTCACCTTATCGTATATTTCCCGACGATGTCGAAGCTGCAAAAAAATGCTGTTGAGGTTAAATAAATGAACGATTACAAAAGCTTTACCGAATACGTCGTGCGTTTTTTGCGAGTACACACCGCATTTTCTACGCGTGAATTTGCTAATATTTCGTTGAAATCTGCACAAAATTCGCCGAAAAATGTATTGCATTATAATTTTCTCTATTGTATAATATAAATGCGCCGGATAGCAAAAATCAGATAAAATGGCGCATAATCACTTATATTTGAAGTTGGAGGAATTGGTAATGCTCAGAATAGGAATTGTAGGCTGCGGTAATATTTTCACAATGCACGCAACAAGCGCGCATCATCTTGAGAATTCACAGATCGTCGGTGTTTGCGATATCAAAAAGGATCGCGCAGACAAGGCTGCAAAAAAATATAACTGTAAAGCGTATTACGATTACAAGGAACTGATAAACAAAGAGAACATCGATGTGGTGCACGTATGCGTACCGCATTATCTGCATCCGATCATTTCAAAGTATGCTATCGAGGCAGGCGTACACGTACTCTGCGAAAAGCCTATGAGCATAAAATATGAGGATGCGCTCGAAAACGTTGCCCTTGCAGAGAAAAACGGCGTAAAGTACGGTATCATTTTCCAGTGCAGATATAACAATTCGTCCCAGCTCGTAAAGGAAAAAATTGAGGACGGTACGCTTGGCAGGATTATTTCTGCGAGAGTTGTACTTACTTGGTGCAAGCCCGACGAGTATTACAGTCTTTCCGACTGGAAGGGCACTTGGGATAAAGAGGGCGGAGGAGTTTTGATCGACCAGGCTATTCACTCCATTGACCTTGCTAACTGGTTTATAAACGACGAGGTCGAGAGCGTTCAGGCTCATATGGCGAACCGCGGTCACGCTATTATGGAGGTAGACGATACCGCCGAGGGCTTTATAAAGTATAAGGGTGGCGCGACGCTCGGCTTCTGGGCGATGAACAACTACGGCTGCGATGATCCGATAGAGATCAGACTTTGCTGTGAAAACGGAAAGGTTACGATGGACTACGACAACGCGGAGATCGTGCTTAACGACGGTCAGCGCTTCTCAACCAAAACCACCGTGGAGCCCGACGTGGTATACGAGGGCGGCAAGGATTATTGGGGATTTCAGCACATTCGTGAGATCAAGGATTTTTACGACGCGGTTGAGAATGACAGAGAGCCTACAATAAGCGGCAGAGAAGCACTGAAAATTCAAAAGCTGATCTGCGACATTTACGAAAAAGGAACGAAAAACTTCGAAAGAAATTCGACAAACTAAAAGTAGTATGAACGATTACAAAAACTTTACCGAATATGTCGTGCGCCCCGAGGACACGCCAAGGACGAAGCTTTTGCGCGTGTTTCTCATTTGCGCGTACACGGTATTTTCGGCTGCGTATCTCTTTATATTCTGGGCGTTGCTTCAAGGGCTTGCACTCGTTTTGCTGCTGCCGTTTTTGCTGTTTGCGATATATAAGCTGACGTGGCGGTTCACGCGAGTTGAGTACGAGTACGCAATCGAAGCCGGCGAGCTTACCGTCGCCGTAATATACGGAGGCGCGACGCGTCGCGTAAAATGCCGCGTACAGCTCACCGAGGCAACGCTTATCGCGCCGTATGACAGCGAGCGTGAGCATATGCTCACAAAGGGCGATATTTCGGATGTGAAGATATATGCAGACGAGGGTAGCGAAAACGCGTACATTTGCGTGTATCCCGATCAGAAGCGCGGCAAAAAACACGCGCTTATCTTCGAAACCAACGCCGAGGCACAGCGTATCCTTCGCCTTTGTAATCCCGTTGCGTTTGTGTCCCTATAAAGAATAATTTACCGCCTTCGATAATGTTATATCGAAGGCGGTATTGTTTAATCCTTAATTTTAAATTTTGCGTATCAGGCAGAGGCTTCTGAATTTTCCTTGGCCTCAATCGCTATTCTGTCGCGTCTTGAAGCGCAGTATACGTACTGCATCGATACGGTGACGAAAACGAGCAGAGCTGCGAAAAAGTAAAACGCGAGGTTGTAATCGCCGAGTATATCATAGCATAGGTTACCGAGTGGAGAGCCAATTGCGAAGCCTGCCGTGCTTGCGGCGGCGAACATACCGACGAATTTTTCAAACTCCTTATTACCGAAGAACTCCATTGCAAAAAGCGGCAGCATAACCGTTTCGAGCGGTAGCGCAACGGCGGAAAATACGCTGCGAACAAGTGCGATAATCTGACCTGCAGATGAGTTTGTGATAAGCACGAGTCCGAGGATTGAAACAAACGCGCAGCCGAGAGAGATGTTCATTGACGTGCGTATACCGAGCTTATCGTACATAAAGCCCGTGGAGAACTTCGATAAGGTAAGCAGCACGCTGCTTACGCTCGATACCGTAGCGACAAATGCTTTCGCAAGTCCGATGTCGTACATATGCGGAAGTGCAATTCCGCCGATACCCTGAAGCGCCATGCCCGTAAAGAACATACAGAGAATAGCGAGGTAAAAATACGGCTTTCTGACGGCGGTTCTATAGTCCATTCCGACCCAGCCCTGACCTCTTGACTTGCGCTTTTTCTTTCCGACAACAATTTTTTCGTTATCACCCTTGGGGCTTTCGCGGAAGAATATAACGACGAGCGCCAAAACGACCGCAAGAACTATCGCCACAAGCAGATATGACGTGCGGTAGCCGAAGGGCTTGCCTTCTGCGAATATAATCGGTGATATGATCTGTACGGCAATCGCGCCTCCGATGCCGTTAGCCGCTAAAATTGCACCGGTTACAGTTCCTTTGTTTGATTTACACCATTTATTCACAACAGCACTCATTATCGTAGTACCTGTCCAGGAAATACCTATTCCAAGAAAGATACTGCCGAGATAAAAAACAAACAGATTGTTTGCAACGGAATTGATCAGTGCAAAGGATATGAGGCAAATAAAGCCCGCGCAAACAAGCTTTTTTGTTCCGAAGCGATATACAAGCTTACCGAAAAACAAGTTGAACACTGTGGTTGTAAAAAATCTTATGGTGTTGGTGAGGGAAAAAGCACCTCTGGGGATGTCGAGTGCATCGGTGATAGCTGTCAGGTACAGGTTTCGGCCGCTGCTGCAAAGTCCAAGACTGACTGCAACTATTAAAAAACATAGTCCGATGATTATCCAAGTGTAATCAAAGTTCAACTTCTTTTTGGTTTGCTCTTCCATATCCGCACACCTCTTTCTAAAGCTTTGCCTATACATTATAGCAAAACATAAATTATTGTAAATGGAAAAAAACAACCGATATGGAATTTTTAAAACAAAAGTTTTCATAGCTTCTTGTAATTGACGCGGCGATGTGTTATAATTAATATGCGCTTAAAACTGTACGAAGCGGAGAATGTATATGTTTAACAATATAGAAAATTTGAAAATTATATCTGCACTGCATCATACGACCAAGCCTTACGGCAAGGTAGAGCTTAGAAAAGCAGATAGCTTCATAATTCGAGTTCGCGGCTCGATGCAGTATTTTTTTGAGGACAGGACCTTGATCTTGAATGAAGGCGAAATGATATTTTTGCCAAAGGGATGCAGCTACGAATACAAAAAAGTATCAGAGGGAGATGCTGTCGCTACGATTATCAATGTAGACGGCGATTTTGGAGATATGGGTGTTTCGTACTACTCCATAGAGGACTTTTACGACGCCGATTATATAATGTACCATTTTGCAGACCTTTGGAAATTCGGCAATCAAAGCCAAAAATATCAGTGTATGTCATTGCTTTACGGCTTGCTTTCTTATATTACAAGTCAAGAGAGCGTAGAGTATCAGGATAAAAAGAAGCAGGATGTAATTGACCCAGCAGTCGCTTATTTGCAAAGCCACATCTATGACTGCGATCTTAAGATAGACGAGCTTCACAGCCTGTGCGGTATTTCTGACACTTATTTCAGAAAAATATTTATCGCACGCTTTGGCACAAGTCCCAAAAATTATGTTGTAGGTAAGCGGCTGTCATACGCAAAATCAATTATCGACAGCGGCGAATTTAACACTGTAAAGGAGCTTGCATTCTCGGTCGGATATAAGGACCCGCTGTATTTTGGCAAGGTTTTTAAGCAGCATTACGGCGTTTGTCCAACCGATATGAATGAGGCATAATCTTAATCTGACGAATAGATTACCGCCTTCGACAGTATAATGTATCAAACATTATATCGGAGGCGGTTTATGTGTTATAAATTAATGTGTGCTGTGCTTATGCTTGTGTTCGTGTTAAGCTCGTGCGCCAGAGAGCAAAACGCCGACAGGCTTGCATATCAGAAATCAAATCTGTACGTTGAAGCCTCGGTCACGCTTGACGGCGAGGAGATCCCCGTTACGTTAACACTCGAGGCTCCCAAGTACGATGAAAACGGGCGAATGCTCGCACGCGACGCGGTGCTAACGCTCGGCGAAAACAGTATAATCTCGGGAGTGAAATTTGAGATAGCGGATGGGGCGTTATATATTTCCTCGGGGACGATGAAGATACCGATAACAGATGATACGGCTGTGTCGGGCGTGTCAGATATTATTTCGCTCTTTTGTATATCGGGCGAGTTTTATCATTCGTCGGAGAGCTTTAAAATCGGTGGAATAAAATACGAGCGTGCGCTTTACGTTAACGGCGAAAACAAGGTTAAGGTAACTATTGACACGGCGTGTATGCTTCCGACTGATATAGTCGCAGAAATCGATGGGCACGTTATCGCGGCGGATATTTCCTACATTAAAGCCGAATAGAAAATCGGGTAACGCCTTGGCGTTACCCGATAAATTTTATTTAACCTTGATAATCGATTCATCCCAAACTGTGGGAGCCTCATATCCGAGAAGGTTTACCATAGTTGCGGCTACGTTCGAAAGACCGAAGCTACCGTCGTCCGCCTTGATCTCATACTTATCTGCGGTGTAGTTATCGTAGATATAGCAGGGAACGGGATTAAGAGTGTGGCTGGTCTTTGCCTTATATGAGCCGTCCTTGTTCTGCTTGGGAGCGCCGGTCTTCTTGTCAAGCTCGTACATCTCGTCAGCGTTACCGTGGTCAGCGGTGATGAGCGCTGCGCCGTGAAGCTTGTCAACAACTGCGAGAATACGTGCGAGCTGTAAATCAAGCGCCTCAACAGAAACCTGCGTTGCGAGGAAGGAGCCGGTGTGGCCTACCATATCGCCGTTCGGGAAGTTAACACGGAGGTACTTGTACTTACCGGACTCAAGGCACTCGATAAGCTTGTCGGTGATCTCTGCGCACTTCATCCAAGGTCTCTGCTCAAAGGGAACAACGTCAGAGGGAATCTCGATGTAGGTTTCGAGCTCCTCATTAAACTTACCGGACTTGTTGCCGTTCCAGAAGTAAGTTACGTGACCGTACTTCTGAGTTTCGGAGATAGCGAGCTGAGATACGCCCGTGCCTGCGAGATACTCGCCCATAGTTTCGGTGATCTCGGGAGGAGATACGAGGTACTTCTTCGGAATATGAAGGTCGCCGTCGTACTCAAGCATACCTGCGTAAACTACCTTGGGATATCTTACACGGTCGAACTTATCGAGGTCAGCGTCATCGAACGCCTTGGAAATCTCAATCGAGCGGTCGCCGCGGAAGTTGTAGAAGATAACGCTGTCGCCGTCGTTAACGGTGCCGACAGGCTTGCCGTCCTCTGCAATAACGAAGGGGGGAAGATCCTGGTCGATGACCTTAAGCTCCTCGCGGTAGGTCTTAACAGCCTCTGCTGCGCTTGCAAACTGTCTGCCTTCGCCGAGAACGTGAGTCTTCCAGCCGAGCTCAACCATTGCCCAGTTAGCTTCGTAACGGTCCATAGTGATCTGCATACGTCCGCCGCCGGATGCGATCTTGATGTCGAAGTTAGCATCGCGAAGATCAGCGATGAATGCTTCGAACGGATCGATGTACTCAAGTGCGGAGGTTTCACCAACGTCGCGTCCGTCGATGAGGATGTGAATGCGAACCTTTGCTACGCCCTCGTTCTTTGCCTGTACGAGCATAGCCTTCAGGTGGTCGATGTGAGAGTGAACGTTACCGTCGGAGAAAAGGCCGAGGAAGTGAAGGGTGGAATTATTGGTCTTAACGTTACCGATGAGCTCCTGCCAGGTTGCAGATGCGAACATCTTGCCCGATTCGATAGACTGCGAAACAAGCTTTGCGCCCTGTGCGAATACCTGACCTGCACCGAGTGCGTTGTGACCAACCTCGGAGTTACCCATATCGTCGTCGGAGGGGAGTCCGACTGCCGTACCGTGAGCCTTCAGGTTAACGTGCGGATACTTTGCCGCAAGCATATCGAGAGTAGGCGTAAATGCAGCGTTTACAGCGTTTGCCGCATTAGCGGGAGCAACGCCGATACCGTCCATAACGATAGTCAGAACGGGGCCTTCAACGCCGTTAAAGCCGTTTAACTTGGTGAGTTTCTTATCCATTGAAATGCCTCCATAAAAAATAAAATCATTCAAAATATATTATACACCAGAAATATGAATAATCAATGTCAATTTGAAATATTTTGCAAAAAAATGTTTATAAATTGGCGGTGGATATTGCTTTTTGAAGGCTCAAGTGATATAATAAATTTATCGTGTTCACGCCGCCGTGCGTGGCTATGTTGGAGGCATAAATGAATTACATCACAGTAATCGTACTTATATTTGCGCTTCTCGGCGCGCTTGACCGAATTTTCGGCAGCCGACTCGGTCTTGGCAAGGAATTTGAAAAGGGATTTAATCTGCTCGGAGTTATGATGCTCACAATGACGGGTATGATAAGCTTGGCGCCCGTGCTTGGAGAGCTTGTAAGGCCGCTCGCACAGATGTTTTCGAGCACCCTCGGCATTGATGCGTCTATAATTCCTGCGGCACTTCTCGCTAACGATATGGGCGGGGCACCGCTCGCTATGGAAATGACACAGAATGACAGCGTCGGACTTTTTAACGCGTACGTCGTATCATCGATGATGGGCTGCACTGTTTCGTTTACGATCCCGTTTGCTATCGGTATGACCGACAAAAAACAGCACGGCGACGTACTGCTCGGACTTCTTTGCGGTATTGTAACAATTCCGATAGGATGTCTTGTGGCGGGACTTGTGTGCAAAATCAGCTTCGGTACGCTGATGCTTGATCTTTTGCCTCTTTTACTGTTCTCGGCGATCATTGCGGTAGGAATAATCTTTGCGGCAAACCTTTGCGTTAGGATATTTACCGTTCTCGGCAAAATTATCACTGCCGTAATTACCGCAGGACTTGCGCTTGGAATATTTACTTTCCTTACGGGTAAGGAGATCGTTCCGGGACTTGCACCAATAGATGAGGGAGCGGCTGTGTGCCTTAATGCGGCTATCGTTCTTGCCGGTGCATTTCCGTTTGTTTTTATTCTTTCAAAGCTTTTGTCAAAGCCGCTTGCGGCACTCGGTAGAAAGACAGGTATCAACGATTTCGCGACGATCGCGCTTCTTGCATCGCTTGCAACCTGCGCGACGGCATATGCCACGATGGATAGAATGGATAAGAAGGGCGTTATGCTTAATGCCGCATTTTCAGTGTCGGGCGCATTCGTGTTCGGAAGCCATCTCGCGTACACTATGGCAAACGACAGCTCGCTCGTTCTGCCTGTTATAGTTGGCAAGCTTGTGGCCGGTGTGTGCGCAATAGCTTTGTCGTCGGTAATTTACAGCCGCGTCAGTAAGAAAAAAGAGGGATAAACACATACATAAAAAGGCGCACTCACAGCTGTGAGTGCGCCTTTTATTTTGTTACGAATTAGCTTCGATCCAGTCTGCGATGATCTCGGGATGAGCGGGGAAGCCGTGCGGGTGGTGACCCTGCGACTCACGCTTCATAATGGTGAGAAGTCCGGGATGATCCTCATAGTACTCCTCAAGCATTTCGCCGTTCTCGTGGTAGTATACAACGATGTCCTCGGTGCCGTAGACCATAAGCACGGGAATCTTGTTTTCAATAAGAATGGGAGCTTTGTTGATCGGGTGGTTATCGAAGTTTAAGAATTCTCCGCGCTTCATATTCGGGTATGCAAGCTTGAATTCCTTCCACCAGGTGGGACGGTTATCAGGGTTGCGGAATCCGCCCGGATAGTCGAGGAAGTTAAGCACGGGTGCTTCGATGAAGAGGCACTGAATGCACTCGGGGTGGAAGCCTGCAAAGTTTACAGCGTGAGCGCCGCCGCAGGACATACCGACAGGAACGCACTTTTCGGAAAGTCCGTAGTTCTCGTGGAGATATGCAACAAGGCGAGCCTTTCGATCGCAGTCCTCCTTGGTTGCAAAGCGGCTGATATTCTTGATGAATACAACGTGATAGCCGCGTCGCAGCAGCTCGAGCTCGGTTTCCGGGAACGCATCGCGGTACTCGGTCTTGAGAGCCCAGCTCTTCTTTTCGTTAGCCTTATCGGGAAAAACAATGTTCGCAGGCTGACCCTCGAATTCGAATTCTTCAATTCTGAAGGGTTCCCAAACCTTGCGCTCTTTTTCTGACATCATAACGGTAATCTCCTTTATGTATTTATAAATTATCTTTTTGAATTATACGTGTGCTTCGATCCAGTTCGCAACGATACCGGGATTGCCGGGGAAGCCGTGTGGATGATGTCCCTGAATTACACGCTTGATAACGGTAAGAAGCTCAGGGTGATCTGCATAAAGCTCCTCGAGTAAGAGTCCGTTTTCGCAGTAGTCAACGATAGTGTCCTGTACGCCGTAAAGCATAAGTATCGGAATCTTGTTTTCTATAAGTATCGGTGCCTTGTTGATCGGGTGGTTATCGAATTTATTAAGCATATCCGCACGGGTAAGACCGGGGTAAGCCTTGGTAAATTCGGTTTCCCAAACCTTTCTCTTGTATTCGGTGTTGCAGCGTACGGGATGGCTTATAAAGTTAAGCACAGGTGCGTCGATAAACATACATTTAACGCACTCGGGATAGAAGCCTGCAAAGTTTACAGCGTGAGCGCCGCCTGCGGACATACCGATCGGAATGCACTTATCCGAAAGGGCATACTTTTCGCTGACGTACTTAACGAATTTTGCCTTAGCATCGCAGTCAACCTTTGGTGCCCAACGG